>NZ_JACCBK010000001.1:3831060-4150316 GCF_013409875.1 Cellulomonas oligotrophica
CCGCTCGTCGAGCACCTGCGCGACGACCTCGCCGACCGGGCGCGCGACCAGGTCGGCCTCGAGCGTGACGCCGCGGGCAGCACGTTGTCCGACCCGGACCTGGCCGAGGACGCGTCCTCGCGCCTGCGGCTACGGCTGGCCGTCCTCAAGGGGCTGACATGAGCGCAGGCGCGCACAGCGAGGGTCGCAGCACCGGCACGGGTCCCGAGGACGAGGAGATGCTCCCCGACCAGCACGTGCCGGCACCGGTACCCGTGCCCGCCGCGTCCGTGCACCCCGTCGCGGACGTCCTGGCGGACCTGGGTGACGGCGACGCGCCCGGGGTCGTGCCCGACGACGCGCCGGCGGGCGCGGTCCACGGCGCCCGCACGGCCGAGCTCGCCGCGCGCGTCGAGGCCCTCGAGGCCGCGCTGGCCGTCGGCGGGACCCGCCTCGACCCGACGGTCGTCGCCGCCGTCGGCGACACGCTCGACCAGGTGCGCGAGCGCCTCGACCTGGGCGTCGACCACACCGTCGTCGCCCTGGTCGGCGGCACCGGGTCCGGCAAGTCGAGCCTGTTCAACGCCGTCAGCGGCCTGCAGTTCGCCGACGTGGGCGTGCGCCGCCCGACGACGTCGACCGTCACCGCGTGCGTGTGGGGTGCCGACGGCGGTCCGCTGCTCGACTGGATCGGCGTGGGCCCCGACCACCGGATCGAGCGGGAGAGCGAGCTCGACGGCGACGCGGAGGCCGCGCTGCGCGGCCTGGTGCTGCTGGACCTGCCCGACCACGACTCGATCGCCCCCGAGCACCGGGCCGTCGTGGACCGGGTGCTGCCCCAGGTCGACCTCGCCGTGTGGGTCGTCGACCCGCAGAAGTACGCCGACGACGCCCTGCACTCGGGGTACCTGCGCCGGCTGACCGGCCGCTCGGCGTCGATGCTGCTCGTGCTCAACCAGATCGACACCGTCCCGCCGCCCGTGCGCCGCGAGCTGCTCGCCGACGTCGCCCGGCTGCTCGCCGAGGACGGCCTGCCCGACGTGCCCGTGCACGAGGTGTCGGCGCGCACCGGCGAGGGCGTGGGGCGGCTGCGCGCCGCGCTCGCCGAGGCGGTCGCGGGCCGGTCGGTCGCGGCCGTGCACGCCGAGGCGGAGGTCGCGCAGGCCGCGCGGACCGCGGGCACGCAGGTCGCGACCCGGGAGCCCGCCCCGACGCAGCTCGCGATCGGGCACGTGGTGGAGCGGCTCGCGCAGGCCGCCGGGCTCGTGGCGGTCGCCGACGCGGTCGGCGCGGTCGTGCGCGGCGGGTCGGCCCGGCTCCCCGAGCTCGGGCAGGTGCACGCCGAGGGCGTGGGGCTGACGCGGTCGGCGTGGCTGACGTCCGTGACGCAGGGCCTGCCCCCGCGGTGGGCGGCTGACCTGCGCGAGCGGGTCGCGACCGCCGGCGAGCTGCGGCAGGGCGTGACGGAGGCGCTCGCCGCGGTGACGGTGACGAGCCGGCGCTCGGGGCTGGGCGCCGGGCTGGGTGTCGCGGCGCTGGTCGTGCTGGGCCTCGGGCTGCTCACGGGGGCGGCGGACGTGGCGGGACGGCTGGGGGCGTGGGACGCACCGGGCTGGCTGACGCCCGTCGCGGTGGGTGTGCTGGTGGTGGCGGCCGCGCTGGCGGTGGCCACGGTGCTGGTGCGCCGCCGGGCGGGGCGCCGTGCCGCGCAGCGGGTCCTCGACGAGGGGCGTGCGGTCATCGAGGCCGCCGCCCGCGCGCGGCTGCTCGCACCGACGCAGGACGTGCTGGCCGAGCACCGCCGGGTCCGCGAGCTGGTCGCGCGGGCGTCGTCCGGCGCCTGACGGGCGCACCGCCGAGCCGCCCACAGCCCCGCCGGGCCGTGGCCACGGCACCGGCACGCGGGGCGGGGCCGTCGTGGCCGGCGCGGTCGCCCGACGCTGGCGGCTCACGCCCTGCAGGAGCGGGGCCAGGCACGGGAGGCATCCCATGGCGACGCACACCCCTGACGTCACGGTCGTCGGCTGGATCGGGTCGGAGGTCCGCTCGTTCCACACCGACGACGGCGGGGTCCCGTTCGCGCAGTTCCGGCTCGGCGCGACGCGGCGGTTCTTCGACCGGCAGAGCGGGGCGTTCCGCGACGGACCGACGGTCTGGTACACGGTCAAGGCGTGGCGGCAGACCGCCCTCAACCTGGGGCACTCGCTGCGCAAGGGCGACCCGGTGGTCGTCGTCGGGCGGCTCGCGACGAGCGAGTGGGTCGCCCAGGACGGGCCGCGCACGGACGTCGTCATCGAGGCGACGGCCGTGGGGCACGACCTGACGTACGGGACGGCGCACTTCCGGCGTGCGATGACGACGCGGCCGAGCGCGGACGACGGGACGGACGCCGCGGCCGCGGGGGAGGGCCGGGCCGGCGAGCGGGACACCGCCGTCGACGTGTCCGACCTGGTCGAGGACCCGCAGGACGAGCTCGGCGCGTCCCCCGTCCTGCCGGGGGACGGCGCCGACGCGGGCCCGTGGGGCGTGCCGGGCATCGAGGAGGTCGAGCCCGCACTGGTCGGACGCGGGTGATCGCCTAGGCTGGTGGATCGGCAACCCGACGACGCCGCAGGTCGGTCCTGCCCGGCGCTGCCCGGCGCACAGCCGGCGGCCCGCGCGCACCGGCCCGCGGCGTCACCCACCCGAGCGACCCGAGGCGGACGAGCAGTCAGTGGCTGAGTTCATCTACTCCATGTACAAGGCGCGCAAGGCGCACGGCGAGAAGGTCATCCTCGACGACGTCTCCCTCAACTTCCTGCCCGGCGCCAAGATCGGCGTCGTCGGGCCGAACGGTGCGGGCAAGTCGACGATCCTCAAGATCATGGCGGGCATCGACCAGCCCTCCAACGGCGAGGCGCGGCTCTCGCCGGGCTACACCGTCGGCATCCTCCAGCAGGAGCCGCCGCTGAACGAGGAGAAGACGGTCCTCGGCAACGTCGAGGAGGGCGTCGCCGAGATCAAGGGCAAGCTCGACCGCTACAACGAGATCTCCGCGCTGATGGCGGAGCCCGACGCGGACTTCGACGCGCTGCTCGCCGAGATGGGCCACCTGCAGGAGGCCATCGACGCGGCCGACGCGTGGGACCTCGACGCCCAGCTCGAGCAGGCCATGGACGCGCTGCGCTGCCCGCCGCCGGACGCCGACGTGTCGGTGCTCTCCGGCGGTGAGCGCCGCCGCGTCGCGCTGTGCAAGCTGCTCCTCGAGAAGCCCGACCTGCTGCTGCTCGACGAGCCCACCAACCACCTGGACGCCGAGTCGGTGCTGTGGCTCGAGCAGCACCTGCAGGCCTACCCCGGTGCGATCCTGGCGGTCACCCACGACCGGTACTTCCTCGACCACGTCGCCGAGTGGATCTGCGAGGTCGACCGCGGCCGCCTGTACCCGTACGAGGGCAACTACTCCACGTACCTGGAGAAGAAGCAGGAGCGCCTGCAGGTCCAGGGCAAGAAGGACGTCAAGCTCGCCAAGCGCCTCAAGGAGGAGCTGGAGTGGGTGCGGTCCAACGCCAAGGGCCGGCAGACGAAGTCGAAGTCGCGCCTGGCGCGCTACGAGGAGATGGCGGCCGAGGCCGAGCGGACGCGCAAGCTCGACTTCGAGGAGATCCAGATCCCGCCGGGCCCCCGCCTGGGCAACGTGGTCATCGAGGCGAAGGACCTGAACAAGGGCTTCGACGGCCGCACGCTCATCGACGGCCTGAGCTTCTCGCTGCCGCGCAACGGCATCGTCGGGGTCATCGGCCCCAACGGCGTCGGCAAGACGACCCTGTTCAAGACCATCGTGGGCCTCGAGCCGCTCGACGGAGGCGACCTCAAGGTCGGCGAGACCGTGTCGATCTCGTACGTCGACCAGTCCCGCGGCGGCATCGACCCCAAGAAGACCCTGTTCGAGGTCGTCTCGGACGGCCTGGACTTCCTCAAGGTCGGCAACGTCGAGATGCCCTCGCGCGCCTACGTGGCCGCGTTCGGCTTCAAGGGCCCGGACCAGCAGAAGCCCGCGGGCGTGCTGTCCGGCGGTGAGCGCAACCGCCTGAACCTGGCGCTGACCCTCAAGCAGGGCGGCAACCTGCTGCTCCTCGACGAGCCGACCAACGACCTCGACGTCGAGACCCTCGGCTCGCTGGAGAACGCGCTGCTGGAGTTCCCCGGCTGCGCCGTGGTCGTCTCCCACGACCGGTGGTTCCTCGACCGCGTCGCCACGCACATCCTCGCGTACGAGGGCACCGAGGAGGACCCGGCGGCCTGGTACTGGTTCGAGGGCAACTTCGCGTCCTACGAGGAGAACAAGGTCCAGCGCCTGGGCGCCGACGCGGCCCGCCCGCACCGGGTGACCCACCGCAAGCTGCGCCGCGACTGACGTGGTCACGGACGCGCCCGTGCCGCCGCCCGACCGCCCCGCGGGGCCGGGTGGGGGCGCGGGCACGTCCGGTGCCACGCTGCTCGACGCGCTCGAGCAGCTGCGGACGCGGCTCGACCAGGCGGTGCTACCCCTCCAGGCACCCGGTGCCGACGACGCGCGGGCCCTGCGCCGGCAGGCGCTCGAGCAGCTCGACGACTACCTGCTGCCCCGGCTGCGTGCGTCAGCCGCCCCGGTGCTGGCCGTGCTCGGCGGGTCGACGGGTGCCGGCAAGTCGACGCTGGTGAACTCGTTGCTCGGCGCGCGGGTCTCAGCCGCTGGTGTGCTGCGCCCGACGACCCGGTGGCCGGTGCTGGTGCACCACCCCCTCGACGGGCGCTGGTTCAGCACCGACCGCGTCCTGCCCGGTCTGGCCCGGCTGACGGCCCGGGCCGCCGACCCTGGGCCGGCCGCCGACCCTGGGCCGGCCGCCGACCCTGGGCCGGCCGCCGACCCCGCGGCCGGGGCCGCGCGACGGCGGGGGGCAGGGCTCACGCTCGTGGCCTCCGAGGCCGTCCCGCAGGGCCTGGCCCTGCTCGACGCTCCCGACGTCGACTCCGTCGTCGAGGAGAACCGCACCCTGTCGCGGCAGCTCCTCGCCGCCGCCGACCTGTGGCTGTTCGTCACCACGGCCGCCCGGTACGCCGACGCCGTGCCGTGGGAGCTGCTGCACGACGCGGCCGCACGCCGCACCGCCCTCGCGATCGTCCTCGACCGCGTCGACCCGGGCGAGGAGGACGCCGTGCGCACCCACCTGCGCGCGATGCTCGACGCGCAGGGGCTGCCGGGGACCCCGGTGCTGCTGGTGCCCGAGGAGCAGCCCGTCGACGGGCTGCTGCCCGCGTGGGCGGTGGCACCCGTGGCGGAGTGGCTGACGGCTCTGGCCGCCGACCCGCAGGCCCGGGCCGGTGTCGTCGGTCGCACGCGCGACGGTCTCGTCGCCGACCTCGCCACCCGCGCGGGCCGCGTCGCGGACGCCGTCGACGCCCAGCGCGACGCCGACGCCCGCCTGCGCGCGGCGGTCGCGCACGCCTACGACCAGGCCGCGGACGACGTCGCTCGGGCGACGTCCGACGGTCGGCTGCTGCGCGGGGAGGTCCTGGCCCGCTGGCAGGACGTCGTCGGCACGGGTGAGCTCATGCGGTCCGTCGAGGAGCGCGTCGGCCGCTGGCGCGACCGCCTCACCGCGTACGTGCGCGGCCGCCGGGCGGACGACCCCGCGCTCGCCGAGGCGATCGGCCGCAGCCTCGACGCGGTCGTCGTCGACGCCGCCGAGCGGGCGGCCGAGCACGCGGACGCCGCGTGGCGCGCCGACCCCGCCGGGGCGGGCCTCCTCGACGGGCTCGCGCTCTCGCGCGCGTCGACCGGCATCCGTGCACGGGTCGCCGACGAGGTCCGCGCGTGGCAGGACGACGTCCTGGCGCTGGTCCGCGACGAGGGCGCGGGCCGGCGCACGCAGGCGCGCGCGCTGTCGTTCGGCGTCAACGGCCTCGGCGCCGCGCTCATGCTCGTGGTGTTCGCCTCCACGGGTGGGCTCACCGGCGCCGAGGTCGGCATCGCCGGCGGCACCGCGCTGCTCGCCCAGCGCCTGCTCGAGGCGGTGTTCGGCGACGACGCCGTCCGGCGGCTCACCGCTACCGCGCACGACCTGCTGCGCACCCGGGTGCGCGGCGTGCTCGACGCGGAGGCGGCACGGTTCACGTCCCAGCTCGACGCACTCGGGGCCGGCTCGGCGACGGGGGAGCCGTTGCGCGCGGCGACGGCGCGTGTCGTCGCCGCGCCTGCCCCGGACGCCCCCGCCCCCGCCGGTGCCGCCCCCGCCGGTGCCGCCCCCGCCGGTGCCGCCCACGGCGGTGGAGCGGCGGGCGGTGACGGCGCCGCGCCCCCGGGCCGTGAGCGCCCGGCTTCGGGCGGCCTGCGCGGCGTCGGCACGGTGCCGCCGCCGGACCGGGCGGGCGGGCGTGCCGCGGACGGCGCCGACGACGACGCGCCGCGGCCCCCGCACCGGCGCGGCTGGTGGCAGCGCCTGACCGGCCGCGACGGGACGCGCGCGTGAGCGCACCCCTCGACGCGGTCGACGCCCTCGCCGACGCCCTCGACGCCGGCCGCGGACGCCTGCCCGACGCCCTCGTGGACCGCGGCGACGCCGTCGTCGCGCACGCCCGCGACCGCCTCGCCCTGTCCGGGGACGTGACGGTCGTCGCGCTCGCCGGCGCCACCGGCTCGGGCAAGTCGTCCCTGCTCAACGCCCTCGCCGGTGCCGACGTCGCCCGGCCGGGCACGCTGCGGCCCACCACGTCGGCGCCGCTCGCGGTCGTGCACGGCGACGCCGACGCGCACGCCCTGCTGGACTGGCTGGACGTCGCCGACCGCCACCGCGTGCCCGCACCGGCAGGCACCGCGACGGCGCTCCCGCCGGGCCTGGTGCTGCTCGACCTGCCCGACCACGACTCGGTCGTCGCCGAGCACCGGGCCGTCGCCGAGCGTCTCTACGCCCGCGTCGACCTGCTCGTGTGGGTGCTCGACCCGCAGAAGTACGCCGACGCCGCCGTGCACGACCGTTACCTGCGCCCCCTCGCCGAGCACGCCGACGTCATGGTGGTCGCGCTCAACCAGGTCGACCGGCTCGCCGGCGCCGAGCGCGGCACCTGGCTGGCCGACGCCCGCCGCCTCGTCGACGCCGACGGTCTGCGCGGGGTGCCCGTGCTGACGGTCTCGGCGCGCACCGGCGAGGGTGTCGACGGACTGCGCGCCCTGCTCGTCGCAGCCGCCGAGCGTCGGCGGGCTGCGACGCAGCGCCTGCGCGCGGACGTGCGCACCGTCGCCGACGCCGTCCTCGCCCGGACCGGGGACGCCCGCGTGCCCCGCCCCGACCCGGCCGCCGTCGAGCGCGCGTTCACGGACGCCGCGGGGGTGCCGACCGTCGTGGCCGCCGTGCGGGCGTCGGCCGCCCGCCAGGTGGTCGCCCGCACGGGCTGGCCGCCGCTGCGCCTGGTCGGCCGCCTGCGCGCCGACCCGCTGCGGCGCCTGCACCTGCGCGGCCCCGCCACCTCCGGCACCGCAGGACCGGGCGCCGCCGGTGGGGGCGCCGCCGGACGTCGTGATGCCGGGCGTCGCGATGCCGGACCGGTGACCGACGACGCCGTGGACCGCACGTCGCTGCCGCCGCCCGGCCCGCAGGCCCACGCACGCGCCGCCCTCGCCGCCCGCGCGCACGTCGACGCCGCGACCGCCGGGCTGCCGGACGCCTGGGTGCTCGCCGCCCGCGGGGCCCTGCAGCCCGACGCCTGGGCCCCCGACCTGGACCGGGCGGTCGCCGCGACGCCGCTGCTGGCCGAGCGCGCACCGTGGTGGGCGGCCGCGACCGACGCCGTGCAGCGCGTGCTCGTCACCGCCGCGGCGGCCGGGCTGCTGTGGCTCGCCGCGCTCGCGGTGGCGGCGTACCTGCGCCTGCCCGAGCCGGTCACCCCCGAGTGGGGGCCGCTGCCGGCGCCGACGGTCCTCGCGCTCGGCGGCGTGCTGCTGGGACTGCTCCTCGCGCTCGTGGGCCGGGTCGCGGCGGGGGTGCACGCGCGGGGCCGGGCCGCCCGGGCGCGACGCCGCCTGCACGCGGCGGTCGGGGAGGTCGCGCGGCGGCACGTCGTCGGACCGGTCGCCGCCGAGGTCGCGCGGTGGGACCGGTGCCGGTCCCGGGCTCGCGCGGCCCGCTGACCCACCGCACCGCCCACGCGCGGTCCTGCACGCCCGCACGTCAGGGGCGGGCAGACTGGTCCCGCAGGGAAGGCGGGCCGCCGGGCCCGCGGACGAGAGGAACCGATGGCCCGCCTCGAGGTGCCGGTCCAGCTGCGCTGGTCGGACATGGACGCGTACGCGCACGTCAACAACGTCGAGATGCTCCGCCTGCTGGAGGAGGCGCGCATCGAGGCGTTCTGGAGCCACCCCGTCGGCCCCGACGGCACCCGCCCGGACGGCGCCCTGCCCACGGCCGTGCTCGACGCCGGCCCGGGGGCGACGGTGTCGACGCTCGTGGCCCGGCAGGAGATCGAGTACCTGCGCCCGCTGGGCTACCGGCGCGCACCGGTGGTGGTCGAGATGTGGCTCGGCCACCTGGGCGGCGCGAGCATCGACGTCTGCTACGAGGTCCGCGACGCCCCGGCCTCGGCACCGGGCTCGCAGGTGTTCGCCCGCGCGACGACGACCCTGGTGCTCGTCGACCCGGCGACGGGTGCCCCGCGCCGCTGGGGGGACCACGAGCGCGCCGTGTGGGCGCCCTACGTGGAGGCGCCCCTCGTGCACCGCCGCCGGGCGCAGGCCTGACGGTCCGTCCCGCCCGCGCTCATCCGACCCTCGTCCGACCCGTGTCGGTGCGGGCGCGCTCGGCGGCCTCGGCCGCGCGGGCCATGTTGCGCTGCATGCCGCCGAAGACGACGCCGTGGAACGGCGTGACCGCCCACCAGTAGAGCTGGCCCGCCAGCCCGTGCGGGTGGAACAGCGCCCGCTGGGCGAGGACCACGGGCGCTCGCCGCCACGCGTCGCCGTCCCACGGCTCGGTGCGGGCGTCGGCGTCGTCGTCGGCGGAGCCGACGGGCTCGACGCGCAGCTCGAGCCACGCCAGGCCCGGCAGGCGCATCTCGGCGCGCAGCCGCAGCAGGTGCCCGGGCTCGATGGCCTCGACGCGCCAGAAGTCCACGGCGTCGTCGACCAGGAGCCGGCCGGGGTCGCGGCGCCCGCGGCGCAGGCCGGGACCGCCGACGACCCGGTCGAGCAGCCCGCGCACCCGCCACGCGAGCGACCACGAGTACCAGCCGCGCTCGCCGCCGACCGCCTCGACGACGCGCCACACGGCGGCCGGGGACGCGTCCACCTGCACGCGACGCTCGTCGACGTAGAGGGACCCGCCGGCCCAGTCCGGGTCGGACGGCAGCGGGTCGCTCGGCGCGCCGCGCACGGCGGCGGACGACCACCGGGTGGTCACGGCGGCGTCGCGCACGCGGGCGAGGGCCAGCCGGACGGCGCGGTCGAAGCCGATGAGGCCCTCGGGCGGGTCGGGCACGTGCTCGGCCACGTCGTGCTCGTCGCAGACCACCTCGTGCACGAGAGACTCCACGAGCGGGCGCGCCAGGCCGCCGGGGACGGGCGTCACCAGCGACACCCACAGGCTCGACAGGCGCGGGGACAGCACGGGCACGGGCACGATGAGGCGCCGGGGGAGCCCGGCGATCGCGGCGTACCGCTGCATCATCTGCTCGTACGTCAGCACCTCGGGGCCGCCGATGTCGAAGGCGCGGCTCACGTGCGCCGGCATGGACGCCGAGCCCACGAGGTAGCGCAGCACGTCGCGGACGGCGATCGGCTGGATCCGGTTGCGCACCCACCTCGGCACGGTCATCGCCGGCAGCCGCTCGGTGAGGTAGCGCATCATCTCGAAGGACGCGGAGCCCGACCCGAGGATCACGGCCGCGCGCAGCACGGTGGTGGGCACGCCGGACGCGAGCAGCACGTCGCCGACCTCGGCGCGCGAGCTCAGGTGCGGCGAGAGCTCCTCGCCCTCGGGGAACAGCCCGCCCAGGTAGACCATCCGACCGACCCCGGCGTCGCGTGCGGCCGTGCCGAACACCTCGGCGGTGCGCCGGTCGGTCTCGGCGAACGCCGGGCCCGTGCCGAGGGAGTGGATGAGGTAGTACGCGATCGCGACGCCCTCGAGCGCGGCGCGCGCCTGGTCGGGCTCGGACGCGTCGGCGGCGACGACCTCGACGTCGTCGTACCAGGGCCGTCCGCGCAGCCGGTCGGGGTGGCGGGCCAGCGCGCGGACCCGGTACCCGGCGGCGAGCAGCTCGGGCACGAGGCGTCCGCCCACGTACCCGGTCACCCCGGTGACGGCGACGAGCGGCGCGTCGGGGCGCGGGCGACCGTCGGGACCGAGCCCCGGCACGAGGCCGGGGAGGGTCTGCGCGACCGGTCGGGGGTCGAGGTCGCCGTCGTCGAGGGTCACGTCGCCGCGGGGCTGCTGGTCGGTCACCGTGGCAGTCTGCGGGCGCTCGGCCCGGCCCGCACCTCGGCGCGTCAGCCCGTCAGCAGGTCGAGCGTGCGCCGCTCGGCGACCTGCTGGGAGCGCGTCGGCGCGATGTGCTCGCCGCGCTCCCAGAGCTCGACGACGCGGGGGTCGACGTACGACGCGCGCGCCACCGCCGGGGTGTTGCCGAGCTCGGCGGCCACGTCCGCGACGACGCCGGCCACGACCCGGCGGCGGGCCCGCTCGCTGCGCGGCGGCGGGCCGGCGTCCGCGAGCCCCCGGGCGGCCAGGACGGTCGCGTGCCACGTGCGGAAGTCCTTGGGGGTGGCGTCGCCGAGCCGGTCCTTGACGTACCCGGACACGTCGGTGCTGGTCACGTCGTGCCAGCCGGCGTCGTCGCGCCACGCGAGCAGCTCGGGGCTGTCGTCGCGGCGGCGCAGCAGGCTGCGCACGCAGGCGGCGACGACCTCGTCCTCGACGACGGTGTCGCGCACCTGGCCGGACTTGGCGGGGAACAGCAGGTGCACCGCGCCGGGGTCGTCGCCGTCCCGCGGGGTCAGGACCCGCACGTGCTCGCGTCGCAGCGTGGCCAGCCCGAACGAGCCGTGCCGGCGGGCGTAGCCCTCGCTGCCGATGCGCAGGTAGGCGCGGTCCAGGAGCCGGAACGCCAGGGCGAGGGCCTTGTCGCGGGGCCAGCCGTCGCGCGCCAGGTCGGACCGCACGCGCCGGCGTGCCGCGGGCAGCCGCCGGGCGACGTCGAGCACGTGCTCGTGCTTGAGCCGGGCCCGCCGGGCGGTCCACTGCTGGTGGTACAGGTACTGGCGCCGCCGGGCCTCGTCGAGCCCGGCGGCCTGGATGTGCCCGTGCGGCAGGGGGCAGATCCACACGTCCTGCCACGCGGGCGGGATCGCGAGCGTGCTGATCCGGGCGAGGTGCTGCTCGTCGACGACGCGTGCGCCCGCGTCGTCGAGGTACACCCAGCCGCGTCCCGCGCGACGGCGGGTCCACCCGGGCTGGTCGAGACGGACGCGTCGGAGCCTGACCACCGACGCAGTCTCACCCGGCCGCGCCCGGACCGCGCGCCGGACGCGGCCGCGCGCCCGGCGGCGGCGTCAGGCGGACGGGGTCAGCGCGCGCAGCGTCCCCGTCTGCGGGTTGCCGGGCCGGCCCTCGACGCTGTGCGTGAAGCCGTCGGCGAGCAGCTGCTCGAAGAGCTTGCCGCTGACCTTGCGCGGCGCCCGCACGAGCGTCACGTCGGCGCCGTCGTCCTGCAGCTCGCGGCGCAGCTGCAGCAGGGCGACGGGCTCGGTGCCCTCGCCGTACAGCAGCGCCACGCGGCGGCGGTCCGGGGCCGGGGTCTGCACGAGGTCGACGATCCGCTCGAAGCCGATCGAGAAGCCCGCGGCCGGCACGTCACGGCCCAGCCACTTGCCCACGACGCCGTCGTAGCGCCCGCCGCCGGCCACGGACCCGCCGGAGCCGGCGTGCGCGACCTCGAAGATCGGGCCCGTGTAGTACCCCATGCCGCGCACCAGGGTCGCGTCGAACTCCACGCGCGCCCACGGCAGCAGCGTCCGCACGGCGTGCACGATGGCGGGCAGGTCCCGCAGGTCGACCTCGCCCGCACCGGCGACGTCGATCCGGCCGTCGCGCAGCGGCGCGTCGTCCGGGCCGGACTGCCCGCGCAGCGCGGCCGTCGTGGCGAGCAGCCGCTCGACGGCCCCGGCGTCGGCCAGGCCCTTGCCGGTGATCTCGGCCGCGACGCCCTCGGGCCCGATCTTCGCGAGCTTGTCCAGCGCGACGAGCACCTCGCCGCCGTGCTCGGGCGCGACGCCGGCGGTGGTCAGCAGGTCGGTGAGCACCCGCCGGTCGTTGACGAGCAGCGTGACGTCCTCGCCCATGCCGAGGTCGGCGAACGCCGAGAGGGTCGCGACCAGCAGGTCGACCTCGGCGAGCATGCCGGGCTCGCCGATGATGTCGATGTCGACCTGCGTGAACTGCCGGTACCGGCCCTTCTGCGGCCGCTCGGCCCGCCACACGGGCCCGGTCTGCAGCGACCGGAACACGGTCGGCAGCGCCGCGGCGTGCGACGCGTAGAAGCGGGTCAGCGGCACCGTGAGGTCGTAGCGCAGCGCGAGGTCGGCCGCGTCGGCGGGCAGCACGGCCTCGTCGGCGGGCAGCCCGCGGCGCAGGATCTCGAACAGCATCGACTCGTTCTCGCCGCCCTGGTTCGAGCGCAGACGCGTCAGCGGCTCGACCGCCGGGGTCTCGATCTCCGCGAACCCGAACCGGCGGTAGGTGTCGCGGATCGTGCCGAGCACCGCGTCACGGCGGGCCTTGTCGGCAGGGAGGACGTCGCGCATGCCGCGCGCGGGCACCACGGGGCTGGCCATGGGCGTCGATCCTAGTGCGGGTCAGTCCGGGAGCCGGACCATGCCCTCCTGCGCGATGGACGCGACGAGCGTGCCGTCCTGGGCGAACACGCGCGCCGCACCCAGGCCGCGCCCGCCCTGCGCGCTGGGCGTGGACTGCACGTAGAGCAGCCACTGGTCGACCCGCACGTCGCGGTGCCACCACATGGCGTGGTCGAGGCTCGCGATCGACAGCCCCGGAGTGGCCCACGACGACCCGGCCCGGCGCAGCACCGGCTCGAGCATGACCTGGTCGCACGCGTACGCCAGCAGCGCGCGGTGCAGCAGCTGGTCGTCGGGCAGCGGGGAGCGCGAGCGGATCCACACGGCCTGGCGGCCCTGCCCCGGCTCCCGGTCGGGGCGCAGGTAGATCGACCCGCCGACGTGCCGCAGGTCGAACGCCGCCTCCTGGGTCCAGAACTTCGCGACCGGGTGGTCGACCGCACCGAGGTGGTCGAGCGCGGACTCGACCTCCTCCGGCCCCGGCACGTCCTCCGGCATCGTCTCGGCGTAGTCGACGCCGGGCTGCTCCTCCTGGAACGACGCGATCATCGACAGGATCGGCGCACCGTCCTGGAGCGCGTGCGTGCGGCGCGCGGTGAACGACCGGCCGTCGCGCAGCCGCTCGACGGCCAGGGTGATGGGCTTGCGCACGTCGCCCGCCCGCAGGAAGTACCCGTGCAGCGAGTGCGGCAGGCGCCCGTCGGGCACCGTGCGGCCCGCGGCGAGCAGCGCCTGGGCGAGCACCTGCCCCCCGAACACCCGCCCGCCGGGCTGCGCCAGGCTCGTCGCGGTGAACTCGTCGTCACCCGCGCCGGGCTGCACGTCGAGCACGCGCAGCACCGCCGCCGTGGGGTCGTCCGTCGTCATGCGCCGTCCTCGTTCCGGTCGGGGCCGGGGCCGTCGTGGCCCGGTTCAGTCGTCGAAGGTGTTGAGCAGCGAGTGCGCGGCCCGCTCCAGGTAGTCCCACAGCTCGGCGCGGTGCAGGGGTGCCAGGTCCAGGGAGTCGACGGCCGCGCGCATGTGCGCGAGCCAGCGGTCCCGGGCGTCCGGGTTCACCTTGTAGGGCGCGTGCCGCATCCGCAGGCGCGGGTGGCCGCGCTGGTCGGAGTACGTGGTGGGCCCGCCCCAGTACTGCTCGAGGAACATCGTCAGCCGCTCGGCGGCCGGGCCGAGGTCCTCCTCGGGGTACATCGGGCGCAGCACCTCGTCCTGCGCGACGCCCTCGTAGAACTTCTCGACCAGCCGCGCGAAGGTCTCGCGGCCCCCGACGGCGGTGTAGAACGCGTCGCTCCTCACGGCGCCATCCTCACACGGGGCACGCCCGCGACCCCGCGCGGACGGTGCGCGGGTGGGGGACGTCACGTCGTCGGGCGACGTCACGACGCGGGGCAGGGTGTCAGAGCCCGAGCTCCGCGAGCACGGGCAGCGCGTCGCGCACGACGGCCCGGGCGTGGTCGGCGCACGAGGACTCCACCGCGAGCCGGGCGAGCCGCCGGCAGACGTCGGAGGGCGTGGTCGCGAGCACCGCCGCGACGTCCGGCAGGGCCCTCGGCGTCATCGACAGCGACGTGACGCCCAGGCCCACGAGCACGACGGCCAGCGCCGGGTCGGCCGCCGCCTCGCCGCACACCCCGACGGGGCGGCCCTGCGCCGCGCCGCCCGCGCACGTCGCCTCGACGAGCCGCAGCACCGCCGGCTGCCACGCGTCCGACAGCCGCGCCACGGCACCGAGCAGCCGGTCGGCGGCCATCGTGTACTGCACGAGGTCGTTGGTGCCGATGCTCGCGAACGCCGCGTGCGCGAGCACCGGCCCGGCCAGCAGCGCCGCCGACGGCACCTCCACCATGACGCCCGCGGTCCCGAGCCCGTGCCGCGCGCACGCGGCCACGAACCCCTCGGCCTCCTCGACGGTCGCGACCATCGGCGCCATCACCCACGTCGTCGTGCCGGGGTGCGCGGCGGCCGCGGCGGCGATCGCGGTGAGCTGGTCCTCGACGACGTCGGGGTGCTCGCCGGCGATGCGCAGGCCGCGCACCCCCAGCGCGGGGTTGGTCTCCGGCGCCGCGTGCAGGAAGGGCAGCGGCTTGTCCGCGCCCGCGTCGAGCGTGCGGACGACGACCTTGCGCCCGTCGAAGGCGGCGAGCACGCGCCCGTACGCCGCCACCTGCTCCGCGACCGTGGGGGCCTCGGTGCGGTCCAGGAACGCGAACTCGGTGCGGAACAGGCCGACGCCCTGAGCGCCGGAGGCCGCGGCGGCCTCGGCCTCGGCCGGGTCGCCGACGTTGGCGAGCAGCTCGACGCGCACGCCGTCCGCGGTGCGCCCGTCGCCGTCGAACGTGCGCACCGCGGAGGTCGGGGCGAGGGCGCGGGCCACGTCCTCGTCGGCGGGGGCGACGGTCACGCGGCCGGCCGCGCCGTCGACCAGCAGCACGACGCCGTCGACGACGTCCGCGACGTCCGCGGCGACGACGGCCGGGATGCCGCGCGCCCGCGCCAGGATCGCCGTGTGCGACGTCGGCCCGCCGGCGACGGTGACCACGGCGAGCACGCGCGCGGGGTCGAGGGTCGCGGTGAGGGCCGGGGCGAGGTCGTGCGCGACGAGCACGTACGGCTCCGCCCGCGTCGGCAGACCGGGCACGGGTCGCCCCGTGAGCTCGGCGACGAGGCGGTCGCGCACGTCGGTCACGTCGCGCACCCGCTCGGCGAGGTACCCGCCGAGGGCGGCGAGCTGGGCGGCCACCTCGTCGGCGGCCTCCCACACCGCCCGCTCCGGCACCAGGTGCTCGGTGCGGACGCGGGCCTGGGCGTCGGACAGCAGCGACGGGTCGGCCGCCATGGTCGCGGTCGCGTGCAGCAGCTCGGCGCTCTCGCCCGTGGCGGCGTCCGCGGCGGCATCCAGCGCGGCGCGCACCCGCTCGGCGGCGTCGGCGACCTGTCCGGCGGCGGCCTCGACGTCGGCTCCCGGCCGGAGCCGGGCGCCCGCGGGGGGCTCGTGCACCGGGTCGGGCAGCAGGGCTGCGGGCCCGACCACGCGTCCGGGGCTCACGCCGATGCCGGTCACCAGCCGCGTCGCGGTCACGCAGGTCCTCCTCGAGGTCGTGACGTCGGGCGGCGGGGTGCCGACGACGTCGTCGGGACGCCCCGAGTCTGGCCCGCCGCCGCCGCGACCGCCAGCCTCGGCGCGCCGCGTCTGCGCGTCGCCACGGGGGAGCACGGCGCCGTCCGAGCGCGGTGGGACGAGGGTCCTGGTGCGGGGTAGCCTGAGCCGTACCGTCCGCCGGCGGGTGCGGCAGCCCGCGCCCGCGAGGCGACGTCGATGACCTCGGGGAGTGCCATTGAGCAAGGCAGAGCAGATCCTGGCCGCGCTGGGCGGGGAGGCCAACGTGGTCGACCTCGAGCCCTGCATCACGCGGCTGCGGGTCGAGGTGGGCGACGCCCAGCTGGTCGACGAGACCGCACTCAAGGCGAGCGGCGCGTTCGGCGTCGTGCGGTCGGGCCACATCGTGCAGGTCATCGTCGGCCCCGAGGCCGACAACCTCGCCGCCGAGCTCGACAGCCTGCGCTGAGGTGACCGCCGTCCGGCTGCACAGCCCCGTCGCCGGGGTGGTGCGGCCGTTGGCGGACGTCCCCGACGTGGTGTTCGCCGAGGCCGTGGTCGGTCCCGGCATCGCCGTGGAGCCCGACCGCACGGGCCGGCAGGACGTGCTGGCGCCCTGCGACGGCGTGGTGGGTGCCCTGCACCCGCACGCGTTCGCCCTCGAGCTGGCCGACGGCCGCTCGGTGCTCGTGCACGCCGGCATCGACACGGTGCGGCTCGCCGGGCTCGGCTTCGAGCTGCACGTGCAGCGCGGCGAGGCCGTGCGCACCGGTCAGCGGATGCTCTCGTGGTCGCCCGTGGACGTCGCGGCCGCGGGCCTGGCGACGATCTGCCCGGTCGTGGCCGTCCAGGCGGACGACGCCGTGCTCGTGCCGCTGGCGCCCGAGGGCGAGCACGTCGCCGCCGGCGCCCCCCTGCTCGACTGGCAGGACTGACCGCTCACCGCTGCCGACCGGCAGGGCCGACGCGTCGTGGCGTCAGCCCTGCCGATGGCCCGCTCATCGCGCCGGCGGCGGCTCCACGGCCCCGTGCACGGGCGTGTCCCGCGGGTCGCGTGTCCCGGCGGCGGCACCGGTGCCGTCGACCTGGGCGTCGTCCTCGGCCCCGGCGTCCCCTGGAGCAGCCTCGTCGCCCGTGCCGTCGCCCGGCGCCGCGGGGCTGACCACGGCGGTCGTCGCGTCGGCGTCCGCCCCCGTCGCCCGGGCGCGGTGCGCCTCCAGCGCGTCGCGCTGACCCGCCAGGGGCACGTCCGCCTCCTCGAGCACCTGCCGGACGGCGACGCGCAGCGCCCGCGCCACGCGCCAGTGCTCGCCGGCGACCGTGCGGACCTTGAGCCGCACGCGCACCGCCTCGGCCGTGAGGTTCTCGGCCGTCGTGATGGTCGGCGCGCCCTCGAGCACGGCGCCGAGGGAGTCGTCCGCCGCGACCTGCGCCGCGGCGATCTCCAGCAGGTCGCGGACCCGGTCCAGGTCCGCGAAGTAGTCGACGTCGAGCTCGACGACGGCCGTGCCGAAGCCCTGCGTCTTGTTGCCGACGCGCAGCATCGACCCGTTCGGCACGTACCAGAGCGTCCCGTCGCCGTCCCGCAGCCGCGTCACGCGCAGCCCCACGGCCTCGACGGTCCCGGTGGCCGGGCCGACATCGACGACGTCCCCGACCCCGTACTGGTCCTCCATGAGCATGAACATGCCGGACAGCACGTCCTTGACCAGGCTCTGCGCACCGAAGCCGACGGCGACGCCGACGATGCCCGCCGACGCGATGAACGGCGCCAGGTTGACCCCGAGCGTGTCCAGCACGAGCAGCACGGTGATCGACCCGACGAGGATCGACGCCGTCGAGCGCAGCACCGAGCCGATGGTCCGGGCCCGCTGGGCGCGGCGCGCGGTGGCCAGCGGCGACGCCTTGAGCAGCACGGTGCGCACGTCCGCCCCGCCGCGGGCCGTGCCACCCTCGCCGGTGTCCTTGAGCCCGAACGCCTCGCCCTCGGCGATGTGGTCGGCGACCGAGCCGATGACCCGCCGCAGCAGCGCCAGGGCCACCGTGCCGATCAGCACGATCAGGACGATCCGCAGCGGGATGCCCACGAACCAGTCCCACCACGCGGCCAGCCACTCGGTGGTGGTCTCGCTCGTGTCCTTCAGCCCCGGAGGGGTCACGTCGGGGGAGGACGACGCGGTCGGCTCGACGAACGCGGTGAGGGCGGTGACGAGCAGATGGTTCACGCGGCGCCCCCGGCCAGGCCCGTGCGGTCCGCGACGAACTGCAGCTGCTCGACCGAGAGGGCGATCGTCCGCGAGAGGGACCGGCCGCCGTGCCCGACACCCGTCTCGCGGCGCACCAGCACCGGGCGGGTCGCGGGGTCGGACGACGTCGCGTGCTGCAGCGCCGCCGCGAGCTTGCGCGCGTGCAGCGGGTCCACGCGCGTGTCTCCCTCGAACACCGTGAACAGCACCGCCGGGTACGCGGTGCCCTCGACCACGCGGTGGTACGGGGAGTACCCCAGCAGCCAGTCCAGCTCCTCGGGCACGCCCGCGTCGCCGTACTCCTCGGTCCACGTCACGCCCAGGCCGAACCGCTGGTACCGCACCATGTCGAGCAGCGGCGCCGAGCACACGGCCGCCGCCCACAGGTCCGGACGCTGCGTCACGGCCGCCCCCACGAGCAGCCCGCCGTTGGACCCGCCCCAGCAGGCGAGCTGCGCCGGCGTCGTCCAGCCCGCGGCGACGAGGTGCTCGGCGACCGCGTGGAAGTCGTCGAAGACGTGCTGCTTGGCGCCGCGCATGCCGTCGCGGTGCCACTGCTCGCCCTCCTCGCCGCCGCCGCGCAGGTTCGCCACCACGTACACCCCGCCGGCCTCGACCCACGCGAGCGTGGAGGCCGAGTACGCGGGGTCGAGCGAGACCTGGAAGCCGCCGTACCCGTAGAGCACCGTCGGCGCCGGGGCGAGCGGCCGGCCGTCGGCGTCGACCCGGTCGGCGCGCGCGAGCACGAACGCCCGGACCGTCGTGCCGTCGGCGGACGTGACCTCGACCTGCTGCGTGCGCACGGCCGGCAGGTCCGGCACCTGCCCGGGCGGGCTCGCCCACACCTCGACCGCGCCCGTGGTCGCGTCGTAGCGGTGCACGTGCGGGACGGTCACGTGGTCGGTGTACGAGAACCACACCGACGTGCCGCCGTCGGGGCGCGTGACCAGGCCGGACACCGACCCCAGCCCGGGCAGCGGCACGACGCCGGCGTCACCCGCGCGCCGCGCGCCCGTGACCGGGTCGTGCACGGTGACCTCGCTGACCGCGTGCCGCCGCCACGACGCGAGCAGGTGCGTGGGCGTCGTGGCGTCACCGCCGTCGTCCACCAGGGCGACGTCCTCGAGCACCGCCTCGGGGTCCTCGGGCAGCAGGGTCGTCCACGACGCGACGCCCGGCGCCGCGGGGTCCGTCACCGCGAGCCGCCCGCGCGGCGCGTCGAGGTCCGTGTGCACGTACAGGCGCCCGTCGCGCCCGACCCACGCGGCGACCTCGGCGTCCAGCCCGACGGCGACCTCGACGAACGTCGGCGAGGCGATCCCGCCGGGCGCGTGCAGGTCGGCGATCCACACGTCCGTGCGCGGTGCGGTGCCCGCGGACGCCGACACCAGCAGCCACCGCCCGTCCCGGCTGACGGACACCCCGTAGTAGTTCGTCATGTCCAGGCCTGCGCCGAACAGCTCGACGTCCTGCTCGGCCGGCGTGCCCACGCGGTGCAGCCACACGCGGCGGTGGTACTGCTTCTCGTCGTCCGGCAGGCCCTCGGGCGGCAGCCGGCGCACGTAGCAGAACGCCTCGCCGCCGGGCAGCCACGCCACGGGGGAGTACCGCGCCCGGTCGATCGGGCCGTCGACCAGCGCGCCCGTGGCGACGTCGAGCACGTGCAGCACGCTCTCCTCGGTGCCCCCGTGCGAGACCTGGTACGCCAGCAGGTCGCCCTCCTTCGACGGCTGCCACGCGTCGAGCGTCGTCGTGCCCGCCGGATCCAGCACCAGCGGGTCCACCAGCACGCGCTCGCGCTCGCCGCCCGCACCGTCGGGCTCGACGACCACGACGACCGCGTGCTCCTGGTCCCCGCTGCGGCGGGACACGAACCGCCGGTCCCCGCGCCACGCCGGCGCACCCACGAACCCCGCCCCAAGCAGCTCGCCCAGGCGGTCGCGCAGCCGGTTCGTCGCGAACGGGCCGGCAGCGGGCACCGCCCGCTGCCGGTACGCCGCGTACAGGGCGTCCTGCGCGGCCGACCACTCCTGCGTCACGGGGGAGTCCACGTCCTCCAGCGCCCGGTACGGGTCCGGCACGGCGCGGCCGTGCAGGTCCTCGACGAGGTCGGTGCGCGGGGCGGGCGGGTACGGGCTGGCGGCGGCGGGCGCGTCGGTCGTCACGGTCGCCAAGGCTACGTCGACCACCCGTGCGACCCGGCGTGCCCCGGCACCGGGCGGCGAGACGCGCGCCCGTGTCCGGGCAGGTCACCCCGGTCTCTGGCAGGATCGAGACGTGGCCCACGCCGACATCCCCGACGACCTGCTGCGGCTGGCCGCGGCCCACCAGGTCGAGCCCGACTACCGGGGGCACGACGGCCTGCAGCACCGCGCGTCCGCGGACACCGTGCGCAAGGTGCTCGCCGCCCTCGGCGTCGACGCCTCGACCCCCGAACGTGTGCAGCTCGCGCTCGCGCACGTCGAGAACATGCCGTGGCGCCGGGTGCTGCCGCCCGTCGTCGTCGTGCGGCAGGGACGGCACGCGCACGTGCCCGTGCACGTCACCCACGGCGACCCCGTGCGCGTGTGGGTCGAGATCGACCCCGAGGCCGGCGGCGGGCGCCGCGAGGTCCCGCAGGCCGACGTCGTCGTCGACCCCCGCACCGTCGACGGACGCCTCGTCGGCCGCGCGACCTTCACGCTGCCCGCCGACCTGCCGCTCGGCTGGCACGAGATGCACGCCGTCGGCCCGTCCGGGTCCGCGCACAGCCCCGTCGTCGTCACGCCCGACCGGCTCCACCTGCCCGAGGCCGTCGCCCAGGACCGGGCCTGGGGCCTGATGGCCCAGCTGTACTCCGTGCGCTCGCGGGCGTCCTGGGGAGTCGGCGACCTGGCCGACCTCGCCGAGCTGTGCTGGCTGGCCGGCGACCAGATGGGTGCGGACTTCGTGCTCATCAACCCGCTGCACGCCGCCGAGCCCGTCGAGCCCCTCACGCCGAGCCCGTACCTGCCGACGACCCGTCGGTTCGTGAACCCGCTGTACGTGCGCGTCGAGGACGTGCGCGAGGCCGGCTACCTCTCGGCCGCCGACCGCTCCCTCGTCGAGTGGGCCGCCGAGCCCGTGCTGCCCCTGGACTCCGACCCCGGGCCCATCGACCGCGACGTCGCCTGGGCGGCCAAGCGGGCCGCGCTCGAGGTCGTGTTCGCCCACCCGCGCTCGCCCGCGCGGCAGGCCGCGTTCGAGGCGTTCGTCGAGGAGCAGGGCGAGGGGCTGCGCACGTTCGCGCTGTGGTGCGCGCTGCTGGAGCGGCACGGACCCGTCGCCGGGTGGCCCGCGGAGCTGCGCGACCCTGCCTCGCCCGCGGTCGCGGCGGCCGCCGAGGAGCTCGCCGACCGGGTCGAGCTCTGGACGTGGCTGCAGTGGGTCGCCGACGAGCAGCTCGCGCGCGCCCAGCAGGCCGCCCGGGACGCGGGCATGGCCATCGGCGTGATGCACGACCTCGCCGTGGGCGTGCACCCCGAGGGCTCCGACGCGTGGGCGCTGCAGGACGTGCTGGCCACCGGCGCGTCGGTCGGCGCCCCGCCGGACATGTACAACCAGCAGGGCCAGGACTGGTCGCAGCCGCCGTGGGACCCCACCGCGCTGGCCCGCGCCGCGTACCGGCCGTACCGCGACATGCTCCGCACCGTGCTGCGGCACGCGGGCGCCGTCCGCGTCGACCACGTCATCGGCCTGTTCCGGCTGTGGTGGATCCCCCAGGGCAACGGCGCCGCCGACGGCGCGTACGTGCGCTACGACCACGAGGCCCTCGTCGGCATCCTCGCCCTCGAGGCGCACCGCGCCGGTGCCGTCGTCATCGGTGAGGACCTCGGCACCGTCGAGCCGTGGGTGCGCGACTACCTGGCCGACCGGGGCGTGCTCGGCACGTCCGTGCTGTGGTTCGAGCAGGACGTGCACGGCGCGCCCCTGCCCCCCGAGCACTACCGCCCCCTGGTGCTGGCCACGGTGACCACGCACGACCTGCCCCCGACCGCCGGGTACCTCGCCGGTGAGCACGTCGCGCTGCGCGAGCGTCTCGGGCTGCTCACCCGCCCCGCGCCCGAGGTGCGGGCCGAGGCGTTCGCCGAGCGCGACCGCATGCTGGCGGCGCTGCGCCAGCGCGGGCTGCTCGGCGAGGACGCCTCCGAGCGGGAGGTCGTCGAGGCCCTGCACCGGTGGGTGCTGGCCACGCCGTCGCGCCTGGTCGGGGTGTCCCTCGCCGACGCCGTGGGCGAGCGACGCGCCCAGAACCAGCCGGGCACCGACCAGGAGTACCCGAACTGGAAGATCCCGCTCGCCGACGGCTCCGGCCACGTGGTGCTGCTCGACGACCTCGCGAGCAACGCCCGGCTGCGCTCGCTGGCCCGTGTCATGCAGCGGTGAGCGCAGCCCGCACACGGGTCCGCCGGCCGTGAGCGCGCGGCGCCTGCGCGTCGTCGGCACGTCCGGGTCGGGCAAGACGACGCTCGCGCGCGAGGCCGCCCGCCGCCTCGGCGTGCTGCACGTCGAGCTCGACGAGGTGGTGTGGCAGCCCGGCTGGGTCAAGCGCGACGCCGTCGAGGCCCTCGCCGACCTGCGCGCCCGCCTCGACGGGTCGCCGCGGGGCTGGGTCGTCGACGGCAACTGGGAGACCCTGCTCGGCCCCGGCATGCCCGCGCCCGACGCTCTCGTGTGGCTGGACTACCCGCGGCGCACCGTCATGGCCCGGGTGCTGCGCCGCACGCTCGCGCGCGGCCTGCTGCGCACCGAGCTGTGGAACGGCAACCGCGAGGACCTGCGCAACCTGCTGCGCCCCGAGCCCGAGGAGAACGTCGTGCTCTGGGCGTGGACCTCGCACAACCGCGTGGCGCACCGGTACGCCGCCCGCGCGGCAGCGGGGGAGCCGGTCGTGCGGCTGCGCAGCCCCCGCGAGGCCCGCGCCTGGCTGCGCACGCTGGCACCCGTGCCCCCAGGACCTGCCGACAGCTGACGTGCTGTGCTCGCTTCCGCACGACGGGGCGCTCAGGTGCCGACACGGGAGCCGTCGGCGCCACGCCTGACGGCCCCCGTCGCTGCGGTCAGCGTCCGCGCAGGCCCGAGGCGAGTGCGGCGTCGGTCTCCTCGAGGGTGGTGGCGGTGGTCTGGAGGTACTGGGAGAGGCTCGTCAGGGAGGAGACGACCTCGGTGGCGCCGGCGGTGAAGCGCTCGTAGGACTCGCCGAAGGCGACGGAGGCCTGGTCGGTGACGAACCCGGAGGAGATCAGCGAGGCGATGTAGGCCTTGAGCTCGTTGAGCTTGGTGGTGATCTCGTCCTGGCCGGTGGTCAGGCGCGTGGCCGCGGTGCGGATGTCCTGGTAGCTGACGTTGAGGTTGCTCATCGGGGTCCTCCGTGTGGTGGTGTGCGGTCACGATAGCGACCGTCGTGGGTGTGTCCTGCTGGGGTCATGCGCCCGGCGTTCGACGGGCTGGGTGGGGGATCTGCACGAGTCGGGTCCTGCCTGCCTCGACCCAGACGCCGCGTCCGGGTGGGTAGGTGGCGCGGGAGGCGCGGGGGAAGGGGACGCGGAAGAGGGTGTCTCCGTCGTGTGTCTCGGGTGCGAGGACCAGGCCGCGACGGGTGTTGCGGACCTCGGCGATCAGGGGCCATCCCGACGCCCAGGTCGGGGTCTCGCCCTCGGCGATGACGAGGTGTCCGTTGCGTCGCGCCGACTTGATGAGTGAGAGCAGCGGTGTTTCGGCGGTTGTGCCGATCCATTCGCCCAGCGCTTCGATGACCAGGACCAGTGGCGTGCCGTCGGGGTCGTGGGCGGCGGTCTGCGCCAGGTCGCGGGCGAGGTCTGTGGCGTCGGCCTCGTTCGTCGCGGTCGACTCCCAGATGGTGTCGAGTGCGGCGGGTGAGCGGCGGGACCCGAGGTAGACCGCCCGGGCGCCGGGTAGCGCGGCGGTGACGGCCTGGGCCAGCCAGGTGAGTGTCGTCGACCGGCCGGAGCCGGGCGACCCTGCGACGAGGAAGGCGCCGCTGGGGTCGAACGTGATGGGTGTGAGGGTGTCTCCGGCCAGGCCGAGAACGGGTTTGCCTGCGAGGGTGCTGGGGATCTCGCTGGTGGTGAGCACCGTCGGGAGGCGACCGATCGCGGGTGCGGGGGTCTCGTCGGCCGGGACGGTCCGCGACAGTGCGCGGGCTTGGGCTGCCGGGTCTGTGGAGCCTGCGGGGACCGCGACCTGCAGCTCGGAGGTGGTGCCGGCGACGACGGCGCGTCCTGGCGGTGACGTGGGGGTCAGGGCGTCGCGGGGCACGTCCATCTGCAGGTAGGCGGCCTCGTCGGTCTGGCGCAGGACGAGGCGGTAGCCCAGTGACGGCCCCCACGTCGTGGGGATCGCCGAGGGGCGTTCGGCGGTCGCGGCCAGGTGCACGCCCAGCGGGCGCCCTTCGGTCACGACTCGGCCGATCCCGGACCACAGGTGCTGGTGGGTGAGGTCGGTCTCGTACGCGTCCCGGAGGGCGCCGAGCCCGTCGATCAGCAGCAGGATGCGGGGCAGGTCCTGGCCGGTCTTGGCCCGGTGGTCCGTCAGCGTCGAGGCGTGCGCTGCGGCGAACGCGGCTGCGCGTTCGTCCAGGGTCTCGTGCAGCAGGCGTACGAGCCTGGCGACGCGTTCGTGGTCGTCGGCGTCGATGATCGATCCGACCCTGGGCAGGGGCGTGAGCATGTCCAGGCCGCCGGAGGACGCGTCGATGCCGTAGACGTGCACGGGGCCGGGTGTCGCGACGGCGAGCGTGCGCAGCGTCGTCGACTTGCCTGAGCCGCTGGTGCCGTGCACGACGAGGGACCCGTGGGTGTCGGGGTCCCAGCTCACCGCATGCTGCGCCTGCTCCTCGGGGACGTCGACGACGCCGAACGCGACTGCGGGCGCGGCGGGCAGGTCCTGCAGGTCGTAGGTGGGGGCGAGCTCGGGCAACCACGGCCGTGCCGGCGGGCGCACACCGGCGGACTCGGCAGCGACCCGGATGGTGGCCACGACGCGGGAGATGTCGGACGGGCCGTTGCTGGTGGAGGCGTCGCCGGGGACGTCGAGAGGTGTGCCGGGGCCGAAGTCGAGCGTGGCGAGCTCGACGGTCGGGCGCGGTGGGGTGGGCGGTGTGTGGCCGCCGGCGTACGCGGCCTGGAAGATCGCGACACGGTCCGGTCCCGTGCGCACGGCCCCGCGGCCGGGGATGGCGGGGTCGAACGCCGCGGCGACGTCGGTCCCGAGCACGTCGGTCGAGTCGTGCTCGTCGGCGACCCGCAGGGCGACGCGCAGGTTGGTGTTCGCGCGGAGGTTGTCGCGGATGACGCCCGCGGGGCGTTGGGTCGCCAGGATCAGGTGCAGCCCCAGGGACCGACCGCGTTGGGCGACGTCGATCATCCCGTCGACGAACTCCGGGACGTCGGAGACCAGCGCGGCGAACTCGTCGACGACGATCACCAGCGCCGGTGGCGTGTCGGGGTCACCGGTGCGTTCGAGGGTGAGCAGGTCCTTGGCGCCCTTCGCGGCCAGGAGCTTCTCGCGTCGACGCAGCTCGGCGCGCAGCGACGTCAGCGCCCGCCGGACCAGGTGCGGGGTGAGGTCGGTGACCAGGCCCACGCAGTGCGGCAGGTGCACGCAGTCGGCGAACGCGGCGCCGCCCTTGTAGTCGACCAGCAGGAACGTGACACGGTCGGGGGAGTGGGTCGCCGCCATCGCCAGCACCCAGGACTGCAGGAACTCGGACTTGCCGGAGCCGGTCGTGCCTCCGACCAGTGCGTGCGGTCCTTGCTCGCGCAGATCGAGGACGAAGTCCCCGTCGGCTCCGGCGCCGACCACGGCCCGCAGGGTCGCGTCGGTGGTGCGGCGGGTGCGGGCGGCGTCGCGGTCGATGAGGGAGCCGGTCTGGTTCCACCGGTCGATGACGGCCGCGGGCTGGTCCGCCAGGTCGTGGCCGGCGACCTGGAGCCAGGTGACCTGGCGGGGCACGTCCGACTCGTCGAGGGTCGGGGCACCGGCATCGACGAACGACGCCAGGTGCCGGGACAACGACGCGACGGCTGCGTCGTCGAGCCGCGGGGGGTTCGCCGCCCGCCACGACCGCTCGGCGGTCGACCCGACCCTGGGCCCGTCGGGGCCGGCGTCGAGGTCGACAAAACGCGTGCAGGCCGCGGGCAGGTCGCTGACGCGGTCGCCCGACCACAGCACGTGGATCCCCGCCGCGGGGCCGTCCTCGGCGAGCCGGACCAGCCGGCCCCGCTCGGCCGGTGTGTCGTTCTCGACCAGGACGACGAGCACGGGGAAGCGGCTCGCGCGGGTCGTCAACCGCTCAGCGACGAGCTCCTCCAGGCGGGTGAGCAGCACCCGGGCGGGTGCTGGCCCGGACGCCAGATGGGCGCTGCTGACGTGCGGGAGCCACTTGAGCCAGTCCCACGTCCGGGCCGTGCGCCGGGACGCGAACGCGGCGACCTGCAGATCCGCCGGTGAGTGCAGCGCGACCAGCTGCGCCAGGACAGCGCGCATGACGGCGTCACGGTCCACGCCTGCGACACCGAAGGCCCCCGCCTGCGGGATCGAGACCAGGTGCGGCACGTCCGAGACGTCTGCCAGCCCGCTCACTGTGCTCTGCAGGTCGGCCCAGACCTCGGGCAGCGCACGTCCGCGCGGGGGCAGGACGATCCGGGTCCGCGAGGTGTCAGCGCCCAGGCCGAGGTGCACGGTCGCGAACGTGTCGTCCGTCCGCCGGCGTGACCACAGCACCGGTGTCGCGTCGAGGGCGGCCCGCAGCGCCGTCCACGTGTCGGGCTCCTCCTCGCGCCGCTGGCGCTGCTCGAGCTCGTGCGCGGCGGTGACGTCGTCGGTCAGATCCTGCAGCGCGGTACGGAACCGGGTCGTGGCGTCCTTGAGCTGCTGGCGGTCCCGCAGCTTCTTGTCCAACCACGTCCCGGCGGCCAGCAGCGGCGCCAGGCCCACGAACACCAGCGAGAGCACCGACCGTGTCACCGCGTACAGGGCCAGGCCCATGGCGGCCGGGGCCACCATCGCCACCCACGGGAACCGGCCCGGCGCAGGCGGCTCCGGGGGAGCCGGCGCCTGGACCTCCCGCTCGGGGTACCGGGGCACGACCCGCGGCGACCGGTTGAACCGCGTCACCCCGCCCGCGGCGACGGTCGCCGGGTCCACCAACCAGTCGAACCGCAGCACGCTCTCACCCAGGACGACGTCCTGCCCCGGGCTCAGCGGGGCCCGGTCGACCCGACCACCGTCGACCAGCACACCGTTCAGCGAGCCGGTGTCCGCCACCGTCACCCGGTCGGACACCACGAACCGGGCGTGCCGGTTCGAGACCTGCAGGTCCGCGAGCCGCACGTCGGCGCCGCTCCCACGGCCCACGGTCCACACCCCTGCCGGCAGATCCACGACCAGACCGGTCGCCGGGCCCGCGACGGCCTGGAGCCGTACGAGCGCCGGTGCGCCTGTGCCTGCCGTGACGAACCGTGCCGCCCCGTCGGTCACTGTAACGGTGCTGCCCGAACGCACCCCGGAGTCCGGCAGCGGCGTATCCGGGCGCAAGAGCGCACCACGCGCTCCGTCCGAACCGATGACCTGCAGCGTCGGCGTCGGCGTAGCCGGTACGGCGTCGGACCGGACGAGGGCGGTCGCGACGTCCCCGACGGACGCTGCGGCATCGGTGCCGACGACGACGTCCAGCGCCGACGACCCCCGCAGCACGGTCAGACGCGTCCTCACCTTGCCCCCTTCCAGGAGTCCGAGCCGCACCTCGGGTATACGTCGACAGGCGGATCCGCGGTCGATGGTGCCATGTCCTGCGACCCGCTCGTCGCTCGTGCGGTCGACCGGGTGACCTGCAGGTCAGCGGTTTGGCAACCCCTTCGCCGATGCTGTAACAAGGGCGCTGACCAGCAGAGCGGGGGCAGTTCGTGACCGGGAACCTACGTGTGGAGACCAGCGTGCTGGCGTCCTCCGGCGATCGTCTGATCGCCCAGGCGTCCACACTCAGCGGCGCCACCGCCTCCACCGTTGCCGCGTCCGCGGGGGCTCTCGGGCACAGCAGCCTCGAGCACGCGGTCGGGCAGTTCGCACGGCGCTGGGCCACGGGCCTGACCGCCCTGGCCACCGACCTGCACGAGGCGGGCACCGCGCTCGGCGGGGTCGCGACCACGTTCGAGCAGGTCGACGCCCGAGTGGCCTCGGCGGCCCGGCAGATGCTGCGGTGAGCGTGCTGACGCAGTCCCTGGCCCGCACCACCGACGGCACAGCCCTCATCCCCGGCGACCCGGTCGCGATCCGCGCCGACGCCGCCCGCATGGAAGGGCTCGCCACCGACCTGAGCACCTGTGGCGCGGCGGTCTCCTGCACTGACCTGTCGGGCTGGACGGGCGCCGCGCACGACGCCTACGTCGCCGGCCAGGGCGACCTCGCCACCCGCCTCGCGGTCGCCGCCACGAGCATGCGCTCGGCAGCGACCGCGCTGAGCCAGTACGCGGCCGTGGTCGAGCAGGCCCAGTTCGAGGCCGGGCTGTACGCCCGCCGGTGGCACAACGCCGCCGCGTGCGTCGTGCCCGAGCCCGGGGTCCTCGGACCGACGTTGGCGCCCGAGCAGATCAACGCCCAGGCCCAGTACGACCAGCTCACCTCGGCCGTCGACGCGGTCGCCCGGTCCACCGCCGCGCTCGTCGAGGCCGCGACGGTCGACGCCCCGATCAACCCCGGCTTCTGGAACGCCGTCGGGTACGCGGTCACCCACCTCGGTCACGGCGTCGTCGACACCGGCGCCGCGGCGTGGATGTTCGTCCGTGACCAGAACATGATCCGCTGGCTCTACGACCCCGCCGGTGCGGTGGAGGTCCGCAAGGAGACGGTCGAGAACCTCCTCATCGCGATCCAGGACCCCCGCCAGTTCGTCGCCAGCCTCATCGACCTCGACACCTGGCGCAACGACCCCTGGCGCGCCGCCGGCCGACTCCTGCCCGACCTCGCCCTCGCCCTCTACACCGGCGGCACGGTCACCGCGGCCGTGCGCGGCGCGCGCGCCGGATCCCAGGTCAGCATGCCCGCAGCGTTCCGTGGCGCAGTCGCCGGAGGCGCACGAGCCACCTGGGCGAACTCCACCCTCGTCGCGGCCAGCCGCGCGATGTCGACCTCGGTCTCCGGCTTCTGGAACGGCCGCGTCCTGGCCATCAACTGGGCCGACGACACCGGGATGCTCGACATCACCGCGTTCTACCCCAACCCGCGCACACCCAGCACCGCCGCCGCACGCATCGCCGATGCGGAGCGGCAGATCCTGCGCTTCGAGGGTACGAATCGTCAGTACGTGGCAACGATGATCGAAGGTCGCCGGTTCAACTTCGCCCGCGAGGGCGGTTACGACTTCGATGAAGTGACCATCCGCCAACCGGACGGTACCTACCGGTACCTGGACAGCTACACACCGGGTGAGGCGGTGGTCTCGCGAAAGACCACGCAGCTTGCTGCGGTGTCTGAGGGCCGTGTGCGTGACATCATCGACGAGTTCGACAAGAAGTATCGCCCAGACAGCGAGGACTTCGTAATTGCGGATACCCCGGTTAATCGCGTGAAGTTCGCGGACTCGCCGCAACTGCTAGGCAAGCCGGTCGAAGGGCGTATGGTACTGGAAGTGCCCGTCCAGGCCGCCGACGTACCGGCCTGGGCCCGACAGTACGCTGCCGATCGTTCGGTGCTAATCCGAGACGCGGCTGGCAACGAGCTCAACCGCGTTGAATTGGACGCCCGGGACTTGGAGGATTAGACCGTGATCGGTAGCATCCGCTATGCCGACTACTGGACTGAAGAACGAGCAAACTCGGCGACGACATGGCTCGACGTCGAGGAGGCTAAGCGGCGATATGAGACGGGCGATGCCGCCTTCACCGCGCTGGTCTGGCCTCGAGGCAGTGAAGTTCGTGGCCGACCGAGGTGCGCGATCAATTTCGGCCAGAGTCGACGGGTCCGAGTCGTGTTCCTCAACGAGCACGGTTCTCGCGTCAAGACGGTTGAGTATGACTGGCGCGATGGACGCCTCTGGCGTTGGATAACTACAGACTACGAATATCCAAATGATGAACGCAGGTACGCGTTCGACAGGGCTACGGAACGCGTCACGGCGACTTTTGAACCCAACGGCGACGCCAGGGTGGAGATCGTCGATAGGGTTGCTGCTCCTCAGGAGAAGCAGGTGATCACCTTCGAGGACGCACCCGTTCAGAACTTCTGGCTCGACCGCCCTCCGTTCGAGGCGTGGGGAGACCTTCTCAATCCCGAGTATGGCATCCCTGATCCACCTGAGGGTCGTAGCGTCCGGCTGGGCCCGCTGATCGAATGACTGCCGGTGGTGGGTGATCGAGGACCACACCGGCCTTGTACGCCTTGTACTCAGAGTCGACAGTGGTGGTCGTGACGTGACGGGTCGGGATGGTGTCTCGCAAGGTCCGTCACGCCGACTACTGGACGGAGAGTCGAAGCCTGTCGGTCACGACCTGGATCGAGTTTGACGAGGCTAAGCGCCGCGAAAATGCGGACCGACTCGACCTTCACTGCCGCGCGGAGTGCGATGGCTGGTGACGGGGAGGAGCGTTCTGTGGTGAGCAACATCCGATACGCAGACTATTGGACCGAAGGTCGCGCGTACTCGGCTACTTCGTGGATCGACGCCGAAGAGGCCAGGCGCAGGTACGAAGTCGGAGACGAGGCGTTCACAGCGGTCATCTGGCCTGACTCCGGCGAAGAAGCAGGGCGCCCCCTGGCCGCTGTGAGCATCGGCCAGAGTCGAAGGGTCGGCGTCATCTTCCTTGATGAGCATGGAACTCGAAAGAGAAGTGTCGACTACGACTGGCGAGATGGCCGGCTCTGGCGGTGGATCACCACAGATTTCGAGTACCCGGATGACTCCCGCCGCTACCGGGTCGATCGGGCGACGAGGGTCATCAAGGCAAAGTTTGAACCGAACGGTAATGCCAGGGTGGAAATCCGCGACAGGATCGCTTCTCCCAACGAGAAAGATGTGGTCACGGCCGAGGAGGTCCCCGTCCAGGGATTCTGGCTCGACAGGCCTCCATTTGGCGAATGGAGCGACCTGCTCAATCCCGACTACGGCGTCTCCGAGCCTCGACCGGCCAATCCGCTCTGAATTGTCTCGCTGAGTAAATGGAGCCGGGTGAAGGGGATGATCGTTTCCAGGCCCACCGAGGGTGATCTGCCCGTCTCGCTCGACGACCTGGGGGCAGCAGCTCGGGAGCGATGGGGGGCGTGGGTCACGGAACGGCACACGTCTGTCGTCCCCAACGCGGTCCTCACACTTGAGGTGGAGCCCCCCGGCGAGCCGGAGTTCACGGTCGAGGTGATGCGAGGTCCTCGATCGATCAACCTGGACGGGACGCCGGTGCAGAACTACGCCACGGCGGCGTGGTTGAGGTCGCTGATGCCTGCTGATGCCCCGCGGGTGATCGTGTTCGACGATGCGTGGTCGATGCACGCGGACCTGACGTACGGGTGCACGGCGGAGGGCCTGCGGGCGGGCACCGTGGACCACTCCGTCCCGGGGTGGGACGCAGGGGATCCGGACCTCTACTGAGGGTCGCAGGCTCGTCGTCTGCGCGGCCCGGTTCCGCGGACCCCTGACACGCCGCGACCCCCGACCGCCCGGTGGGGTGGTCAGGGGTCGCGGTGGTGCGGTCAGGCGCGGGCGCGGTCCGCCTCCTGGGCGGCGACGGCGCGGCGCACGCCGTCGCGGGCCTCGGCGACCAGGCGGCGCAGCGCGGCCGGGGCGTCGGGGTGCGCGGCCAGCCACGCGTCCGTCGCGGCGAGCACGTCCACCGACGCGTCCCCGGCCAGGTCGGTCGGGAACATCCCGACGACGACGTTCTGCGCCATCTCGCTGGTCTTGCCGGCCCACACGTCCTCGAGGGCGTCGAAGTACGGCGCGACCCACGGCACGAGCAGCGCCGTGTCGTGCACGCGGCCGAAGCCGGCGATGGTCGCGGCCTGCAGCGCGTTCGGCAGCTCGTCGCCGGTGACGACCTGCGCCCAGGCGCGCTCCTTGGCCTCCGGCGTCGGGACGGCCGCACGGGCCGCGGCGGCGGCGCGCTGACCGGTCGCGGTCGCGTCCGTCGAGAGCTGGGCCGCGATCTGCGTCTCGTCCGCGCGCCCGCCCGCCACGAGGGACGTCAGCAGCTCCCACCGCAGGTCCGTGTCGACCGTGAGGCCGTCGAGGACGGTGCGCCCGTCGAGCAGGTCCGCCACCGCGTCGAGCTGGGCGGCGGTGGAGGCGCGGCCCGCGAACGCCTTGACCAGCTGCAGCTGCTGGTCCGAGCCCGCCGGAGCGGCCTGCGCGAGCGCGAGGAGCCGGTCGGCGGCCGCGACCTGCGTGGCCGCGCGGTGCTCGGGGGCGACGTACAGGTCCAGGGTCGACGCGAGCTGGCGCAGCAGCACCAGGACCACCGACGAGTCGGTCTCGTGCGCCACGTTGCCCAGCACCAGGTCGACGAAGTCGCGCCCGGGGGTCTCGCCGTCACGGGTCGCGTCCCACGCCGCCGCCCACACGAGCGTGCGCGGCAGGGAGTCGGTGAACGCCCCGAGGTGGGCGATCGCCGTGGCCATCGAGCGGTCGTCGAGGCGGACCTTGGCGTAGGCGAGGTCGTCGTCGTTCACCAGCACGAGCGCCGGCCGCGGCCGGCCCACGAGCTCGGGGACCTCGGTGCGGTCGCCGTCCACGTCGAGCTCGACGCGCCACGTGCGCACCAGGCGCGGTGCACCGTCGACGTCGTGCACGTCGTACCCGCCGACCGCCAGGCGGTGCGGTCGCTGCACGGGGTGCTCGGCGGGCACCTCCTGGAGCACGGCGAACGATGTGATGACGCCCGCATCGTCCGTGCCGATCTCGGGCCGCAGCAGCGTCACGCCGGCCTTCTCCAGCCACAGGCCCGACCACGCCGAGAGGTCGCGCCCGCTCGTGGCCTCCAGCTCGGTCAGCAGGTCGCGCAGCTGGGTGTTGCCCCACGCGTGCTTGGCGAAGTACTGCCGCACGCCGGCGAAGAAGTGCTCCTGCCCGACCCACGACACGAGCTGCTTGAGCACCGACGCGCCCTTGGCGTACGTGATGCCGTCGAAGTTGACCTCGACGTCCTCCAGGTCGCGCATGTCCGCGACGATCGGGTGCGTCGACGGCAGCTGGTCCTGGCGGTACGCCCAGGACTTCTCCAGCGAGGAGAACGTCGTCCACGCCGTCGTCCAGCGGGTGGCCTCGGCCGCCGCGAGCGTCGACGCGTACTCCGCGAACGACTCGTTCAGCCACAGGTCGTCCCACCAGCGCATCGTCACGAGGTCGCCGAACCACATGTGCGCGAGCTCGTGCAGGATCGTCACCGCACGCCGCTCGACCGTCGCGTCGGGCACCTTGGACCGGAACACGTACGACTCGAGGAACGTCACCGCGCCCGCGTTCTCCATGGCCCCGGCGTTGAACTCCGGCACGAAGAGCTGGTCGTACTTGGCGAACGGGTACGGGTGGTCGAACGCCTCCTCGAAGAACGCGAAGCCGCGCCGCGTCACGTCGACGATCTCGTCGGTGTCCAGGTGCGGGGCCAGCGACGCCCGGCAGTACACGCCCAGCGGGATCGTGCGGCCGTCGCTGCTCGTGAGCTCGCGGTGCTCGCCGTGGTACGGCCCGGCGACGACGGCGGTGACGTACGAGGCCAGGCGCGGCGTCGTCTCGAACCGCCACACGGCCGTGCCGGCGTCCTTGCCGCCGTTGAGGTTGCGCCCGCCCTCGACGGGCTCGGGCTCCCCGACCTGCGGGTAGTTCGACACCACGGTCCAGTGCGCGGGGGCCGTGACGGTGAACGTGAACGTCGCCTTGAGGTCGGGCTGCTCGAACACCGCGAAGACGCGGCGGGAGTCGGCGACCTCGAACTGCGAGTACAGGTAGACCTCGTCGTCGACCGGGTCGACGAACCGGTGCAGGCCCTCGCCGGTGTGCATGTACGCGCACTCGGCGACGACGAGGAGCTCGTTCTCCTCGGCCAGGCCGTCCAGGCGGATGCGGGAGTCGGCGACGACGTCGGCCGGGTCGAGCGCGCGCCCGTTGAGGACGACCTCGTGCACGGCCGGTGCGATCAGGTCGATGAACGTGCTGGCCCCGGGCGTCGCGGAGAACCGCGCCACCGTGCGGGAGACGAACGTCTTCGGGCTGGTCGTCAGGTCCAGCGCGACGTCGTACGAGCGGGTGGTGACCAGCGAGGCGCGCTCGGCGGCCTCCGCACGGGTGAGGTTCTCTCCGGGCACGACAGGCAGCTCCGTTTCACGATGTGGGCGACGCCGACGATCATGCCACCCGTTTCGCCCGCCGCCGGATCGGCAGGCAGACTCGGGTCGTCCGCCCCCGCGGACCCGCCGTACGAGGAGGAGAGCTGCCGATGAGCGTGCCCGTCGTGGACTTCTGGTTCGACCCCGCCTGCCCGTGGGCGTGGATGACCTCACGGTGGATGGACGAGGTCGCGGCGCACCGGGACGTGGACGTCCGCTGGCACGTCATGAGCCTGTCGGTCCTCAACGAGGGCCGGGACCTGCCCGAGCGCTACCGCGACCTGATGGACGACTCGTGGGGTCCCGTGCGGGTGCTCGTCGCCGCGGCCCGCGACCACGGCGACCAGGTGCTCAAGCCGCTGTACGACGCCCTCGGCACGCGCCGGCACCCGGGCGGGCGCACCGACACCGCGGCGATCGTCGCGGAGTCCCTCGCCGAGGTGGGGCTGCCGGCCTCCCTCGCGGACGTGGCCGGCACCGACGAGGTCGACGACCTGCTGCGCGCCTCGCACGCCCGCGCGATCGACCTGGTCGGCGACGAGGTCGGGACGCCGGTCGTCGCGATCGACGGCGTCGGGTACTTCGGCCCCGTCGTCACCCCCGCCCCGCGCGGCCAGGCCGCCCTCGACCTGTTCGACGGGCTCGTGCTCATGACCCGCGTGCCCGGGTTCTACGAGCTCAAGCGGACCCGCACCCAGGGCCCCGTGCTGACCGTCGACCCGCCGGCCTGACGGTGTCCACGACCGGACTCTGACCGACCCGTGACGGGCGGGCGAACCGGGCGAAAGGCGCAGATCGCCCCGCTGGTCTGGGATGATGCATGACCGTCGTGACCGAGGTCCGGTGCGGCGGACGAGGGAGGCTTCGATGGGCTCGGGTGCCCGCGGCGGGCTGAGCAGGCCCATGCTGCTGTTCATCGTGATCGACGCGCTGCTCGTGCTGACGTTCCTCATCCTGCTGGGCACCATCGGGGTGAACCCCGGCGGCGGCCCGACGGACGGGCCGTCGACACCGGCGGCGACCGCCACCGCGTCGGCCGACCCGGAGGACGTCGACGACGTCGCGTTCGCGCTGCCGTCCGGGAACATCGCCTGCACGATGGGCGCCGGCGGGGTGCGGTGCACGATCGCGAGCTACACGTACTCGCCGCCCACCGTCCCGGGCTGCTCCGGCACCGTCGGGCACGCGGTCGCGCTTGACGCCGAGGGCTTCCGGTTCACGTGCGAGGACGGCACCCCCGGCGCGGCGTCGTCGGACGTGCCGGTGCTGGAGTACGGCGAGCAGGAGAGCGTCGGAGCCTGGACCTGCGGGTCCGGCACCGACGGCGTCACGTGCACCGACGCCGACGGCGCCGGCTTCCGGCTGGCCCGCGCGCAGTGGACCGAGGTGCCCTGACCCCGGGGCGCCCACGGGCACGTCCGGGCGCTCCCGGTGAGCACGGCGCAGCCCCCGACCCGGACGGGTCGGGGGCTGCGCGCATCGGTGGGCGCCCGACCTACCAGATGCGCACCCGGTCGGCCGGGTCCAGCCACAGGGCGTCGCCCGGCTGCACGTCGAACGCCGCGTAGAACTCCGGCAGGTTCCGCACCACGCCGTTGCAGCGGATCTCGTCGGGGGAGTGCGGGTCGGTCGCCAGGCGGCGCACCAGGTCCTCGTCGCGCATCTTCGTGCGCCACACCCGCGCCCAGCTGAGCAGCACCCGCTGCACGCCCGTGCGCCCGTCGATCACCGGCGCGTCCTCCAGCGGGCCGCCCAGCGCGATCGCGTACGCCTGGAGCGCGATCGCCAGGCCGCCGAGGTCGCCGATGTTCTCGCCCACCGTCAGCGCGCCGTTGACGCGGTGCTCGTCCGAGAGCTGCGCGGGGGAGTAGCCGCCGTACTGCTCGACGAGCGCGGTCGTGCGCTTCTCGAACTCCGCACGGTCCGCGGCCGTCCACCAGTCCTCGAGGCGGCCCGTGCCGTCGTACTTGCTGCCCTGGTCGTCGAACCCGTGCCCGATCTCGTGCCCGATGACCGCGCCGATGCCGCCGTAGTTCACCGCGTCGTCCGCGTCGGCGTCGAAGAACGGCGGCTGCAGGATCGCCGCGGGGAAGACGATCTCGTTCATGCCCGGGTTGTAGTACGCGTTGACGGTCTGCGGCGTCATGAACCACTCGTCGCGGTCGATCGGCCGCCCGATCTTGCCCAGCTCGCGGTCCTGCTCGAAGGCGTGCGCCCGGCGGACGTTGCCGAGCAGGTCGTCGGCGCGCACCTCCAGGGCCGAGTAGTCGCGCCAGCGCACCGGGTAGCCGATCTTCGGCGTGAACGCCTCGAGCTTGGCCAGCGCCTTGGCGCGGGTCTCCTCGCCCATCCAGTCCAGCGCGGAGATCGAGCGGCGGTACGCCTCGACGAGGTTCGCGACCAGCTCGTCCATCCGGGCCTTGTGGCCCGGCGGGAAGTGCCGCTCGACGTAGACCTTGCCGACCGCCTCGCCGAGGCAGCCCTGCACCAGCCCGACGCCGCGCTTCCAGCGCTCGCGGACCTCCTGCGCGCCGGTCAGGGTGCGGCCGTAGAAGTCGAAGTTCGCCTGCACGAGCGCGTCGGTCAGGTACGGCGCCCGCGCGGAGACCACGTGGTACGTCAGCCACGCGCGCCAGTCGTCCAGCGGCACCTCGTGCCACGCCCGGGCGAAGCCCTGCAGGTACGACGGCTCGCGCACGACGAGCTGCTCGACGGCGGCCGCGGGGGCACCCAGCGCGTCGGCCCAGGCGACCCAGTCGAACTGCGGCGCGTCGACGGCCAGCTGCGCGAGCGTCGTCGGGTTGTACGTGAGGTCCGCGTCCCGGTCCTTGACGAGGTCCCAGTGCGCGGCCGCCAGGCGCGTCTCCAGCGCGACCACCCGCTGCGCGAGGTCCTGCGGGTCGCCGGCCGCGACGACGCCGGAGACCTCCGCCACCAGGCCGAGCATGCGTGCCACGTGCGGGGTGTACGCCTCGAGCACCGCCGCGTACTGGGCGTCGCGGTAGTACGCCTCGTCGGGCAGGCCCAGGCCGGACTGCGTCAGGTGCACGACGTACCGCGTCGGGTCCTTCGCGTCGTTGTCGACCCAGAACGCCGTCGCGTCGGCGCCGCCCGTGCGCTGCAGCGCACCGAGCACGCGGACGAGCTCCGCGGAGGTGGTCGCGGCGTCGACGCCCGCGAGGTCGGCGCGCAGCGGCTCCAGGCCGGCGGCCTCGACCGCGTCGGCGTCCATGAAGCTGGCGTACAGCGCGCCGATCTTCGCCTGCTCCTCGCCGCCGTCCGGGTCGGCCCCGGTGATGATGTCGCGGACCTGCAGCTCGGCCTGGTCGTAGAGCTCGCGGAACGCCCCGTCCGCGCTGCGGTCGGCGGGGATCACGTGCGCCGCCTGCCACCGGCCGTTGACGTGGGCGTACAGGTCGTCGCCCGGGCGCACGCCCGGGTCGAGGTCGGTCAGGTCGAGTCCGCTGCGGGTCATGCCCGACAGCCTACGAAAGCCCCGCGCCCGGCGCGTGGACGCGCGGACGGCGGGCCCCGCGGGCTGCGGCAGGATGGGTGCCATGCGCATCCACGTCGCCGCCGACCATGCCGGGTACGAGCTCAAGGTCGCGCTCGTCGAGCACCTGCGCGCCGCCGACCACGAGGTCGTCGACCACGGTGCCCACGAGTACGACGCCCAGGACGACTACCCGTCGTTCTGCTTCGCCGCCGGGGAGGCCGTCGTGGCCGAGCCCGGGTCGCTCGGCGTCGTGATCGGCGGCTCCGGCAACGGCGAGCAGATCGCCGCCAACAAGGTCGCGGGCGTGCGGGCCGCGCTCGCGTGGAACGCGGACACCGCGCGCCTGGGCCGTCAGCACAACGACGCGAACGTCGTGGCGATCGGCGCGCGGCAGCACTCGGTCGACGAGGCCCTCGAGCTGGTCGACGCGTTCGTGGCGGAGCCCTTCAGCGGGGACCCGCGCCACCAGCGCCGCATCGACCAGCTCGCGGCCTACGAGTCCGCGCGCTGAGCCGCTGCGCCGCGGGCGTCAGAACACCCAGGAGCACACCGGCGCCACGGGCCAGCCGAACGCGGCCGCCGCGCCCGTGACGTCGTAGCCGTCGCGCACCTGGACCAGGCCCGCGCGGGCCATCGCGGTCAGCGAGCGCCCGCCCAGGTACGCCGCCCCGAGCTCGCGCACGTCGAGCAGCACGTCGCCCGGGCCGTCGGCGCGGGTGACCTCGACGTCACCGTGGGCGGTGGCGCGCACGCGCCACGTGCCCGCGTTCGCCGGCAGCCGGTCGTCGCGGACGTCGAGCACCACGTCGACGTCCGCGGCGTAGCTGCGTGCGGCGAGCGCCGCCGGCACGTCGACCAGCCGGACCCACAGGTTGTCCGCGAGGCGCGGGCCCGCGGGCCGGGGGTCCACCAGCAGGTGCAGCAGCGGGTGGTCCGCCGGGAGCATCGGCGACTCGACCGTGCTCGTCAGGTCGAGGTCCAGCAGGAACGACCACAGCGCGTGGGTGGCGGCCGCGTCGAGCGCGTGCGCCTCGCGCACCCGGACCGTGTAGGCCGGACCGGTCGGCTCCCAGCCCTCCTTCCGGGCGAACGTCGCGTACCCGCGTGCCGCGCCCTGGGCGTCGTGGACGGTCGCCAGCAGCATGGCCTCGGTGCCGCCGCGCCACGCGGGCGGGTCCACGACCATGCGCCGGCGCAGCGCCGCGGAGTCCCGGGTCATCCAGCCGGGGCGGCCCGCGCCGGCCCGGCGGTGCAGGTCGTCGACGAGGTCGGCGTGCTCCTCGGCGTCCAGGTGGGTCAGCCGCACGGTGAGGGCGTCGGCGCCAGGGACGGGTCGCAGCGCGGCACGGCGCGGCAGCGTCAGCCGCACGTCGTCGGCCGCGCAGCCGTACCCGAACCGGCCGTAGATGGCGGTCTCGGCGGCGAACAGGGCCGAGACGCGCTCGCCGCGCTCGACGCAGCGCGCCAGGTGGTGGTCGATCATCGCGGTCAGGACGCCCCGCCGCCGCTGCTCGGGACGCACCCCCACCCAGGTCAGACCGGCGCACGGCACGGACCCGCCGGGCACGGGCATCGTGAACGCGAACGACCCGTGGGCGCCGGCGAGCGTCCCGTCGGGCGCCTCCACCGCGCCGAGCCGGTCGGTCGGCACGCTGAAGGGGACGACCTCCTCGACCGCGGGGTCGAGCGTCCCGGCGAACGCGAGCCGGCTGACGGCCCGCATCTCGTCGGCACGGTCGGCGGGCAGGGCGAGCGGGCGGTACCCGTCAGGCAGCGGTGGCATGGTCCCATCGTGGCCCGGGCGGGCCGTCGCGCGCACACGCATATCCGCCCGCGCGTCGTCCCTGGTCAGGTGTCCCGGACGCAACGTAGTGTCGCCTGCGTGGGCACGCCCGAGGACGAGGCCGGCCGCGCGCAGCGCGCCTGGGCGGTCCTGCGCGGGCAGGCGGCCCGGTCGCAGCCGCGCACCGCGGCGCTGCTGTACGTCGTCGCCGTCGGGCTGGCGCTGGCCGTGGCCGCGCAGCCGCTGTGGTTCGTGCCGTCCGCGTTCGTGCTGCTCCTGCTCGTGGGGGCGTTCCTGCTGCGGTGGCGGGCGCTCGTCGTCCTCGTCGCCGAGGTCGTCGTCCTCGTCGTCGTCCTCGTGCTCGTCGGGCCCGCCGCACCGGCGCCCGGGGTGCTGGCCGTGATCGCGCTGGCGTGCGTCGCCGTGCTGGTGTTCGCCCGCGAGCGCGAGCGCCTGGGCCTGCAGGGCGCACCGGGGGCGCTCATGCTCGTGGACCTGCGCGACCGGCTGGCCGCGGCGGGCCGGATGCCCACGCTGCCGTCGGGCTGGGTCGTCGACGCCGACGTCCGCTCGGCGCACGAGGCCGCGTTCTCCGGGGACTTCCTCGTCTCGCGCGTCGTCGACGGCGGCCGGCGCCTGGAGGTCGTGCTCGTCGACGTCTCCGGCAAGGGGCAGGACGCGGGCGTGCGGTCGCTGCAGCTGTCGGGGGCGTTCTCCGGGCTGCTCGGGGCCATGCCGCCGGAGCGGTTCCTGCCGGCCGCGAACGCCTACCTCGTCGGCCAGGCGTGGGACGAGGGCTTCGCGACGGCCGTGCACCTGACGATCGACCTGCGCACGGGCGACTACCGGGTGGCGACGGCCGGCCACCCGCCGCCCGCGGTGCTGCACGCCGGGTCGGGGCGGATCGAGGTCCTCACCACGGCGGGGCCGGCGCTCGGCGTCCTCGACGACGTCGACCCGGTGCCGTCGACGGGCCGGCTGCACCCCGGGGACGCCGTCGTGCTCTACACCGACGGGGTCGTCGAGCAGCGGGGGCGCGACGTCGACCAGGGCATCGACCGGCTCCTCGGCGTGGTCGAGAGCGCGGTCGCGGCGCGGCCGGGCGGTGCGCGCGACGTCCTCGCGGGGGTGCACGCGGGGGACGACGACGACCGGGCCGTCGTCGTGGTGCGCCGGGGCTGAGGGGTGGACGACGCCTACGCGGGCGAGGTCCTCGACCTCGTCGAGCAGATCCCGCCCGGCCGCGCGATGACGTACGGGCTGGTCGCGGAGGTGCTGGTGGACCGGGCGCGGGGTGCCGGGCGACCCGCCCGCGGCGGGCCGCGCCAGGTGGGGCAGGTCATGGCGGCGGGCCTGCGGGACGTGCCGTGGTGGCGGGTCGTGGACGCGTCCGGGCGGCCGCCGGCCCGGCACCTGGCGCGGGCGCTGGCGCACCTGCGCGACGAGGGCACGCCGCTGACCGGTGACGGCGCGCGCGTCGCGCTGCGCGCCGCGGTGTGGTTCCCCGAGGACTGAGCGGCCGCCGACGCCCGCGCCGGGCACGGGCGTCGGCGGGACGGGTCAGGACGGCGCGCGCCGGGAGCTGATGACCCCGGTGTCGAAGCCCGCCAGGTGCAGGCCGCCGTGGAACCGGGCGTGCTCGATCTTCAGGCACCGGTCCATGACGACGTCCAGCCCGGCGGCCTGCGCGCGCCGCGCCACGTCCTCGTGCCAGGACCCGAGCTGCAGCCACAGCGCCTTCGCGCCGACCCCGAGGGTCTCGTCGAGCACGGTCGGCAGGTCGTCGTGCCGGCGGAACACGTCGACGAGGTCCGGGACCACCGGCAGGTCGGCCAGCGACGGGTACACCGGCCGCCCGAGGATGGTCGCGGCCCGGGGGTTGACGAGGTAGACGTCGAACGGCGAGCTCGACAGCAGGTACGTCGCGACGAAGTACGACGCGCGCGACGGGTTGTCCGACGCGCCGACGATCGCGACCGACCGGGTGCGCCGCAGCAGCGCGAGCCGCTCGGGGGCGCTCGGGCCCTGCCAGGTGCGTGCCGCGCTCATCGGGCCACCTCCGTGCCGGTGCGGTCGCGGCCCGTCGCCGCGGTCAGGGCCTGGTCGAGGTCCCACAGGATGTCCTCGACGTCCTCCAGGCCCACGCTGATGCGCACGAGGTCCTCCGGCACGCCGGCCGCCTCGAGCTGCTCGCCGCTCAGCTGCTGGTGGGTGGTCGAGGCGGGGTGGATGACGAGCGTGCGCGCGTCCCCGACGTTGGCCAGGTGGCTGGCCAGCTGCAGCTGCTCGATGAACCGGCGCCCGACCTCGCGGCCCGGGCGCTCGTCGGTGCCGGCGACGCCGAACGCGAACACCGACCCCGGCCCCAGCGGCAGGTACCGCTGCGCGCGCTCGTGGTGCGGGTGCGAGGGCAGCCCGGCCCACAGGACGTACCCGACGCGCGGGTCGTCGTCGAGCCACTGCGCCACGGCCCGGGCGTTCGCCAGGTGGGCGTCCATGCGCTGCGCGAGCGTCTCCACCCCCTGGAGCAGCTGGAACGCGGACTGCGCGGACAGCGCGGGCCCGATGTCGCGCAGCTGCTCCGAGCGCAGCTTGGTGAGGAACCCGTACTCGCCGAAGTTGCCCCACCACTGCACGCCGCCGTACGAGGCCACGGGCTCGGTCATCTGCGGGAACTTGCCGTTGCCCCAGTCGAACCGCCCCGACTCCACGACGACGCCGCCGAGGGTGGTGCCGTGCCCGCCGAGGAACTTCGTCACCGAGTGGATGACGATGTCCGCGCCGTGCTCGATGGGGCGCACGAGGTACGGCGTCGAGAGGGTCGCGTCCACGACGAGCGGCACGCCCGCCGCGTGCGCGACCTCCGCGAGGCCCGCGAGGTCCGCGACCTCGCCCGACGGGTTCGCGACGACCTCGGTGTACACGACCTTCGTCTCGGGACGGATCGCCGCCGCGTAGTCCGCCGGGTCGGTGCCGCGCACGAACGTCGTCTCCACGCCGAACCGGCGCAGCGTCACGTCGAGCTGGGTGACCGTGCCGCCGTACAGCTGGGCGGAGGCCACGACGTGGTCGCCCGCACCGACGAGCGCGGCGAACGTCACGAACTCCGCGGCCATGCCCGACGCGGTCGCCACCGCGCCGATCCCGCCCTCGAGCGAGGCGATCCGCTCCTCCAGCGCGGCGACCGTGGGGTTGCCGATCCGGGAGTAGATGTTCCCGTACTTCTGCAGCGCGAACAGGTTCGCGGCGTCGTCGGTGTCCTGGAACACGAACGACGTCGTCTGGTAGATCGGCACCGCCCGGGCGCCGGTCGCGGCGTCGGGGATGCCGCCCGCGTGCAGGGCGCGGGTGCGGAAGCCGAAGCGGTGGTCGCTCACGGGTCTCCTGTCGTGGTCGTCGCCCGGACGGGCGGGGTCAGCGGGACGTGGTCGACGGGGCGCTGAGGCCGGCGGCCGCGACGAGCGCCCCCACCTGCTCGACGGCCCACGGGTTCTGCAGCGACGTCGTGTCGCCCAGCGTCGTGCCCTCGACGAGCTGCGTGAGCAGCCGCCGCATGATCTTGCCCGACCGGGTCTTGGGCACCTCCGGGACCAGCAGCACGTGCCGCGGCTTCGCGACGGGCCCGATCGCGTGCGCCACGTGCGCGCGCAGCTCCTCGCGCAGCGCCGCGCCCGCCGCGAGCCACGCCGCGACGTCCTCCACGGGCCCCGGTACGACGGACGGCACGACGAACGCCGCGACGGCCTGCCCGGTCACCGGGTCCGCGACGCCCGCGACACCGGCCTCGCCGACCGCCGGGTGCGCGACGAGCGCCGACTCCACCTCGATCGTCGACAGCCGGTGCCCCGAGACGTTGATGACGTCGTCGATCCGCCCCAGCAGCCACACGTCCTTGTCGTCGTCGTACGACGCACCGTCGCCGGCGAGGAAGTACCCGCCGTGCTCCCCGTGCCCGGCGAACCTGCGCCAGTACGCGTCGAGGTACCGCTGCGGGTCGCCCCACACCGTGCGCGCCATGCCCGGCCAGGGGCGCTCGACGACGAGGAACCCGCCCTGCCCGGGCGCCACCTCGGCACCGTCCTCGCCGACGACCTTCGCCGCGACGCCCGGCAGCGGGCGGGTCGCCGAGCCCGGCTTGAGCGTGGTCGCGCCGGGCAGCGGCGCGATCATCGCCGCACCCGTCTCCGACTGCCACCAGGTGTCGACCACGGGCACCTCGTCGCGCCCGAACGTGCGCCGGAACCACACCCACGCCTCGGGGTTGATGGCCTCCCCGACGGTCCCGAGCAGGCGGATGCTCGACAGGTCGTGCCCGCCGGGCAGCTCCGTCCCGAACCACGTCATGAACGTGCGGATCAGCGTCGGCGCCGTGTAGTACGTCGTCACGCCGTACCGCTCGATGACCTCCAGGTGGCGCTCGCGGTGCGGGGCGTCGGGCGTGCCCTCGTAGATCACCTGCGTGAGGCCGTTGGCCAGCGGCCCGTAGATCTCGTAGGTGTGCGCGGTGACCCACGCGAGGTCGGCGGTGCACCAGTGCACGTCGTCGTCCTTGGCGTCGAACACCGCCCAGTGCGACCAGGCGGCGTGCGTGAGGTACCCGCCCGAGGTGTGCACCAGGCCCTTGGGCTTGCCGGTGGTGCCGGAGGTGTAGATGACGAAGAGCGGGTGCTCGGCGTCGAACGCCTGCGGCTCGTGCACGTCGGGCTGGCGGGCCACGACGTCGTCCCACCAGACGTCGCGCCCGGGCGTCCAGGGCACGTCCTGGCCGGTGCGGCGCACGACGAGCACGTGCTCGACGTGGTCGAGGCCTGCGACGGCCTCGTCGGCGGCGGACTTGACCTCGACGTCCTGCCCGCGGCGGACCTGCCCGTCGCTCGTGACGAGCAGCTTGGCCCGGGTGTCCTGGACGCGGAACCGCACGGCCTCGGCGGAGAACCCGCCGAACACGAGGGAGTGCACGGCGCCGATCCGCGCGATCGCGAGGGTCACGACGACGGTCTCGGCGATCACCGGCAGGTACACCACGACGCGGTCGCCGGGGCCGACACCGAGCTCGGTGAGCGCGTGCGCGGCCTGCGCGACCTCGCGCTGCAGCTGGGCGTAGGTGATCGAGCGGCGGTCGCCGCGCTCGCCCTCGACGTGCAGCGCGACCTTGTCGCCGCGACCGGCCGCCACGTGCCGGTCGACGCAGTTGACGGCCACGTTGAGGCGCCCGCCGACGAACCAGCGGGCCTGCGGCACGGTCAGCTCGTCGGGCGCGCCGCCGGCCACGGGCACCGGCGGCTCCCACTCGTGCGCGACGGTCCAGGGCGTGTCCCACTGCAGGCGTCGCGCGGCGTCCTCCCAGAACGCGACGGGGTCGGCGTCGGCCGCGGCCCACGCGTCGGGACCGACGTTGGCCTGCGCGGCGAACGCGGGCGGTGGCGGGTACGCGCGGGTCTCGGTCTGCAGGGCCGTCAGGGTGGTCATGCGTACCTCCGCAGCAACGCACGCTCGGCGAGCGCCACGATCGAGTCGGACAGCTTGCCGAGCAGGGCCAGCAGCACGATGGCGAGGAAGATCCGGTCCACGCGGCCGTTGTTCGCCGAGTCGTTGAGCAGGAACCCCAGGCCCATCGACGAGGCGATGAGCTCGGCGGCCACGAGGAACAGCCACGCCTGGGCGAGCGCCAGCCGCAGCCCCGACATGAGCGAGGGCAGCACGGCCGGCAGCTGCACGGTCGTCAGCAGCCGCACCCCGCGCAGGCCGAACGCGCGCCCGGCCTCCACCAGGTGCGGGTCGACGTGCCGCAGCGCGGCGGCCAGCGTGGTGAACAGCGGGAAGAACGCACCGATCGCGACGAGCGTGATCTTGGAGTCCTCGCCGATCTTCATCCACAGGATCAGCAGCGGCACCCACGCCAGCGACGGCACGGCGCGCACCGCCGCCAGCGTGGGGGACAGCAGCACGTCACCGGCTCGCGAAAGCCCGACGAGCGCCCCGAGCACGAGGGCCACGCAGCCGCCGATCGCGAAGCCGAGCAGCACCCGCTGCACCGAGATCGCGATGTGCGTGCCCAGCTCGCCCCGCTCGAGCAGGTCGACACCGGCGAGCCAGACCGCTGTCGGGGACGGCACGCGGTACGCGGGAACCTGGCCGGACGAGGTCGTCCACCACCACACCGCGAGCACGAGGAGCGGCACGACGGCGCCGCCGACGGTCCGCACGACCCGGCGCGACCAGAACGGCGCGCCGCCGCGGCCGCCACCCGTCGGGGCGGCGGGTCGGCGTGGACCGCTGTCGAACGGGTTCAGCCCGCGTGCGGGCCGTCCGTCGCTGTCGACGACGGGGCCGGTGCCCGGGCTGCCCAGGACGGGTGGCGGGGTCATCGTCAGCCCGCCACGCGCGACGGGTCGGCGGCCTCGGCGAACGTCGGCTCGAACAGCGTGCCGAGGGCGTCGTCGATCGCGGCCTGGTCGGACACGTCGCCGGACTCGACGAAGATCGGCCCGACGACCTCGAGCACCGCCCGCTGGTCGTCGCCCGGCACGGGGTCGACGTCGAGGTTGGTGCGCTCGACGATCACGGTCTCGGCGACGGCGGGGTCGATCGCGGCGACCTCGGCGAGGATGTCGACGACCTCCTGCGGGTTCTCCTGCGCGTAGGCACGGGCCTTCTCGTACGCGTCGACGACGACCTGCGCGACGTCGGGGCTGGCCTCGAGGAACTCCTCGGTGGCGTTGAGGAACCCGTAGGTGGTGAAGTCGATGTTCCGGTAGAGCAGCTCGGTGCCGGACTCCGCCTGGCTGGCGGCCATGATCGGGTCGAGGCCCGCCCACGCGTCGACCGAGCCCTGCTCGAGGGCGGTGCGCCCGTCGGCGTGCTGGAGGTTCTGCACCTCGACCTCGTCGAGCGGGACGCCGGCCTCGTCGAGCGCCTGCAGCAGGAAGAAGTACGGGTCGGTGCCCTTGGTCGCGGCGACCGACCGGCCCGCAAGGTCCTCCACCGACGTCACGTCCGAGCCCTCGGGCACGACGATCGCCGCCCACTCGGGCTGGGAGTAGATGTCGATCGTGCGGATCGGCGAGCCGTTGGACCGGGCGAGCAGCGCCGCCGAGCCGGCGGTCGACCCGACGTCGATCGCGCCGGCGCGCAGCGCCTCGTTGGCCTTGTTCGACCCGGCCGACTGCACCCACGTGACGGTGACGTCGTCGCCGAGCGTCTCCTCGAGCCAGCCCTGCTCCTTGATGACGAGGCTGAGCGGGTTGTACGTGGCGAAGTCGATCTCGAGGGTGTCCGTGCTCCACGTCCCGCCCGTGGCGGCGGGCTCGGCGGCGGCGTCCTCACCGGCGACGCAGCCGGTGAGCACCAGGGCGGTGGCGAGGGCCAGGGCGGTGCTGGGTGCGGCGGTGCGCAGGGTCATCGTGCGTCCTTCGGGGTGGCGGGCCGGGGCCCGGGGAGGGGGTGGGGCGGGTCAGATGGAGTGGTGCGCGTCCGGGTCGGCCGCGGCGTGGTGGGTGGCGACGCCCAGGCCGTCGAGCAGGCGCACGCGCAGCTCGGCCAGGCGCTGGTCGGCGCGGTCGCGGGGTCGGGCGCCGGGCACGTCGACGACCTCGGCGACGCTCGGCGTGCCGTCCGGGGCGCCGGCGAGGGTGCGCAGCAGCAGCACGCGGTCGGCCAGGTAGAGGGCCTCCTCGACGTCGTGGGTGACGAGGAGCACGGTGGTCGGCTCGGCGGCGTGCACGTCGAGGAGCAGCTCCTGCATGCGCAGGCGCGTCAGCGCGTCGAGCGCCCCGAAGGGCTCGTCGAGCAGCAGGACGCCGGGGTTGCGGGCCAGCGCGCGGGCCAGCGACGCGCGCTGCGCCATGCCGCCGGAGACCTGCCGGGGCCGCAGCCCCGCCGAGGCCTCCAGCCCGACCAGGTGCAGCAGCTCGGCGACGCGGGCGCGCCCGGCGGCCTTGTCGGTGCCGGGCCGCAGGCCGAGGGCGACGTTCTGGGCGAGCGTGCGCCACGGCAGCAGGCGCGGCTCCTGGAAGGCGACGGCCGTGCGGGTGTCGACCCCGGTGACGGGGGTGCCGTCGAGCAGGATCTTCCCGCCGTCCGGGGCGTCGAGGCCGCTGACCTGGCGCAGGAGGGTCGACTTGCCGCAGCCGGACGGGCCGACGAGGGCGACGATCTCGCCGGCGTGCAGCTCGACGTCGACGGACCGCAGCACCGTGTGCGGGCCGGCGGGCGTCGCGAACGCGCGCCGCACGTCGCGCAGCGCGACGGCGTGCGCGCGGCGGTCGGTGGCGACGGGGCTGGTGAGGGCCATGGGGGACGTCCCGGGGGTCGTGCGCGGGCGTCCGGCGGCGCCGGTCGACCACGCGGGGGTGGTGGGCACCGGCGGGACCCGGGGTGACCGGGTCGGCGTGCTGGGGTCAGCAGGGGCCGGTGCAGGGGCACATGCAGCACATGTGACAGCACCGGGTCATGACGGCGGGGGAGGGCGCGGTGCGCACGGCGGTCATGCGGGCCCTCCTCCGGTCGGGGTGGCGTCTCACGATGTGAGAGTCACCGTTCATCTGGTGGTCAGCGTAGGCGACGCGGGCGCGGCGCGGCAACGGCGCGCCACCAGATGGACGCAGGTCCACCCGGTGGCGCGCCGCGGGTCGGGTGCGCGCCGGCGCCGTGCGGTCAGGCGCGGGGCGCGACCCCCTGCGGGAAGACGTCGGCCCACAGGCGGGCCACCTCGGGCAGCGACCGCGGGTCGCACTGCACGAGCATCGTCGTCACCGCCGTGGTCCGCCACGCCTCCAGCCGGGCGCGCACGTCGGCGGCCGTGCCGACGAGGGCGACGTCCTGCACCAGCTCGGTCGGCACCGCGGCCGCCGCCCGGGCGCGGTCCCCGGCGAGGTAGTGCGCCTGGATCTCGTCGCAGGCCTCGCCGTAGCCGAGCCGGTCGAGGACGGCGCGGTGGAAGTTGGCGCCCTTGGCCCCCATGCCCCCGGCGTACAGCGCGACGAACGGCCGCACCTGGTCGGCGGCCTGCTCGACCCCGTCGGCCAGCACGACCGGCACCGTCGCGGTGACCTCGAACTGCTCGGGCGCGCGCAGCCCGGGCGCCCGCCGGGCGAAGCCGTCGGCCAGCAGCTGCCGGTGCTCGGCGTCGGTGCGCGGGGAGTAGAACAGCGGCAGCCAGCCGTCGGCGATCTCGGCCGACAGCGCCACGTTGCGCGGCCCCTCGGCGGCCAGGTGGATCGGCAGGTCGGCGCGCAGCGGGTGCACGGTCGGGCGCAGGGCCTTGCCGAGCCCCGAGCCCTCCTCGGGCGGCAGCGGCAGCCGGTAGAACTCGCCGCTGAACCGCACGGGCGCCTCGCGCGCGAGGACCTGGCGCACGACCGCGACGAACTCGCGCGTGCGGGCCAGCGGGCGCGACCACGGCTGCCCGTACCAGCCCTCGACCACCTGAGGCCCCGACGCTCCGAGGCCGAGGGTGAACCGCCCTCCGGAGAGGTGGTCGAGCGTGAGGGCTGCCATCGCCGTGGACGTGGGTGTGCGGGCCGCCATCTGGGCGATCGCCGTGCCCAGCCGCACCCGCTGCGTCGTGGCGCCCCACCACGCGAGCGGGGTGAACGCGTCCGAGCCGTAGGCCTCGGCGGTCCAGACGGAGTCGACCCCGAGGTCGTCCGCGGCGCGCACCGCCTCCTGCGCCACGGGCGGGGGACCCGCCGACCAGTAGCCGGTGTGGTATCCGAGCCGCACGTGAGCCCCTCTCGTCGCCGTCGACGTGCCGCGACCCCGCGGCGCGGCCAGGCTACCGGTCGGTACGCCCGCGGTCGCGGTCGGCGAGGGTGTTGAGCAGCGCCGCGGCCGTGCCGGGGTCGTCGACGGTGACGACGAACCGCCGCCCGCCGGTGCGCTCGACCTCCAGCGCGGCCCCGGAGCGCAGCACCACCCCGGTGCGGCCGCCCGCGCCCACGCGGTAGCCCCAGCCGCCGAAGTCGCCGAGCGGACGCACCCGGGTGGCGCGGGCCGCGACGACCTCGTCCGCCGGCACGTGCAGGCGCGGCCACCCGAGCGCGGAGCGCACGGTCAGCCCGGTGCCGTCGACGCGCACGCGGAACACCGCCGTGGCGGCCAGGAGCGCACCGAGCGCCAGCACCAGCAGCCACAGGCCGGGCAGGTCCAGCGCGAGCGCGAGGCCCGCGACGGCGACGGTCGCGCCGCCGCCGATCGCGACGGCCGCGGACCCGGTGGCGGTCCGGGTCCACGCGGCCCGCTCCCCGGGACCGAGCGGGAGCCGGTCCGCCTCGGCGGGCACCGCGCTCGTCGCGGGTCGGGCGGGGTCGCCGGGCTGGGCGAAGGCCACCAGGGCGCCGGCGGCGAGGCCCGCGGCGACGGCCAGCCCGATCGTGCCGCCCAGGGGGCCGACGTCCGCCGCGTCGTCGAGACCGCGCTGGGCGGCCAGCCCGCCCACCACGAGCACGGTGAGGAACAGGGCCAGGCCGACCGAGGTGCCCGTCGCGAGCCGGCGGGTCGACGCGTCGCGGCCCAGCCAGAACGCCAGCGCCCACGCGCCCGCGGACAGCAGGGTGACCGTCACCGCCAGCACGACGAGCTGGGACGTCACGCTGCCGAACCCGTCGGCCGTGCCGTCGGCACTCCAGTGCACGGCCACGGGGTCGGGCAGCTCGTGCGCCCAGGACCACGTGAGCAGCAGGCCCGCGCCAGCCACAGCCAGCGGCAGGACGAGTCCGAAGAGCGTGGACGCGAGCCGGTGGGGGACCGGCGGGCGGGTGGTGACGGGCGCGGTCATCGCAGGGCCTCCTGGACGAGGGTGGTGACGGTGGGGGACGCGACGTGCAGGCGGCGGGCGACGGCGGCCAGCGCGGCGACGGCGTCGTGCAGCTCGGTCAGGTCGGGCGCGGCGTGCCCGGTGACGACGGCGCCGCGCCCGCGCCGCAGCTCGACGAGGCCCTCGTCACGCAGGTCCTGGTACGCGCGCAGGACCGTGTGGAGGTTGATCTCGAGCGCTGCGGCGACCTCGCGGGCCGAGGGCAGCCGCTCCCCGGCCGCGAGCTCGCCGCGCGCGACGGCGCGGCGCACCTGGGTGGCGAGCTGGGCGTAGAGCGGCTCGTCCGCGGAGGGGTCGACGCGCAGCAGCATGGCAGCACTCTAGTTGTTAGCCAACAACTAGAACAACTCGTCGCCGAGCGCGGGTCGCCGTCCGGCGCGCCGGGCTGTCCCCGACGAGGGCGGTCCGCTCAGATGTAGATCGCCGGGTCGTCGACCTCGGCGTCGAACGGCGCCTCCACGGGCCGGCGCCGCACCTTCGCGGGCACGCCCACCGCGACCGCCCCGGCCGGGACGTCCGCGATGACGACCGCGTTGGCGCCGACCTGCGCGTCGTCGCCCACCCAGACCGGGCCGAGGATCTTCGCGCCGGCACCCACGACCACCCGGTCGCCGAGCGTGGGGTGCCGCTTGCCGCGGCGCATCGACCTGCCGCCGAGGGTCGCGCCGTGGAACAGCACGACGTCGTCGCCGACCTCGGCGGTCTCGCCCACCACGACGCCCATGCCGTGGTCGATGAACAGCCGCCGGCCGAGGCGGGCACCGGGGTGGATCTCCACTCCCGTCGCGGCGCGGGCCAGCTGGGAGACCAGGCGGGCGGCCAGCCGCAGGGGCGGCACCTGCCACATGTGGTGCGCGAGGCGGTACACCCAGATCGCGTGCACGCCGGGGTAGCCGAGGGCCACCTCGAGCAGCGACCGGGCCGCCGGGTCGTGGCGGTGGGCGGCCTCGAGGTCCTCGCGCAGCGTGCGGAGGAAGGCGGCGAGCGGGCGCATGGTGCTCCGGGGTTCGTCGGGGTGGCCGGCCCGGGGGGCCGGTCGACGTGCGACGCCCGCCGCGGGGCGGCACCGCAGTGGTGCGCGGCCCGCGGCGGGCGCGGTGTCAGTCGAGCAGGTCGGCGTAGAGCACCGAGCTGAGGTACCGCTCGCCGAACGACGGGATGATGACGACGATGAGCTTGCCCGCGTTCTCCGGGCGGTGCGCCAGCTGCGTCGCGGCGTGCAGGGCGGCGCCGGACGAGATCCCGACCAGCAGGCCCTCCTCGCGGGCCGCGCGGCGGGCCACGGACACGGCCGTCTCGGCGTCGACGTCGATGATCTCGTCGTACACCGTCGTGTCGAGGATCTCGGGCACGAAGTTCGCGCCGATGCCCTGGATCTTGTGCGGGCCGGGCTGGCCGCCGTTGAGGATCGGGGACTCGGCGGGCTCGACGCCGACGATCGTCACGCCGGGCTTGCGCTCCTTGAGCAGCCCGCCGACGCCCGTGATGGTGCCGCCGGTGCCGATGCCGGCGACGAGGATGTCGACCTCGCCGTCCGTGTCGGCCCAGATCTCCTCCGCCGTGGTGGCGCGGTGGATCGCGGGGTTCGCCTCGTTGGCGAACTGGCGGGCCAGGATCGCGCCCGGCCGCTCGGCGACGACCTCGTTGGCACGGTTCACCGCGCCCTTCATGCCCTCGGAGCCGGGGGTGAGGATGAGCTCGGCCCCGAAGGCCCGCAGCAGCGCGCGGCGCTCCTTCGACATGGTCTCGGGCATCGTCAGCACGACGTCGTACCCACGGGCCGCACCCACGAACGCCAGCGCGATGCCGGTGTTGCCGCTGGTGGCCTCGACGATCGTGCCGCCGGGGGCCAGGGCGCCCGAGCGCTCGGCAGCGTCGATGATCGCGACGCCGATGCGGTCCTTGACCGAGCTGGCCGGGTTGTAGAACTCCAGCTTGCCGACGACGGTCGCCGGCGCGCCGTCGGTGATCTTGTTGATGCGGACCAGCGGGGTGTTGCCGATGAGCGCGGTGGCGTCGTCGTAGATGCGGGCCATGGGTCTTCTCGTCCTTCGTCGCGGGTGCACGGGCGGGGCGTGGGCCGGCGGCGGGCGCCGGCCGGGGTGGGCGGCGCGCCGGGGGAGCGTCGCCGCGGGGCGAGCGCTGGGACGGGTCCGGCGGGAGCCCGGAGGGGCCCCGCCACCCTCGCACGGAGGGACGGCCAGCGCTCTACGGACAGCGACAGCAGCAGACGGCGGCACGGGCCGCGGCCTGCGACGGCACCGGGGTGCCGGTGACGGCGGGCAGGGGGGACGTGCGCTGCATCGCTCGCGCCCCCTCCTCCTCGTCGACGGGCGTGCTGCCCGTCGGGACCGGCCCGTGGGCCGGGTCTGCTCGTCGTCCGCCGACGCTACCGCCAACGCGCGGGGGGCCGCAAAGATGCCCGCCGTGCGTGGACACGGCGGAACTCACCCGGTCGGCGTGCGCGCCCGGCGCCTACGATGCGAGGGCAGGGGCCGACGACAGGGGGTCCCCCATGCACACGATCCGGCACTCCATCGCGCTGGTCGCGCACGACAACAAGAAGGTGGACCTCGTCCGCTGGGCGGAGTTCAACCGCGGCACCCTGTCCCACCACCGGCTGTGGGCCACCGGCACCACCGGCACGATCCTCGCGTTCGAGCTCGGCCTGGAGGTCCACCGGCTGCTGTCCGGGCCGGTCGGCGGCGACCAGCAGATCGGCGCGAAGATCGCCGAGGGCGAGATCGACATGCTGATCTTCTTCTGGGACCCCCTGGAGGCCCAGCCGCACGACCCCGACGTCAAGGCCCTGCTGCGCCTGGGGGCGCTGTGGAACGTGCCGATGGCCTGCAACGCCGCCACGGCCGACATGCTCATCTCCTCGCCCGTGTTCGGCGAGGACTACGCGCAACCGCCCCGAGTTCACGCCGCGCGCGTGGGACCACACGGCGGGCGGGCCCGTCTGACGGCTCGTCCGGGCCGGCTCAGCAGCAGACCCGGCTCAGCAGCAGGGCTCGACGCGGGCGAGCAGCGCCAGGACGTGCGCCTGGTCGACCACGTCGACGTCCCGGTGGGTCTGCATCCACACCGCCTCGGACATGATGTGCCCGCCCACGTGCTCGACGACCCAGCTGCACGGTGCGCCGTCCGACGGCACGGCGCGCAGGTGCCACGTGCCGGTGGTGCCGGTGGCCCGGTCCGTGCCGCGCAGCACGGCGGGCACGTCGGGGGCCGGGGTCGTCGGCTCCGTCGGCGCGCTCGTCGTGGTGCTCATGGTGGTCTCCGCAGGTCCCGCCGCGGGCCCTGCGCCGCGCGTGCGTACCGAGGGGATCGGCCGGGCGTGCGCCGATCTGAAGCGTCCTGCTGAGACGTATCGGCTGTCGCGGGGTGATGTCTGCCGTCTCAGTGCCGTTGACACGGCCACCCCGCGACGTCGCAGGTCAGCGTGGTGCGCCGAGCCCGACCGCGTCGAGCCACGCCTCGGCGAGCAGCCCGTGCCCCGCGGGCGTGGGGTGCACGCCGTCGAAGGCCCACCGGTCCGCGGGTGCGCGGGTCGCCGCCGCGGCGAACAGGCCGTCCGCGGGCACCAGCACGGCGCCGTGCTCGACCGCCAGGCGCCGCACCACGTGGATGCGCGGGTCCAGGTCCTCGCGCCACGCCTCCTGCCCGGGCATGACGGGCAGCACGAACGGCTCCACCAGGACGAGGCGGGCGCCCAGCCGCTCGCGCGTGGCGTCGAGGACCGCCCGGTAGTGCTCCTCGTACTCCTCGACGTCCGTCACCGTGCCGCCGTCGTACCGGCGCCACGTGTCGTTGATCCCGACGAGCACGGACACCACGGTCGGCTCCAGCGCCAGCGCGTCCCGCTCCCACCGCTCGCGCAGCATCCGCGTGGTGTCGCCGCCGATGCCGCGGTTGTGGAACGTCAGGGCGAGGTCGGGCCGCCGCGCCCCGGCGAGGGCCGCCACGATGCCGGCGTACCCGTGCCCGAGCGCCCACGGGCTGTCGGGCTGGTCGCGGTCGCGCCCCCAGTCGGTGATGGAGTCGCCGGTCAGGAGCACGCGGTCGCCCGCCTGGAGGAACGTCGTCGTCACGGCCACCACCCCATCACGGCGGTGCGCGCCGCGGGGAGGACACCCGTCCCCGGTGTGACCGACGTCACGACGAGGGCGCGGGTGGCATCCGTCAGTTTCCGAGAAGCCGCGCCCGCACGCCCGTCCCTACGCTCGGCAGGACCGACGACGACAGGGGGGCCGCCATGGCCAGGACCACGACCACCGACGCCACGGAGGGCTTCACCGCCCAGGAGCGCGCCGCCATGAAGGAGCGCGCCGCCGAGGTGCGCGCCCAGGCGCGGCGCGGCGGCAAGGCCGCGAAGGCCGCCGAGCAGGAGGCCGAGGTGCTCGCGAAGATCGCCGAGATGCCCGACGCCGACCGCGTGCTGGCCGAGCGCGTCCACGCCCTCGTGCGCACCCACGCCCCGGAGCTCGCCCCCCGCACCTGGTACGGCATGCCCGCGTACGCCCGGGGCGACAAGGTCCTGTGCTTCTTCCAGGGTGCCGACAAGTTCACGGCCCGCTACGCGACCCTCGGCTTCAACGACGCCGCCACCCTCGACGACGGCCCGATGTGGCCCACCGCGTTCGCCCTCACCCAGATCACCCCGGCCGTCGAGGAGCGGATCCTCGACCTCCTGCGCCGCGCCGCCGGCTGACCCCCGGTCCGCGGACCCGGTGCGCCGGGCCCCGGCGACCACGCCGGTAGGGTGGTCGCGGTCCGCCGGGCACATGCCCGACGGTCCGCGGGGTGTGGCGCAGGTTGGTAGCGCGTCCGCTTTGGGAGCGGAAGGTCGTGGGTTCGAATCCCGCCACCCCGACGTCGTGATGTCGCACGACGTCGGCGAGGTCCCGACGTGCCGAGGCGGCGACGTGGACGGTGCCGCAGATGTCGTCCGGGCCGTCATGGACGACGTCCGTCGCACGGACTGGGCGGCCTGGGCCATCTGCCTGCCCGACCAGGTCGTCGACGTCGACCCGGCGCGCGTGGTGCCCGCCGTCGAGGCACTCGTGGACGCACCGTCGTCCGAGGCCGCGGAACGTGCGTACCACCTGGTGCTCGACGCGGTCGGGCACGACCACAGCGGGACGCCCACCCTCGCGATGGTGCCCGCCGCGCACCTGCTGGCACGCCTCGTCCCGCATCTGGACGTGAGCGCGTCGGCGGCGATGGGCGTCGTCGTCGAGTGCGCGGCCTGGTGCGCCGACGTGCCGGCCGTCGTCGGGCCGGACGGGAGCGTCTGCGACGTCGCCGCAGAGACGGTCGCGGCAGCCCGCTCGCTCACGCCCCTCGCGTCCGCGTGGGCGCGGTCCGCCGACGCCGGCCGCGCAGCCGTGGCCGCCGACCTGATCGGCGTGGTCGCCCGGCTCAGCGCCTGAGCGGCAGGGTCACACCCGCGGGAGCGCGGCGGTGCGGGGCCGGTGGCGGATGCGCAGGATCCAGGTCGCGACGGGGATGCCCACGCCCGCGACCACGCACGCCGTGACGACCGGCCCGGCGAAGGGCGGGTACTGGTCCGGCTCGGCGAGGGTGCCCTCATCAAGCACGACATGGCCGCTCGCCACGTGAGCCCGTCTCCCGAACTCGTCAGCCCCGTCAGTGCCGCGATCTCGTCCTGATCCACACCGATCTCGACCGTACCGCTACTGGGAAGGACTCAATAGGCGGAGGGTGGTGCAGCATGACGCTCGCCGGGTCGAGAAGGCATGCCCATCAACACACGCGCATGCCTCACCGTAGTGGCCGAAACGGTCCAAGTCAAAAGACTTGTGTCCTGCAGTCACGTCTGCTTGACTGCGGAGCGTCCGCAATTGCGGCTAATTGACTTGAGTGCGCGTCAAGGGGGAAGGTGTCGCAAGCGAGGTATGGGATTCTTGACTCGGTCTTCTCGGTTGATTCATCTAATGACGCCCATGTGAACTACACTGCAGAATTCCTCGGCGCGTACACCTCGTCGTCGGATTCCGACGCGCGGCGTGGCGGGATGGTTCAAGTGATGGTGAGAGAGGGGCGCCTGGAAGGTCCGCCGCGCTCACGTCTTGCGGTCCATCGCAGCAAGCACAGGCACTGGACGGTCGACGGCGTGGTCCTGGACCGTGAACCGCTTACCGTCCGCCTGGTGGGCCGCGGCGTTGTCGTGATCCGGCATGGGGCCTCCGCTGGGAGCTGGTCGTGGAACCCGATTCCGACCGAGCCTCGGTCGGAGAGACGGTCTTCCACGTCCTCCGGTCGATCGCGCTGTGGAGACGCGACCGCAGCGCCGGGCCCTTGCTGCACGCCAGCGGGGTGCTGGATCGGTCGGGCCGCGCAGTGCTCTTCGCGGGCGCCGTCTCCGCGGGCAAGACGACGTTGTTCACGCGCTCGGTCCTGGGTCACGGCGCGACGCCTCTGACGAACGACCGTGCGTGGGTGACTGAAAGGGGCACGCGGGTGCACAGCTGGCTCGAGAACGCCGGTCCTCTGCGCCGCGCCTACACCAAGGATGTCAAGCGGATCTACCCGATGTCCTGGTTCGCCGAAGCCGCGGGGACCGCCTATGCGCGGATGGCGCCGCTCGGCGCACTTGTCCTTGCGCGCGTCGCCCCAGCGGTTGAGCGCTCCAGCATCGAGACGTTGGACCTGGAGCGGCCCGGGTGCGGCCCGTGCGTCGGGACGCAAGGTTCAGTCCCGCCGTCGGGAAGCACGGTCCTGACCACGATGAACCGGAACTTCCGGGGGCGTATGGGCAACGGCGCGGCGGACATCCACCTGTCCTCGCCGCTCGTCGCGGCTACCGCGGCCGTCCTCGGGCGGTTCCCGTCCCGAGCGGAGCTGGCGCGATGAGCGTGCACCGGGTCGTCCGGGTGCCGGGTGTGATCTCGACCGACGACATCATCCCGGCGCGCTACAAGCACATGTACGTCGACAGCGCCCAGCTTGCTCCGCACGTGTTCGAGCACCGCATCCCGGGTCTCGCTGAGGAGCTGATGACCGGCGACGCGGTCGTCGGCGACGCGACTTTCGGCGTCGGCAGCTCGCGGGAGCAGGCGGTGTCCGCCCTTCTCGCCGCCGGAGTCCGGGCCGTCATCGCGCCGTCGTTCGGCCGGATCTTCTACCGCAACTGCTGGAATCTTGGGCTTCCGGCGGTCGAAGCCCCCACCAGCGCGCTCACCGGCTCAGTCCTCGACCTGTCGCTCGAGGACGGGGTGCTGCGCGACGGTACGACCTCCGTCGTGTTCGCCCGCCCGCCTGACATGATGCTCGACATGGTGCGCGCAGGTGGGCTGCTACCTATGGTGCTGGCGCGCGGGGCCCGGCCCGCACTGTCGACGGAGGACCGATGACCAAGCAGAAGTTCGACGATCTCGCCCAGGACTACGACGCCAGCCGCCCCCGGTACCCCGACGCGCTGATCGCGCGGGTCGTCGCGGCGCTCCCGACCGGGCGGCGCCTCCGAGTGCTCGACGCCGGCGCCGGCACCGGCATCGCGCTCGAAGGGCTCGTCCACCACCTCGGTGAGGCGCACGACTACGTCGCCGTCGATGTCTCGTCCGGCATGGTCGAACTCGGCCGGCAGAAGATGGGCTTCGTCGACTGGAAGGTGGAGCCGGTCGAGCCAGCCCTGGCCCGGTTCGACGACGAGCTCGACCTGATCGTCGCCGCGCAGGCGTACCAGTGGCTCGATCGCGAGCAGTTCGTGCACGGTGCGCTCGCGGCACTGCGATCCGGCGGCGTGCTCGCCGTCCTGCAGAACAACCGCGACCACGACTCGTCGGCGTTCCTGTCCGCCTACGAAGACCTGCTTGAGCGACGCAGCCCCGGGTACGCGCGCGACTACCGGGCCTTCGACATCGCCGGGGAGCTGGCAGGCCCGTTCGTCGCGGCCGGGGGGACGGTCACCACGCATGCGGTGGCCTGGACCCGGCCCATCGCGGTCGACGCGTTCGTTCGAATGGCGACCTCCTCGACGCAGGTGCAACGGGCCGTGGCCGCGCACGGGCCGTCTGTCCTCCACGAGGTCGAGGCCCTTGCAGAGTCGGCCGCGTTCGGCGGCGTCGTTGATGTCGCGTACCGCTCAGAGGGCTACCTGGCGCACAAGCCCTGAGGCTCGCTCGCCCTGGGCTGTTCGTGCCCAGGGCGAGTGCTGTCCACGGCAGTCTCAACTGCCGCACCCCGTGCTGTGAGAGCACCCGCGCACAACGGACCGGGACGTGCAGCTCGGTGGAGGGGCGCGACCACGGAAGCTGGGGCGGTGCACCACGGCGGTGATGACCGGACGTGCGCGACTCCACACTCTCGAGCACCCCGGGCAGCAGCCGTGGAGTCCGGAGGCGCCTCGCAGTCCCCGACGTCGTCCGACGTGGGAACCTCGGCGAGAGTCTGACGGGCCGTGCGCGCCGTCGGCTGCGCTGGCCTGGTGCGCGAGCTGCGGCGACGAGGCGATCGCGCTCGTCGCCCGGCTCAGCGACCGAGCGGCACGTTCACGCCTGCGGGAGCGCGGCCGTGCGGGGGCGGTGGCGGATGCGCAGCGCCCAGGTGGCGACGGGGATGGCGACGCCCGCGACCACGCACGCCGTGACGACCGGGTCGGCGAAGGTCGGGTACCAGTCCGGCTCGACGAGGCCCGTGATCTTCAGCAGCGGCGACGACCAGCCGCCGACGTCGCCGCCGTCGGCGACCACGGCCGCGGCGATTACGAACGCCGCGCCCCACACCCAGGCGAGCACGTGGTAGACCGGCGGCACGACGCCCAGTGCGGCGCGCACCCGGCTGCGGCGGCGGAACGTCGAGGCGAACGTCACGATGCCGGCCACGAGCACGGCCAGGACCACCGGCGACCACAGGATGATGATGACGACGATCCAGCCGGGCACGGTCAGCTTGACCACGGCGGCGAGCAAGGGGAGCGCCCAGACCGCGACGAGCGCGGCCCGGTCGGCGGTGCTCGGGACCGTGAGGGGCACGTGCGGCTTCACGGGGGCCGGCACGGGCCCGGCAGGCATCGGCTGCGTCATGGGCGTGAGTATCGCGGGGACCCGGGCTCTCGGGCCACACCCCGCCGAGGTGCGGGCAAGGGCGTCACCCGCCTGCCCGGCCGGGGTTGGTCAGCTGGTCCGTCCGGGCTCGGCGTCATGTCGTGCGGCGGATCGGGACGGGTCGACGAGCACGGGTGCCGCGAGGTCGGTCGTGTCGAGCACGTGCGTGGCCCGCTCCCAGGGGCGCGCGCTGCGCAGGTAGAGGCGCTGGGCACCGGTGTAGCGGTGCGCGGGCTCTGTGGCGGGGTCCCAGCCGTCGCGCTCGGCCATGCGGCGCGTGGACGTCGTGAGGGGCGCGTCGAGGTACACCGACAGGTGCCAGAACGGTGCGAGCTCGTCGCGGTGCAGGAACGTGCCCTCGACGATCACGACGGCGTCGTCGGGTGCCTCGCGCGGGGCGGGGCGGACCGCGGTGCCGTCGACGGGGTCGTAGCAGGACGGCCGGTACGTGGCGGGTCCGTACGCCGCCAGCGGGGCGAGCGCCCACGAGACGAGGGCGTCGAGGTCGTACGCGTCGAGCCAGAACCCCTCGGGCGACCACCGGCCGCGGGCGTGCCGGGCGGCCGACGGACGGAAGAAGTCGTCGGCGTGCAGCAGGACCACGGGGCGGTCCGCAACCCGGGCGGCGAGCCAGGTCGCGATCGTGCTCTTGCCGCTGCCCCCGGCGCCGTCGACGGCGACGAGCGTGCGCCCGGGGCGCGCGGTGGCTGCCGCGTGCAGCCGCGTGAGGACCTCGGGCAGGTCGCCGTCCGGCACGGTCACCTCCGGTGTCGGGTGCCCGCCAGGGTAGGGGGTCCGGGTGGCGCCTCTCGGGTGGTGCACGACGGGCCGCGCCGGCGGAGGCGCGGCCCGTCGGTGGGGGCGGTCAGCGGGTCGCGAGGGTGGCGACCTCGTCGGCCGTGAGGGCCGAGCCGTGCACCGAGAGCTCGTCGACGTCGCCCGCGAACGGGGCGTCCCACCAGTTCACACCGAGGGCGAAGGAGCCCGTCGTCGTGGTGAACACGTCGGGGAAGCCGGTGCCGGTGTAGGCCTCGACGCCGTCGAGGTAGACCGTGACGTCGCCGGAGTCGACCGTGAGCGCGACGTGGCTCCACTCGCCGGCGGGGATCTGGCGGCCCGCACCGGCGTCGTACCAGGTGGAGCCGGACCAGACCATGGTGTCGCCGCCGACGCCGTCGTGGCCGAAGGGGACGACGCTGACCCAGCTGTTCGCGTCGCGCGCGCCGAAGAACGCGGACGAGAACTGCGTGAGCTGCTCGGGGCGCAGCCACATCGCCACCGAGTAGGTGGCACCGCTGACCAGGCCGTCGGGCAGGCGCACGCCGCTGGCGCCGTCGAGGTGCACGGCCCTGCCCTGCACGCCGTCGACGTAGGTGACGGTCCCGCCGGTGGCGTCGATGCGGTTGCCGGTGACGGTCGCCGCGGGCAGCGTGCCCGTGGCCTCGGCGAGGTCGTCCTCGAACGACCACGCACCGATCGTCCCGCCGGCGGTGCGCTCCAGCACCGTGACGGTGAACGTCGCTGTCGCCGTGCGGCGGTCCTTGGTGATCGTGGCGGTCAGTGTCGCCGTCGCGTCGCCCGCGCCGTGCTCGGGGCGCGTGACCTCTCCGGTCGTCGAGACGACGGCCGGGTCGTCCGACGCCCACGCGATCGTGACGCCGTTCGTGCCGACGGTCGGCAGGTCGAGGTCGGCGACGACCGCGGACGTGTCCCCGAGGTCGAGGTCCGCGACCACGGCGGCGACGGCCTGCTTCGCCGACATCGGGTCGACCCGGGTGCCCCACAGCGACACGCCAGCGCTCGACTGGACGGTGAACGTCACGACCCACGCCTGCCGGTCGGGCTCCCACTGGCGGGTGAACACGCCGTCGTACGTCTGGCCACCGGCCACGACGCGGGCGCGGTTCTTGCCCTGCAGGCTCCACCGACCGGTGAGCGCGCCGGTGACCTTGCCGTTCTTCTCCAGCGTGACGGTGACAGCCCGCGTGGCCGTGGCGTTGATGTCCTTGCCGTGGTCGACCAGGGCGTACCGACCGGCCGCGGCGTCGCGCGTGATCCTCGTCGAAGGTGCCTGCGTCCGGCGCGTCGTCGACGCGGTCGTGGCCAGCGGTGCGGGCGTGGAGCCGTCAGCCGCGTACCGGTACGGCGCCACGACGGGCCAGCCCGCGCTGTTCAGGAACATCTCGTGCACCCGCACGTTGTGCGTCTCGCCCTGCTCGGGGAACCGGGTGTGGAAGACGAGGAACTTCCTCCCCGTGGCCTCGTCGACGTACGTCGAGTTGTGCCCGGGGGAGACGTACCCGACGCCCGGGCCGCTGCCCGGGTCGCCGACCTCCCGCTGGAACACGTAGCTGCCCATCACCTTGACGCCGTAGGGCTCGATCGACGCGTCGTCGAACAGCGGCAGGCTCGGGTCGGCCTTCACGTCGCTCATGAGGTTGCCCTCGGCGTCGACGTACGGACCGTCGGGGTTCTCCGAGCGTGCGACGCGCACGTTGTAGCCGCCCGTGGCGTCCAGGCCGCCGAACGACAGGAACAGGTAGTAGTACCCGGTGCCCTCGTCGTACATGACGTTGGGCGCCTCGATGCGGCTGTGGTTGCCGCCGACGAGGTGCTCGCCGTAGCCCTGGCCGGGCAGCGGCAGGCCCGTCGCGGGGTCGAGCTCGAGGATGAAGATGCCGCCGGAGTACGAGCCGTAGACCATCCACAGGTCGCCCTCGGCGTCGTAGAAGACGTCCGGGTCGACGACGTTGGGGTGCACCCGCGCGTCGTAGACGGTGCCGTCCTCGCTGGTCTCGTCCCACATGCCCGAGCGCAGCACGATGCCCAGGTCCTCGTAGGGGCCGTCGACGTCGTCGGCCACGGCCACGCCCAGCGCGGACCGGGGCGAGTCGCCCTTGCAGGCGTTGTAGTACATGTAGAAGCGGCCGTCGGCGAGCTGGATGACGTCCGCCGCCCACAGCGTGTCGGTCTGCGCCCACGCGAAGGTCTCGGCGAGCTCGGTCAGCACGTCGTCGAAGATCGGGTTGTCCGCCGAGACGCCCGACGCGACCTGCTCCCAGGCCATCAGGTCGTCGGTCTTCGCGACCTGCAGGTGCGAGCCGAACACCCACAGCTCGTCGTCGGCGACGACCACCGACGGGTCGTGCACGGTCGCGTCGGCGAACGTCGGGGTCGGTGGGGCGGGGGCCTTCGGCGGGCCGGCGCTCGCGGAGACCGCGCCCGTGCAGGTGAGTGCGGCGGCGAGGGTCAGGGCGACGAGGCGCCCGGCACGACGGGTCGTTCTGGTGCTCACGAGGGTCTCCTGGTGCAGCGCTGGACGCAGGGGAGCCCGCGGGGACGACGTCGCACGTCGCCCCGGTGCCCGGGCTCGCGCTGACCGTAGCGGTCGTTCTCTAACGATGTAAAGGGACGGTGCGGACGCGCGCACGCACCGGCCCCGGCGCAGGCGCGCGGGACCGGTGCGGCCGCAGGGCGTCAGCTCGTGGCGGTGGCGCCCGACCACTGGGCGGCCGGGCTGACGACCTCGGGGCTGACCGCCGACACCCGGACCCGGTACGTCGTCGCCCGACGCAGGGCGCTCAGGGTCACCTGCGTGGTGGTCGGCGCCACGGTCGTGGCCGTCCACGTCACGCCGTCGGTCGACCGCTCCACCCGGTACGCCGTGACCGCCGTGGCGCCCGCGGCCGACGGCGCCCACGTCATCGTCAGGCTCGTCGTCGTGCGGCCGGTGGTGGTGAGCGTGCGCGGCGCCGACGGGGCGACCACGGTCGTCACGGCGGTGACGTCGCTCCACGGACCGAGCAGACCGTCGGCCCGGGCCGCGACCCGCACCTGGTAGGCGGTGCCCGGCCGCAGCCCGACCAGCGTCGTGGTGCGTGCGTCCGCCGGCACGTCGAGCGTGCGCCAGCTCAGCCCGTTCGTCGACCAGGAGACGCGGTACCCGGTGGTCGCGGAGGTCTGCGCGGGCGGGTCCCACGTGACCGTGGAGGTCAGCATGGTCGCGCTCGCGGCGACCCCCAGGGGCTGGCTCGGCAGCGGCAGGGTGGTCGCGCGCACGGGTGTCGTCCAGGCGCCCGTGACGCCCTCGCCCGAGGCGGCCACGCGCACGAGGTGCTCGGTGCCCGGCGTCAGCGCCGTCAGCGTCGCCGTCGTCGCCAGGGGCGTGGCCGTGGGCACGGAACGCCACGTCACACCGTCGAGGCTCCGCTGCACGACGTACTTCTGCACGTGCGCGGCCGAGACCGTCGGTGCCGCCCAGGTCACCGTGGCCGTGCGGGCCGACGTGCCCGTGACCGCCAGGCCCGTCGGTGCACCGGGTGCCGGTGCCGCCGTCACCGCGAGCGGCGTCGACCACGTGCCGGGCGTCGTGCCCGCCGTCGCGGACACCCGGAACCAGACCCGCACGCCGGGCGTCAGTCCTGCCACCGTCGCCGTCGTCACGGCCTTGGTGGTCGTGGCCGCCGTCGTCCAGGTCGTCCCGTTGGTGGACCGCTGCACCGTGTACGCGGTGACGAGCGGGGCGGAGACCGTCGGGGCGGTCCAGCTCAGGGTGGCCGAGCGCAGGGTCGCGCTCGCGGTCAGCCCCGGCGCGCTCGGTGCCGCGGCCGTGCTCGTGGTGAGCGTGGTCGACGCGGTGACCCCCACCGCGTCGACCCCGGTGATCGCGACCTCGACCGCCGTCCCGGGCGGGAGCGAGGAGAACGTCGTCGTCGGACGGGTCACGACGCTCGACTGCCACGTGCTGGTGCCGACCACGCGCCGCAGCACTGTCCACCGCGAGAACGTCCCGTCCGCCGTCCACGCCAGCCGGATCGACGAGGTCGTGGCCGTCGCGGTGACCGCGACCGGGGCGGTGGAGGCGGAGACGGAGCTCTGCAGCAGCAGGGTCGAGGCCGAGCGGGCGTCGCGCACCACGGGCTGCGCGGCCGTGAGCAGCGCGAGCTGCACCTGCACGGGCGTGGCCGCCGGCGACTGGGCCAGGTACAGCGCCGCGGCGCCGGCCACGTGCGGCGAGGCCTGCGACGTCCCGCTCATCACGGCCCCGGCGCTGCTGCTCGGCGACGACGACGGGATCTGCACGCCCGGGGCGAACAGGTCCAGGCAGGCGCCGACGTTCGAGAAGTACGCGCGGGCGTCGTCCTGCCCCGTCGCCCCGACCGTCAGCGCGCTGGGCGCCCTCGCAGGCGAGACCGTGCAGGCGTCCACCGACTCGTTGCCCGCCGCCACGACCACCGTCAGGCCCTGCGCCACGAGCGAGGCCACCGCCGTGTCGACAGCCGTCGACGCCGGGCCCCCGAGCGACATGTTCACGACGCCGGGCGTGCCGGCCGGGTGCCGGCTCGCGATCCACTCCAGGCCGGCGACGACCCCGGTGGTCGCGCCCTGGCCCGTGCACCCCAGCACGCGGACCGGCACGAGGGTCGCCGCCTTGGCCACGCCCCACCGGGTCGCGCCCACGATGCCCGCGACGTGGGTGCCGTGCCCGTGGCAGTCGCTCGTGCCGCGGCCGTCCGCGATCGCCGAGTACCCCGCCACCAGGCGGGTGCCGAACCCCGTGTCGGGGCTGATGCCCGTGTCCACGACGTACACGCGCACCCCGACGCCTGCGCGCGCGTCGTACGTGTAGGACCGGTCAAGCGGCAGGTTGCGCTGGTCGATCCGGTCGAGCCCCCACGCGGAGTCGACCGCCTGCGTGTCGGCGACCCGGAAGGTCGCGTCCGCGGCGACGGCCCCGACGTCGGGCAGCTGCGACGCCGCCGCGGCCTGCGCCGCGGTCATCCGCACCGCCACCGCGTCCAGCGCCTCGTCGAACTGCCGCTGCGGGTCCGCCCCGAGCCGCTCCAGCCGCGCCGCGACCTCGTCCTGCGACCCGGCGTCGACCGTGACCAGGTAGGTCCGCTCGACCGGCGCGGGCTCGGCGTGCGCCGCGGACGGCACGAGCGCGAGGCACACGGCACCCGCGACCAGCAGGGTGCGGCGTCGGCGGGCGGTCGAGGGCGTCATGCCGTGGCATCGGCCGCCGCCGCCCGCCGCACGAGCGGCGAACGGGTGGGTGACGGGTGATCCCGGGTCTGCGGGCCGGCTGGGCTGACTCGTGGGCCGGGTGTCAGTCAGGGGTTGAGGAGATGTGACCGGGCCATGAGGACGCCTAGCATCGTACGGACAAACGCCGGACGATCACGTCCATGGCGACGAAGACCCGACGCATGGAGCAGCGCATCGACGAGGACACCGACGTCCTGCTGTCGAAGGCCGCTGCGCTGACGCACGAGAGCGTGTCGGCTTTCGTGGTGCGGTCTGCTCGGGACGAGGCGGCACGGGTGCTCGCCCGCAGCGACCTGACGATCATGCCGGCAGCGCAGTTCGACGAGATGCTCGCTGCACTCGACGCGGCACCGCGCCGCATCCCGGCGCTGGCCGACGCCGCCGCTGGCCGACGCACCTTCAAGCACGAGTGAGCGCGCCCGAGTTCCTCGTCCGGGAGCCTCACGAGCACGACGCCGGCGTCGAGTCGTTCACCTGCGGCAATGCGGCGCTCGACACCTGGTTGAGGGTGACTGCGGCACGTGCGCACAGGGCGGGGTCGGTGCGCGTGCGCCTGCTCTGGGACGTCAGCTCGTCTGCGCTCGTGGGGTACTACGCCGTGTGCCCGACAGAGGTCCGGCGGGACGAGCTGCCGCTGTCGTCGAGAGGGCGCGGCGGCGCATCGACCGTGCCCGGCTTCATGCTCGCGAAGCTGGCGATCGCCACGGCCGCCCAGGGGCGGGGGTTGGGGAGGGACCTGCTGCTCGACGCGCTCGAGCACCTCTGCGACGCCGCCGAGATCGCTGGTGGCCGCTTCGTCGTGGTCGATCCTGTCGACGAAGCGGCTGCCGCGTTCTACGGGAAGCACGGCTTCCAGCGGGTCGGCGGGCACACGCGCATGTTCGTCCTCGTCCAGGACGTCAGGCGCTCGCTCGGCCTCGACTGAGACCGTCCGAGCCCCGACGCCCGAACTACCGGGGAGCGGGTCACCCGGACATCGCCGGGGCGTCCCTCGCGGGCGCGCCGTGGAGCCTGAGCAGGCTCCGCACCGTGGTAGCCCAGCCCAGGCGCTCAGCGCGGGCGCGTGCTGCGGCACGAGCGCTGCCGCCCGCGCCCACCAGCTCCACGACGCGCCGGGCGAACTCACCGGGCTCCGACGCCTGCGCCGCCAGGCCTGCCACCGCCGAGCCGCGCGCGGCGACCACCGGCGTGCCGCACGCCAACGACTCCGCCGCCGCCAGCCCGAAGGTCTCGAGCGGTCCGGGGGCCAGCGTCACGTCGGCGTCGGCGAGGGTGCGCGCGACCGCGCGGCGGTCCTCGACGTGGCCCAGGAACGTCACGGGCAGGTCCGCCGCGAGACGCCGCAGGCGGGACGCCTCCGGGCCGTCGCCCAGGACGACGAGCCGGGCGTCGACGCCCTCGGCGCGGAGCAGGGCGAGCGTCGCGACGGCCGTGTGCGGCTTCTTCTCCGGTGACAGCCGGCTGCACAGGGCGAGCACGACGTCGGGCCCGGCAGGCCCGCGGGTGCGGGCGCCGGGGTGGAAGACGTCGAGATCGACACCCAGCGGGACCCGCACCGTCGGGACGCCGATGCGGTCGAGCTCCTCACCCCCGTACGCGGTCGTGACGACGATGCGGTCGAACGACGCCGCCCAGCGCCGGTTCGCCACGTCGGCCGCGGCACGGGCCGTCGACGCCGGGAGGTGCGCGAGGGTGCGCGCGAGCCCGTCGAGCCGCTCGTGCGCGAACAGCACGCTCGGAACGCCGTGCGCACGGGACCACGCGCCGACGTGGCGCAGCGTGAACCGGTCGGAGACCTCCACGCGGTCGGGCGCGAGCTGGTCGAGCGTGCGCCGGACGGCCGCGGCGTCGAGCAGCACCCGGTACCCGGCCGTGCCGGGGACGCGCGGGCCCGGCAGACGCACGCGGACACCCCACGGTTCGTGGTCGACCCCGCGCGAGGCGGCCGGCACCACGGCCGTGAGCCGGTGGCCGTGCGGCGCGTAGCCCTCGCCGAGCGCGTGGAGCATGGTCCGCACGCCGCCCGACGCGGGTGCGTACGCGTTGGTCAGGTGGACGACGTGCACCCTGCGCTCACCCGACCCGTGCGGCGGCGCGGTGCCCCGCCACGGCCGCCGCGTAGTGCGCGAGCAGCTGCTCGCCGACGACCTGCCACGTGCGGCCCCGGACATGCCGCCGTCCGGCCGCACCCATGGCCCGGCGCTTGGCCGCGTCGCCCGCGAGGTCGACGACCGCGTCGCGCAGCGCCGCCAGGTCGCCCGGCGGGTACAGCCAGCCCGTGCGGCTCGGGTCGACCAGCTCGGCGACGGCTCCCGCCCCGACGGCCACGAGCGGCACCCCCGCCGCCAGCGCCTCCTGCGCGGACTGGCAGAACGTCTCGTGCGGACCGGTCTGCACGGCGACGTCGAGGCTGGCGACCACCCGGGACAGGGCGTCACCGGTGACCTGGCCCAGGAACACCGCGCGCGGCAGGGCGCGCCGCAGGTCGGGGGCCTGCGGGCCGTCGCCGACGACGACCACGCGCACGCCCGGCACGTCCTGCAGCACGGCCAGGTCGGCCACCTGCTTCTCGGCCGCCAGCCGTCCGACGAACCCGACGAGGGCTCCACCGTCCGGTGCGATCCGCCGCCGCCACGCCTCGTCACGGTGGTGGGGCGAGAACCGCTCGGTGTCGACGCCGCGCGGCCACAGCGCGACCCGCGGCACGTCGTGGTCCGCCAGGGCGCGGGCGGCCGTCAGGGACGGGGCGAGCGTCAGGTCGACCTGCTCGTGGATCGACCGGACGAACCGCCACGCGGCGTCCGTCGCCGCGCCCAGGCCGTACCGCCCGGCGAAGCCGGCGACGTCCGTCTGGTAGACCGCGACGGTCGGCAGGTCCAGCGCGGCGGCCGCCCGCACGGCCGGGCGCCCGGTCGCGAACGGCGACGCGAGGTGCACGACGTCGGGTGCGAACGCCGCGATCTCACGCGCGACCGTGCGGGTCGACGGCACCGCGACGCGGACCTGCGCGTACCCGGGCAGCGGCACCGAGCGCAGCGGCACGACGCGTGCGCCGTGCACGGACGACGGTGGCTCGCCCGGCGCCAGCACGAGCGCCTCGTGGCCGGCGGCCCGCAGGTGCTCGAGGGTCCGCACGACGGAGTGGGTGACGCCGTTGACGTGGGGGAGGAAGGACTCGGTGACGATCGCGACGCGCACGCGCGCAGCCCACCAGGGGAGAGGGTCGGGCGGGCGACGTCCAGGCGTCGGGCCGGCGACGTGCCGACGGACACCGTCCGACGTCGCAAGTCGCGCGGCCTGATCGGGGGTGCGAGCGCACACTCATGGGCAGTCGGGGAACCACGGGGCCCTCAGGACCTCGCCGCCGTCACGTGATTCCGAGAGTCACCAGACCGGGCAGGCCTGCGACATCGCGCAACGTCCTCCTCGTCCAAAGTGTCACGCGCTCCACACGGGCCCCTGGCCTCCGGAGCACTCGAGGTCGGCGCCTCCAAGGAGAGGAACGCGGCCAAGATGGTCGGACATTTGACGGTTGCGGCGGAGGCGAGGATTCGAAAGGTCTCGCGGGAGCGATCGTGCGGGCGCTCCCGCCGCACCTAACGTCGCAGCGCTACCTTCGACTCGACAACGGGGACGGCGCTTGGTTTGAACCCCGCACGTAGGATGAGCGCTTCCAAAGTGCTCTTCTGCGCTTCAAAGTACGGTGTCGGGCCGACAGTGATGGACCTGACGGGAAGTGTTTGGCCGGGGTGATGCTCGGGCTGGACCAGGCCTCGGCCATCGCCGGTTGCCAGGCGGACATAGCGGACGACGCCGTGCCCAGTTGCGCGGAATTCCTCATGGTTGGTCCGCAGTTGCGCGTTGACGACTGCTCTAGCCTCTCTTTCACCGCTGAACCCCGGCGCTTTGATCAGGGCAGCAGCTGTGCACAATGCGTCCTCGAAGCGCTCGCCGAGGTCTTGGCCCATTTGGTCACGTTCCTCGGGGTCGAGCGTTGGGTCGGATGCCGCCCGCTCGTAGTCGGCGTCCACTTCGTTAGCCCACGTGAGCAAGTCCGACAGCATCCTTTCTCGCGCAGCGTCGGAGTACGCCACGGGGTACCAAGGCGCGACGCTCGCCTGCTGGCCCCACGCTTTCCAGAGCGTGCCACCCGAGCGCGGCCTGCGGGCGCTTGCGGGATAGCTTGCCGGATCTGCGGAGCGTGAGATGACGCCAAGCGAAACTCCGGGGTCGAGTTCGACTGAATACCCGGCGCGAACCCCGCCGTACAATCGCCATTGACCTGCATCGTCCCCGTTCAGGGAGGCGCATACGATGAACACCTCCTGTGCCCTTGCCACCGTGCCGCCTGTCGGGGCGCAGAGCGTGTGAAGCGATGCGGCGGCGGAACCAGGGCGCTGTCCGAACCACTGGCTCATGTACTCGAATCCGCCGACAACCTCCGAGAGGTCATTCAGGCCCGTGCACTCAGTGGCCCAAATCTCGAGGTTGGTAAGCATGCCCACTAGGCTGGCGGGCGACGTGTAGTGCCAGACCCGGGTGCCGTGCGGCAGCGGCTCCGGGACCCACCACCCATGCGACGAAGGCATGTAGAGAATGTAGCGTGTTGAGCGCTGTCTCGCACGGGATTGCCCCGGGGTTGTTGACTCCCGGTGCGTGAGGACGTTGTCCTCGCTGAACGGATCAGCATCGCGCTTGTCGCGTACCTGCCAGGGTTTCGGCGAGACGAGATCGCTGTCGCCGCCGTGGGGAGCGGACCCGTGCCGCGATCGCGCGCGACGTCGGATCGCTGACTCCTGTCTGGCCTGCTGGTTGGCGATCGCTGACCGTGAGGACGCTCGCGCCTCGTGCCGCCGCGAGCCCGACCCGGCGCCCGGCGATCTCGACGAGCTCCGTGAGCAGCGTTGCTGGCTCAGGCAGGTCGAGAAGCAGAACGAGATCTGCGGCTTGCGGGGCCCGAGGAACTACATCGCTCGCAGCCTGCTCGAGACCGCCGGCTTCAGGCCACGACTAGACCTTGAAGTGGGGGTGAGCCAGTTCAACTCAGCCCATGCCGCAATGGATAATCCAGGGACGGAAGTGACCGTCCTCGCGATGCCACGCGGGGGCGCGCGCGGACTACGTTTGAGAGGCCGCCCTATCCCGAGCCTGCCGCCCGCCCTGACGCACGATCAATCCCCCAATCCGAGCAGTTCCTGATCGGAATCGTCCACTACCCGAACGCGCTGATCGCAGTCGCGAGCGATAAAGCGCGCCGCTTCGTCGAGGCGTTCCCGCAAGAAGTTGGCGAGCCGAGTGCTATCGGCGAGTGCGTCGAATTCGGGAACTGAATCGCCCGGAAGGAACTGCCCTCTCAGTGATTGATCGTCCGTAAACAGGGCAAAACCTAAGGTGAGAAGGTGTGGTGAAACTTCGGGTCCGGGCCGCACGTCTCTTGGGACCAGGCTGCGCGGCGTCGGAACTGACGCATCGAGGTCTCCGTCTCGCCTGCGTGATGAAGTCGCCAGGGCGCAGAGCCACGCGCGATGAATGGCGCCTGCGGACTGTTTTGTTGCGTCACGAAATATTCCCCAGTCGAGGATTATTGCGTCGTCGGCCTCGAAAGCCCCTCCCTCCAGGCGCTTGAAGTCCGCCACCGCCACAGAGTTTGAGCCTACTGCGTAACGAGCAGTGAGGCTGGACCGCCAGAACCAGCGCTTTATTGCCAGTGCCTTCGATTCGCTGATCTGATCCGACCATAAATGGGCCCCTAGAACGATCATCAGGCTGCCGTAGGGAAGCCATTCTCGACTTAAGACACCGAGGTGCTGCATAGCGAATCGGACTGCCCGCGCTAGACTTTCTACGGCGTGCTCCCAATAATCGTGGATTGATGCTGGCGTCAGGCGCAGCACGGTCGAAGTGCGCACATCATCCAGCACCCTCAGTGCAATGACCTGAAGGGGGGCGAAGCCATCGCTCCCGTAAAACACGCTCAGTTCGGGGTAGCGCTGGCGCGCACGCTCCCAGACCACCCGCAGGTTGAAATCTGGGGTGAACGACTTGGCGACCATCAAATCGAAGGCGCCTAGTTGTTGACCTGTCTTATTGACCCTCTCGAATATTCGAGCAACGGCGGCCGGGTGCGTATCACGGGTGATCCGCAATGCGGGCATGCGGTAGCGGTAGAGGCCTGAAAGATGCTGCCGATAAGTGGCTGTCAGGAGTTCAGTTAGCACAGGGTCTCCCTGGGCCGCCACGTCGCGCCAGTCGAAGAACCTAGATGATGACCGCAATGCGCTGATTGGCATTAGCTGCGAGGCGATCTGCGCGGCTGGGGTGGCGTAGTGCTCCCTCCAGACTGATCGCTTGAAGGTTCGCAGCGAGTCGTCCAAGGAGTCGATGTCGTCCCATAACAGGCCGTGGCCGAGCGCTACGGCATGCACTGACTCGCTCTTGTCATACAGTGCCGTGTATAAAGAGGTTAAGCGTTGCTGACCGTCCAGCACGATGGTGTCAGGGATTCCCGCGATCGGGGGCGCGTACTCGAATGGTCGGGGATCGTAAAAGTCTCGAGTATGCGCGTTTCCCTCAATGAGCAGCAAGCTCCCCATGGGCCAACCATTGAGAACAGTGGCGAGAAGCGCGCGAACATCGCTGTCTGTCCAGTCGAAGTCGCGCTGGAAGTTCGGAAGTGCTACCTGCCCGGCGTCGATACCGTCAAGGAGCTCAACCAAGTCCGGATCATCGATTGTCGTCGTGCGCTGTGTCATAATCAGGCCCCGTTGATCGGCGGCGTTGGGGAGTCATTCAAGCGGTCCACGCCCCTTTGCATTACTTTTACCACAGAGTCTGTGGCATCGGACGTGAATACTACTGATAGCGGCGTGTCATTGAGAGGATCATCTGCTATCGTTGCCGCAATCCAAGCGCCGCATTGGACGAGAAGCCCTTGAGTGACGGCGGCGTGGGGTACTACCAGCAGCTTCGACCCTCGCGATCCGCAACCATTGGCGCGCCATTGTTGCTCGATTTTTGTTCCGAATCCCGTGCTTGCCAGGGCTTCAGATACGTGTAATCGCACGGTTCTGGAACCGGCTCGACTTGCTTCCAGGATGGCTATCCACGGTCCGCCGCGAAATAGGCTCTCATTGCCAACGGCCACCGTAATATCGCTCGGCCCGCTCAGCAGTTCGCTCCACGCAATCATGTGCGATGGGCGGGCGTAGCGAATCCCAGCTCTATAGATCTCAGCACTCAGGTTCGCGACCTGGAGAACATCGCGCACATATAGTGGTTTGATTATCCACTCGGTGATCAGAAGGGCGCCGGCGATAGAAAGGGTTGCTGACGATAGTGACGACAATCCAAGGCTAACGTGCTCGTTGTGAACGAAGTAATCCGCCACAATAAGGCCGACGCCGACAAGTATCGCAACCAAGCCCCAGGCTAGCAACGCCGTGCGCAGCGCCTGGCTCGAGTCTCGTCCCGCGTCATTGGCCACTGGTTGACGCCGTCCATCCTGTCGCGTATCGGCGCCACAGCCTGACCGCTGCGGCCCTGGAACGATGCTGTGGGCGCGATCTGATCCCGCCCTGGGGACCATCGTTACGCCGGATACTAGCGCAGCGATGGGCGTTGCTTCCGCTGAACGCGCGTCAAGATGCGCGAGCGTGTGGACTTGCTTAGCGCCCGACGCGCGTACCGGACAGGGCCAGCCTTCAGAGACCGGTTGGAGGCCGCAGTGGCGCCCCGGACAGTGGTGTAGACGTGAGGGGTCGTGGTCGTCGTCGGTCGCGGTGCGGTCATCGCGCGATCCTTCGAGTGAACTTCTCGCAGCACTCTCAATGGAGCATCGCGGTGACCGAACCTCGCATTTTCGCCCCTTCGGCCGTCCTGGACCAGGTTTTCGCGGGCGGCTCCCGTGGCCTGTTGCGGCACCTGCTCGGCACGGAGATCAACGGCCTGTTGTCTGCGGAGGCTGACCCGGTCTGTGGTTCGGAGTGGATCAGCCGTTGGCTGACCGAGTCGACCGGCGCAACGTTCACCGGCACCGGGATCTGGACGCCCGGGTCGGGGCGATTGTCGTCGTGGTCCCCGAGTCGCGCACCGGGTCGTACTCCCTGAGTGGCTCGGCTCGAGCGCCGCAAGCGCGCCGACGCGGCGCTGATCAGCGTCGTCGCGACCTGCTACTCGCTCGGGGTGAGCACCCGCCGGATCGACAAGCTCGTCGAGTCGTCGGGCATGACGTCGTTGTCCAACTCGCAGGTCTCTCGCGCGTGGCTGGCGCCCTCGATGACCAGGTCGCCGAGTTCTGGACCCGGCATCTGGCCGACGCCGGGCCGTTCACGTTCGTCGCGGCGGACGCGTTGACGACAAGGGCCGGCACGGCCGGGCGCGTCCTCAACGCCGTTGCGCTCGTGGCGACGCGGGTCGACGCTGACGGGAGCGGGAGACCCTGGGCTGCACCGTCACCACGGGCGAGACGAAGGAGGCGTGAAACGTGTTCTTCGCCGACCGGGTCGCCCGCGCCCTTTGCGGGGGCCGCTGGTCACCCTCGGCGCCCACCACGGTCCGGTCGATGCGATCGGCGCGAACCTGCCCCGCGCGTCCTGGCGGCGGTGCCGCACTCACTGCGCCGCTAACCGCATAAGCACTTGCCCACGGCGTCATGGCCGGCCGTCAAGTCGATGCACCACTCGGTCGATGACCAGCCCGACGCAGACTCCGCCTAGGTGTTCTGGGTCATGATGTTGGTGACGCCGGCTCGGAGGCGTGAGGCCGGGGGCATGTCGCCGACGGCGGTGTGAGCGCGACGGTAGTTGTCGTGGATGTTCCAGATCTTGATCGCGGCGGCCCGCTCGGCTTCGGAGGTCCAGATCCGGGCGTAGAGCAGCTCCTCGGCCAGGATCCGGTTGTAGCGCTCGACCTTGCCGTTGTGCCGCGGGGTGTGGGGGCGGATCCGCTGGTGGCGTGAGGCGGTCGCGACCACGGTGGTGGCGAACGTCCCGGCCTTGTAGTTCGCGCCGTTTTCGGTGATGACGCGGACCAACCGACCGATGCCGTGGGCGGCGAAGAACGCCCTCGCGCGGTGGAAGACCCCGATCGTGGTCACGGCGCGTTCGTCGCGCAGGTGCTCGGTGTAGGCCAGGCGGGAGTAGCCGTCGATCGCCGAGTGCAGGAAGACGTAGCCCGCGCGGGCGCCCTTGGCCTTGGCGCGTCGGACCGCTCGCTCGGCGTCTGATCCGCGCCCGTGGGCGCGCGAGCCGCCGCCGTCGGGGATCCGCCCGACCTTCTTCACGTCCAGGTGGACCATGTGCCCGGGGAAGCGCGCCACGATCCGCCCCGCGGCCCGGTTCGTGGACCCGTCGGGATCGATGTGCCGGTGCCGGTTGATCCCGAGGCGGACCAGCCACCGCGAGACCGTCGCCAACGACACCCGGTGCCCGGTGCGGGTCAGCTCGAGATGGATCTGCCGGGCCGTCCACTTGTGCGCCCGGCGCGGGCGTTCGATCTGCTCGACCACCCGCGGGTCGAGCTGGGTCGGGCTGGTGTGCGGGGCACTGGAACGGTCGAGCAGCCCGACCTCGCCGAGCTAGTCGTAGCGGGCCTTCCACTTCGACAGGCACTGCCGGGAGATCCCGGCCTCGGCCGCAACGTGCGCGATCGGACGGGACTCGCAGCGGCGCACCAGGCGAAGCGTGCCAGCAGGGGTCAACGGAGCGTTAGCGTGAGACATCGAGGGGTAGGTCCTTCGCACAGCGGGACGGTGGGTCGCACTTCCATCCTGCCGCCAGGGCCTACCCCTCCCTCACACCGCGCGCGGTGTCACCAACCTCATGAGACGCAGCAGCTAGGCCCAGTTCGACAATTCCTGGACCAGGTCACCGAAGACGTGCCAGTCGTGGCAGACCGCTTCAACGCCGCCCGGACGGACCTGCGCGCCTTCACCGGCTCCCCGGAGGACATCTTGCGGCAGATCTGGTCGACCAACCCCAACGAGCGCCTGAACGATCAGATCCGCCGATGTACCGACGTCGTTGGGATCTCCCCGGCCGCGACGCCATCACACGCCTCGTCAGTGCCGTCCCGGCAGAACGGCACGACGAATGGTCCGCAGGGCGACGCTACTTCTCCTGGATTTCCTGCACCGCGCCCGACTCAATCTCATTGAGACGTGTGGCGCCGATCCCGAGCATCAGACCCTGGCACTCTCTGCGTGATAAGGGCAGGATCACGCCCGACCGCGATACCACTCCCAGGGGCTTTATCCCGACGGGCAGGCCCGCTGCGACGGAATGGTGGCTTTGCGCGAGTGCGCTGTCGAACGAGAGGAGGCAAAGGGGGGTGCTCTGGGGCGCCAACTCGCACACCACGGCCTACGGTTAGCGTGCGCTAATGGAGAACGCGAATAACCTCCTCCACGTCAATTACGTCCGTCTGGACCGCGGGTGCACGGGAATCGCCGGCCTCGCCAAGCGAAAACTCACCCTTGCTTGCTGGCGCGAGCCGCGAGATCGGGCAGCCGTGGGGGGCAAAGAGGGGTTCCCGGTAGGACTGCGAGCGCGCGTGGCGGCGTACCAGGGGGGCGGCGGGATGAAGCCCGGCGCCGTGGGCGGCCGCACTGCGCAAGTGTCATTCGCAGGGGGCCCTGCGCACGCACCGTGAAGCAGCGTCGTGCTCGCGCTCGCGGGCCGCCCGCGAGGCGCAACGCGACTTCCCGCCTCGCGGCAGAGAGCATCGCTCCGAATCTGAATGCCAATCGATCGGCTCCGCACCACACCAGGTGACGGGGGTGATCGGCGTGCTACGCGGCGTCGCGAGAGCCCTTACTGAAGCCCGATGAGCCGCCAGCAGCGCCCTCGACCGAGGTCAGGAGCCGTGCAAACGCCAGCGGGCGCGTCACAGTAACGGCCTGGACCGATCGAAGACAGTGTCCGAAACTACATAAGCCTCGAAACCGGAACCGCCCTCGCAGATGACGGGAAACCTTCGGAGCGGACGACGGGAATCGAACCCGCGTAGCCAGTTTGGAAGACTGGGGCTCTACCATTGAGCTACGTCCGCGCGGCGGTCGGCCTGGGCCGACGCCGGGGTCAAGGGTAGCGGGTGCTCCGGTGCGCGCCGACCGGCTCGGCCCGCGCGTCGGTTGCGGCGCGGCCCCCTTTTGGCGGCGTCGCGGGCCTGTGGCGTACCATCGAGGGTCGCGTGTGCGTGCCGTCGTCGGCTGCGCGCAGCCCCATCAGCGTGCACCAGCCAGAGCCGTGCCAGCCCGTCGGAACCGCCGGCGCGCGGCCGAGACCAGCGGGAGATCATCGAAGTGAAGAGCGCCGTCGAGACCCTGGAGCCCACCAAGGTCAAGCTGTCCGTCGAGGTGACGTACGACGAGCTCAAGCCGAGCATCGAGCACGCCTACCAGCACATCGCGGAGCAGGTGACGGTCCCCGGCTTCCGCAAGGGCAAGGTCCCGCCGCGGATCATCGACCAGCGGGTGGGCCGCCCGGCCGTCATCGAGCACGCCGTCAACGAGGGCCTGTCCGGCTTCTACGCCGAGGCCGTCCGCGAGAACAAGCTGCGCCCCATGGGCCAGCCCGACGTCCAGGTCACCAAGGTCCCCGGCCTGACCGCCGCGCCCGCGGGCGAGGAGGGCGAGCTGCACTTCACCGCCGAGGTCGAGGTGCGCCCCGAGGTCACGCTGCCCGACCTGGACGGCCTGACCGTCACGGTCGACGACGTCGAGGTCAGCGACGAGGACGTGCAGGGCCGGCTCGACGCGCTGCGCGAGCGGTTCGGCTCCCTCGTGGGCGTGGACCGCCCCGCGCAGGAGGGCGACTTCGTCCAGATCGACCTCACCGCCACCATCGGCGACGAGCAGGTCGACCAGGTCGCCGGCGTGAGCTACCAGATCGGCTCCGGCAACATGCTCGAGGGCCTCGACGAGGCGCTCACCGGGCTGTCGGCCGGCGAGTCCACGACGTTCACCACGGCCCTGGCCGGCGGCGAGCGCGCGGGCGAGGAGGCCTCGGTCGCCGTGACCGCCACCGCCGTCAAGGAGCGCCAGCTGCCCGAGGTCGACGACGAGTTCGCGCAGCTCGCGAGCGAGTTCGACACCATCGAGGAGCTCCAGGCCGACCTGCGCGAGCAGGCCGCCCGGATCAAGGCGTCGAACCAGGCCGTGCAGGCCCGCGACGCGCTGCTCGAGGCGCTCGTCGGCGGCACCGAGATCCCCGTGCCCGCGGGCGTCGTCGAGGCCGAGGTGCACCGTCACCTCGAGTCCGAGAGCCGCCTCGAGGACGACGAGCACCGCACCGAGGTCACCGGCGAGGCGACCACGGCGCTGCGCAACCAGATCCTGCTCGACACGCTCGCCGAGGCCCTCGAGGTCAAGGTCAGCCAGCCCGAGCTGCTGGACTACCTCGTGTCCGCGTCGCGCCAGTACGGCATGGACCCGAACACCTTCATCCAGACCCTCGACCAGCAGGGTCAGATCCCGATGATGGTCGGCGAGGTCGCGCGCTCCAAGGCCCTCGCGGTCGCGCTGCGCAAGGTCACCGTCGTGGACGGTTCCGGTGCCGAGGTCGACCTCTCCGAGTACATCGGCACCGACGAGGAGGACGCCGCGGCCGACGCCGCCGACGCCGCCGAGGAGGCCGCCGCCGAGGCCGCCGAGGAGAGCACGGCCGACGCCAAGGCCTGACACGCCCCGCGGCACCCGCCGCACCCACGGCCCGACGGCCCCGCACGCCACCCGCGTGCGGGGCCGTCGTGGCGTCCGGACGGCGGCACGGGTGATCGCGGGTGCGCCGACAGCGAAACGGGCCGCGGCGGCGCCATGGGTCGGCGGTCGCGGGCGTTAGGGTCGCTGCAACGCGCCGTCGCAGGGCGTGGAGGGTGCCACCGGCACCGGCCCACGAGTCGGCGGCGACGAGCTGGACGAGTCGGACGAGGGAGCCTTCGTGAACGAGCAGGTGCCGGCCATCGCCCGGGCAGAGTCCCCGGGCCTCGGCCTCAACGACCACATCTACAACCGGCTGCTGCGCGAGCGCATCATCTGGCTCGGGTCCGAGGTGCGGGACGAGAACGCGAACGCCATCTGCGCGCAGATGATGCTGCTCGCGGCCGAGGACCCCGACAAGGACATCTGGCTGTACATCAACTCGCCCGGCGGGTCGATCACCGCGGGCATGGCGATCTACGACACGATGCAGTACATCAAGCCGGACGTGGCGACCATCGCCATGGGCATGGCCGCCTCGATGGGGCAGTTCCTGCTCTCGTCGGGCGCCAAGGGCAAGCGGTACGCCACGCCGCACGCGCGGGTCATGATGCACCAGCCCTCGGGCGGCATCGGCGGCACCGCGACGGACGTGCGGATCAACGCCCAGCTCATCCTGCACATGAAGAAGGTCCTCGCCGACCTCATCGCGGAGCAGACCGGCAAGACGTCGGAGCAGATCCACGCCGACTCGGACCGCGACCGCTGGTTCACGGCGCCCGAGGCCCTCGAGTACGGCTTCATCGACCACGTCGTGACCTCGGCGCACTCGGTCGCCGGCGGCGGCGGCACGGCCCGCGGCTGACGCACAAGAATCGATCGAGGAGACCTTCGTGAGCATGGAGCACCAGTTCATGGCCCGCGCGGCGCGTCTCGCGGGCGGCACCGCCCCGGCGTCGCCGTCCGGCCGCTACGTCCTGCCGCAGTTCGAGGAGCGCACGGCCTACGGGTTCAAGCGCCAGGACCCGTACACCAAGCTGTTCGAGGACCGCATCATCTTCCTCGGCGTGCAGGTCGACGACGCGTCCGCGGACGACGTCATGGCCCAGCTGCTGGTCCTGGAGTCCACGGACCCGGACCGTGACATCACGCTGTACATCAACTCGCCCGGCGGGTCGTTCACCGCGCTGACGGCGATCTACGACACGATGCAGTACATCAAGCCGGAGATCGCCACGGTCTGCCTCGGGCAGGCCGCGTCGGCCGCGGCCGTGCTGCTCGCCGCGGGCCAGCCGGGCAAGCGCCTGGCGCTGCCCAACGCGCGCGTGCTGATCCACCAGCCCGCCATGGAGGGCGGCGGCTACGCGCAGGCCTCCGACATCGAGATCCAGGCCAACGAGCTCATCCGCATCCGCGAGTGGCTCGAGACGGCGCTCGCGCACCACACGGGGCGCGACGTCGAGCAGGTCAAGACGGACATCGAGCGCGACAAGATCCTCACCGCGGCCCAGGCCAAGGACTACGGGATCGTCGACCAGGTGCTCGAGAGCCGCAAGGGTGCCCACCCCACGGTGATCGCGCCCAGCATCTGACCCAGCACTGCAACCGTCCGCCGGGTCGGCGGGCAGGTCGTGACGTCTCAGTTCGGACACGCCGCGACTTGCCCGCCGGGTTCGGCTGACACCAGGCCCCCCGTGGTGTGCAATGGGGGGACGACCGGCTGAGACCGGTCACGAGCGCACCGCGCCGTCCGATAGGACGGAGAGCGAACGACGGAAGGGGACGCACTGTGGCGAGGATCGGGGACGGCGCGGACCTCCTCAAGTGCTCCTTCTGCGGCAAGTCCCAGAAGCAGGTGAAGAAGCTCATTGCAGGTCCGGGCGTCTACATCTGCGACGAGTGCATCGAGCTGTGCAACGAGATCATCGAGGAAGAGCTCGCCGAGGCCACCGAGGTCGGCATGGTCGAGCTGCCCAAGCCGAAGGAGATCTTCGACTTCCTCGAGCAGTACATCGTCGGGCAGGAGCCGGCCAAGCGGTCGCTCGCCGTGGCGGTGTACAACCACTACAAGCGCATCCAGGCCGGTGAGGTCGGGCGCGTCGCCGGCGAGGACGCCGTCGAGATCGCCAAGTCGAACATCCTGCTGATCGGCCCCACGGGCTGCGGCAAGACGTACCTGGCGCAGACGCTGGCCAAGATGCTCAACGTGCCGTTCGCGATCGCGGACGCCACGGCGCTGACCGAGGCGGGGTACGTCGGCGAGGACGTCGAGAACATCCTGCTCAAGCTCATCCAGGCCGCGGACTACGACGTCAAGAAGGCCGAGACGGGCATCATCTACATCGACGAGGTCGACAAGATCGCCCGCAAGAGCGAGAACCCGTCGATCACGCGCGACGTCTCCGGCGAGGGTGTGCAGCAGGCGCTGCTGAAGATCCTCGAGGGCACGACCGCGTCGGTGCCGCCGCAGGGCGGGCGCAAGCACCCGCACCAGGAGTTCATCCAGATCGACACGACGAACGTGCTGTTCATCGTCGCGGGCGCGTTCGCGGGCCTCGACGAGATCATCACCTCGCGCGCCGGTCGTCGCGGCATCGGGTTCGGCGCACCGCTGCACTCGGCCGACGACAAGGACGTCTACGGGGAGGTCATGCCGGAGGACCTGCTGAAGTTCGGGCTCATCCCCGAGTTCATCGGCCGTGTCCCGGTCATCACCACCGTCTCCCCGCTGGACCGCTCGGCGCTCGTGCGGATCCTCACCGAGCCGCGCAACGCGCTCATCAAGCAGTACCAGCGGATGTTCCAGATCGACGGCGTCGAGCTCGAGTTCGACGACGAGGCCGTCTCCGCGATCGCCGACCAGGCCCTGCTGCGCGGCACCGGTGCGCGCGGGCTGCGGGCGATCATGGAGGAGGTCCTCCAGCAGGTGATGTTCGAGGTGCCGTCGCGCGACGACGTGGCCCGCGTGGTCATCACGCGGGACGTCGTGCTCGACAACGTCAACCCCACGCTCGTCCCCCGTGACGCGCGCGACAAGCGCACGCCGCGCGAGAAGAGCGCGTGAGCGAGCAGACCCCGCCCGAGCTGGCCCGCCTGCGCGGGAGCATCGACAACATCGACGCCGCGCTCGTGCACCTGCTCGCCGAGCGTTTCAAGGCCACGCAGCAGGTCGGCGTGCTCAAGGCGCGCATCGGCCTGCCCGCGTCGGACCCCGGCCGGGAGGCCCGCCAGGTCGACAGGCTGCGCCGCCTCGCGCAGGAGGCCGACCTCGACCCGGTCTTCGCGGAGAAGTTCCTCGCGTTCATCGTCGCCGAGGTGATCCGGCACCACGAGGCCATCGCGCAGGACCACGCGCAGGGCGACTGAGCCGGATTCGCCCGCCCCGCGCTGGCGGACCGGGCGGGTGTGGTCGAAGGTAGGAAGCGTCAGCCCCGGCCACCGCCGGACCGACGGGTGCCGGTCGCCGGGGATCGCCGCACTGCGGAGGAGACGACTCCATGCACCTGCACTGGCTCAAGCCCCTGCTCGGCCGCCCCGCGCCGTTCACGACCGTCCACATCGACGCGTCGCCGGCCGAGGCGGCGGGGGAGTCCGAGCTGCTGGACCGGTGGCGCGCCGTGCGCCGCGGCCTGGAGCACGACGGCGCACCCGCGGCGGTGCTCGACGAGATCGCCGAACGCCTGTCCGTGCCGGACGGTCGCCGCACCGCGCACGGCCGGGTCGTCGTCGCCGACGCGCACGGGGTCGTGGTCGACCGGGTGGTCGCCGAGCCGCCCGCGCGGTCCCAGGGCGTGCACGGCCCCGTGCCCAGCCTGATCGGTGCCGTCCGCGCGGCCGACGAGACGCTGTGCTACCTGCTCGTCGAGGTGGACCGCACCGGTGCGGACCTCACGTGGGTGGAGGCCGGCGAGGAGCAGGCCAGCCCGTCGGTGACCGAGACCGTCGAGGGCGGGCACGACGACGTCCACAAGACCCGCGACGGTCTGGCGCGGCGCGGTCAGACGCGCGCCGAGGACTCCTGGCAGCGCAACGCCGAGGCCGTCGCGGCCGCCGTCGACGCCCGCGTGCGGACCAAGACGCCCGACCTCGTGCTGCTCACCGGGGACGTGCGGGCCGTCGCGCTCGTCAAGGACGCCGTCGGGCAGCACGTGGCCGAGCGGCTCGTCGAGGTGAGCGGCGGCGGGCGCGGCGAGGGCGTGCACCGGGACGCGTTCGACGAGCGCGTCGCGCACGCGCTGGCCGAGCAGCGGTCCCGCCGCCGGGCCGCCGAGCTCGACCGCTACCGGGAGGGGCTGGGTCGCGGCGAGGGCGCCGTGACGTCCCTCGGCGACGTCGTCGAGGTGCTGCGCCGCGGGCAGGTCGCCGAGCTGGTGCTGGGCACCGAGGCGCTGTCCGCGCTCGACGAGCGGACGCTGGTCGCCGGGCCCGAGCCGCTGCAGCTGGGCCTCGACGAGGAGGACCTGGCGGCGATGGGCGTCAACGGGCAGGCGCGGCGGTTCCCCGCGCACGTCGCGCTCCTGCGGGCCGCGATCGGCCAGGACGCGGGTGTCACGTTCGCCGAGGACGGCGACGTCGACCTGGTGGACGGGGTCGGTGCGGTGCTGCGCTGGGCGGACGGCTCCACGCCCAGCGAGGCGGTGCCGTCGCAGTCCGCGGACCAGAAGCGGCTGCGCCAGGTCGTCTGACCGCGGTCACCGACAGGGCCGAGAGACGCACGACGGGCGGTGCCGGGGCGCGAACCCCGGCCCCGCCCGTCAGGCGTGCGTGCGGCTCACTCGCCGCCGGGCGTGCCGTACAGCGCCTCGACGTCTGCGGCGAAGTCCGCGATCACCTGCGCGCGCTTCACCTTGAGCGACGGCGTGAGGTAGCCGTTGGCCTCGGTGAAGTCGGTGGTGAGCACGTGGATCTTGCGGATGGACTCGGCGCGCGAGACCGCCTCGTTGGCGCGGTCCACGGCCCGGTCGAGGGCCTCCAGCACCTGCGGGTGCGTGCTCGCGGTGACGACGTCCATCGCGGGGAGCCCGTGCATCTGCAGCCAGCCCGGCAGCATCTCGGGGTCCAGCGTGACGAGCGCGCCGATGAACGGGCGCTGGTCGCCGACCACGACGACCTGGCTGACCAGGGGGTGCCCGCGCAGGCGGTCCTCGAGCACGGCCGGGGCGACGTTCTTGCCGCCGGCGGTCACGATGATCTCCTTGCTGCGGCCGGTGATGCGCAGGTAGCCGTCGTCGTCGAGCGCGCCCAGGTCGCCGGTGTGGAACCAGCCGTCGACGAGGACCTCGGCCGTCGCCGCGGGGTTGTTGCGGTAGCCGCGGAACACGTGCGGACCCGCGATCCAGACCTGGCCGTCGTCGTCGACGCGCACCGACGTGCCGGGGAACGCGGGACCGACGGTGCCGACCTTCGTCAGGCCCGGCATGTTCACCGTGGTGGGCGCGGTGGTCTCCGTCAGGCCGTAGCCCTCGAGGACGCGCAGGCCGATGCCGCGGTAGAAGTGCCCGAGCCGCTCGCCGAGCGGTGCACCGCCCGAGATCGCCCACTGGGCGCGCCCGCCGAACGCGGCCCGCAGCTTGCGGTGCACGAGACGGTCGGCGATCTGGTGCTGGACCCGCAGCACGGGGGAGGGGCCCTGCTCGGTGTCGAGGGCGCGCGACCACGCGATCGCGACCTTGGCGGCCCACCGGAAGATCCGCAGCTTCGCGCCCGCGCCGGCCTTCTGCTCGGCGGAGTTGTAGACCTTCTCGAAGACGCGCGGCACGACCAGCACGAACGTCGGCTGGAACGTCGCCAGGTCGGGCAGGAGGTTGCGCGTGTCGGGCGTGTGGCCGATGACCGTGCCCGACGCGACGCACAGCACCTGGATGAAGCGGGCGAACACGTGCGCCAGCGGCAGGAACAGCAGCGTGCGCGTGCCGGGCACGGCGCAGACCTCGGCGAGGCCGTGGATGCCCGCCCGGGACAGCGACACGAAGTTGCGGTGCGTGATCTCGACGCCCTTGGGGCGGCCGGTGGTGCCCGAGGTGTAGATGACGGTGGCGAGGTCGTCGCCCCGCACGGCCGCGGTCCGGCGGGCCACCTCGTCCGCGTCGACCTGCGCGCCGCGCTCCGTCAGGGTCGTGACGGCACCCTCGTCGAGCACGAGCACGTCGCGCAGCTCGGGCAGGTCGTCGCGGACCTGGGCCAGCACGGCGGCGTGCGGGGCCGTCTCGACCACGACGAGACGCATGCCCGTGTCCTGGGCGATCCAGCGCACCTGGTCGGCGGACGACGTCTCGTAGACGGGTACGCCGACGCCGCCGGCGGCCCACACCGCGAAGTCCAGCAGGGTCCACTCGTACCGGGTGCGGGACATGATCCCGACCCGGTCGCCCGCCTCCACGCCCGAGGCGACCAGGCCCCGCGCGACGGCCGCGACCTGCTCGGCGAACGCGGCGACCGTCACGGGCTGCCACGCACCGCCCAGCGTGGTCGGCCGCTCGGCGAACGTCGCCTGCGGGTCGTGCGCGAGGCGGGCGGCGAGCAGGTCGGGGATCGTCTCGTCCGGGTCGAGGTCGGTCGGGCCGGGGGACGTGAACTCACGCATGCGGTGTCTGCTCCAGGGGTGGTCGGGGTCGGCCACGACCCTAGTGGGCGCGGACCGTCCGCAGGCCGGGACCGGGGCGCGACGGGTGCCGCCGGTCCCGGCCGGGCGTCGGCTCAGGCGTCCGGGTGCCGGTGCGTCGGGTCGAGCACGCGCTGCAGGAACTCCCGGGTGCGGGCCTCGCGCGGTGCGCCGACGACCTGGTCGGCCGGGCCCTCCTCGACGACGACGCCGCCGTCCATGAAGACGACGCGGTCGCCGACCTCGCGGGCGAACGCCATCTCGTGCGTGACGACGAGCATCGTCATGCCCGCGTCGGCGAGGTCCCGCATGACGCCGAGCACGTCGCCGACGAGCTCGGGGTCCAGCGCGGACGTCGGCTCGTCGAAGAGCATGAGCTGCGGGTCCATCGACAGGGCCCGGGCGATGGCGGCGCGCTGCTGCTGGCCGCCGGACAGCTGGCCCGGCATCGCGTCGGCGCGGTCGGCGAGCCCGACGCGGGCGAGGTTGGCGCGGGCGACCTCCTCGGCCTGCGCACGGGGCCGTCGCAGCACGCTGCGCTGCGCCATCGTGCAGTTCTCCAGCACCGTGCGGTGCGTGAACAGGTTGAACTGCTGGAAGACCATGCCGACGTGCGTGCGCACGCGGTCGATGTCGACGTCGGGGTCGGTGACGTCCACGCCGAGCACCTCGACGCGCCCGCCCGTGGGCTGCTCGAGCAGGTTGACGCACCGCAGCAGCGTGGACTTGCCGGAGCCGGACGGCCCCACGAGGCACACGACCTCGCCGGCGTCGATGTGCAGGTCGATGCCGCGCAGCACCTCGTTGTCGCCGAAGGACTTGCGCAGCCCCTCGACGCGGACGACGGGGGCGGGCGTGGGGGTGGTCATGCGCGTCGTCCCGTCGTGCCGGTGCGCCGCTCGAGCCAGCGCGTGAGCACGCCGAGGGGCAGGGTGATGAGCAGGTAGCAGCCGCCGGCGACGAACAGCGCGGTCAGGCCGCCGGCCGCGGTGCTCAGGGCGTCACGGCCGATCTTCGTCAGGTCGTACTCGGCGACGGTGAGCCCCACGAGGAAGACGAGCGAGGTGTCCTTGGTCAGCAGGATGATCTCGTTGGTCAGCGGGGGCAGCACGATGCGGAACGCCTGCGGCAGGACGACCTGGAGCATGGTCCGGGAGTGCGACATGCCCAGCGACCGGGCCGCCTCGACCTGGCCGCGGGGCACCGCCTCGATGCCGGCGCGCAGCGTCTCGGCGATGTACGCGGCCGAGACCAGGCCCAGCGCGATCGACGCCTTGGCGAGCACCGAGGGGATCGACACGCCGAACGCGATGGGCACCGCGTAGCCCACGGCGAGCACGACGAGCAGCGCCGGGATGCCGCGGAAGAACTCGATGTACGCGGTCGCGATCCACCGGTTGAGGGCCACGGACGACAGCTTCATGAACGCCAGCAGCGCGCCCAGCGGCAGGCCGACGGCGAACGCGCCGGCGGTGTACTGCAGCGTGTTGAGCAGGCCGCCGGGCAGCTTCTCGGCGATGTCGGCCGCGACCGCCGGGTTGAACAGCTGGTCGCCGACGCGCGACCAGTCGGCGGTCAGCGCGACGGCCACGACGACGACGCCCAGCACCGCGTACTGGGCGGCGCGCGCGACCTGGGCCCGGCGGCGCGGGCTCAGGCGCGCGCGCCCCGGGGGCAGGGCGGCGGGTGCGGGTGCGGTCGTCACGGCTCAGTCGCCGGCGGGTGCGGTGCCGATGCGGGCGGTGTAGATCTCGTCGTACGTGCCGTCCTCGACGATGCGCTCCAGCGTCCCGTCGATCGCCGCCAGCAGCGCCGCGTTGCCCTTCTTGACGCCGAGCCCGTACTGCTCGCCCGTCGGGATGGTCGCGGCGACCTCGAAGCCGTCCTCGACGAACGGCCCGAGGACCGCGATGTCGTTGACGATCGCGTCGACCTGCCCGGTCTCGAGCGCCTGGACCTGCAGGCCGAGGTCCTCGAACTGCACGAGCCCGGCGATGCCCTCCTCCTGCGCCCAGGTCTCGCCGGTCGTGGCCTGCTGGACACCCACGCGGGCGTCCGTGAGGTCGTCGGCCGTGGCGATCGCCGAGCCGGCGGGGACGAGGATGCCCTGGTCCGCGTCGAAGTACGGCTGGGAGAAGTCGAACTTCGCCGCGCGCTCCTCGGTGATCGTGATGCCCGAGGCGACGACGTCGCACGTGCCGGTCTCGAGGTCGGTGCCGGACTGGATCGTCTCGAACGGCGTCACCTTGGTGGCCAGCTCGACGCCCAGGTCCTCGGCGACCTCGCGCACGATGTCGATGTCGAGGCCCTCGATCTGGCCGTCCTCGCCCTCGAACTCGAACGGCTCGTACGGCGGGTTCGTGCACACCGTCAGGGTGCCGGGGGACACGAGCGTGACGCCGCCGGCGGCGGTCGCGCCGGGGGTCGCGTCGTCGGTGCCACCGGCCCCGCCGGCGCAGGCGGTCAGCAGCAGGGCGGTCGTGGCGGCCAGCGCGACGGCGGGCAGCGGGTGACGCATGGGAGCTCCTCGGGCGGTGCTGGGCGGGGCGGTACGGATCACTATCCGCCCGCCATCATACGTATGCACGCGGAAGGGGCTGCGGGACCGGGGTCCCGCAGCCCCTCCGACGACCGTCGTCGTGCGGTCGCGGCGCAGGTCAGGCGCGTGTCAGCCGCGCGGTGCCGCCTCGCCGAGACGCGCGTCACGCGTCGTCACCGCGTCGGTCTCGCCCTCGACGACCTCGAGCGTGCCGGTGGCGCGGCCCGCGGCGCGCACGTCGTCGAGCGCGACCTCGACGCCCGCCCGCAGCGCGGCCGGGACCACGAGGACGGCGTGCTCGACGGGCGTGCGCATCGAGACCTTCGCCTCGGACTTGACCTTGCGCAGCGCCGCCAGCGCGGCACCGGCCGCTGCGACCACGCCCGGGTCGGCGTCGCCGGCAGCGGCGCGCAGCGCGTCGGACGTCGGCCACGGGGCGCGGTGCACCGAGCCCTCGCGCCACCACGACCAGACCTCCTCCGTGGCGAACGGCAGCACCGGGGCGAACAGCCGCAGCAGCGTGTCCAGCGCCAGCCCGAGCGCGGCGCGCGCCGACGCGGTGCCGGCCGTGACCTCGTCGGCCGCGGCACCCGCGCCGTACGCGCGGTCCTTGACCAGCTCGAGGTAGTCGTCGCAGAACGTCCAGAAGAACGTCTCCGACAGCTCCAGCGCCCGCGTGTGGTCGTAGGCCTCGAGCGCCGCGGTCGCCTGCTCGACGACCTCGGCCAGCCCCGCGAGCATCGCCCGGTCGAGCGTGTCCGTGACCAGCGCCGGGTCCAGCAGCACGGGCTCGTCGGCCGCGCCGAACGACAGCACGAACTTGCTCGCGTTGAGGACCTTGATCGCCAGGCGGCGGCCGATCTTCATCTGCCCGACCTCGAACGCCGCGTCCGTGCCCAGGCGCGCCGACGCGGCCCAGTACCGGACGGCGTCCGACCCGTGCTCCTCCAGCAGGCCCATGGGGGTGACGACGTTGCCCTTGGACTTGCTCATCTTCTTGCGGTCGGGGTCGAGGATCCACCCGCTGATCGCGGCGTCCGACCACGGCAGCGACCCGTGCTCGAGGTGCGCGCGCACCACCGACGAGAAGAGCCAGGTGCGGATGATGTCCTGCCCCTGCGGGCGCAGGTCCATGGGGAACGTCCGCGCGAACAGGTCCGCGTCGTCGAGCCACCCGCACACGATCTGCGGGGTCAGCGAGCTGGTCGCCCAGGTGTCCATGACGTCGGGGTCGGCCATGAAGCCGTGCGCCTGGCCGCGCTGGTCCTCGGTGTAGCCCGGGGGCACATCGCTGGTCGGGTCGATCGGCAGCGACGCCTCGTCGGGGACGATCGGTGCGTCGTGCCGCGGCTGGCCGTCCGCGTCGAGGGGGTACCAGACGGGGAACGGCACGCCGAAGAACCGCTGCCGCGAGATGAGCCAGTCGCCGTTGAGGCCGCCGACCCAGTTCTCGTACCGGACCCGCATGAACTCCGGGTGGAAGCCCAGCTCACCGCCGCGCGCGAGCAGCGCGTCGCGCAGGTCCTCGTCGCGCCCGCCGTTGCGCAGGTACCACTGGCGGCTCGTGACGATCTCGAGGGGCTTGTCGCCCTTCTCGTAGAAGTTGGCCTTGCGCTGCGTGGCCACCGGCTCGCCCAGCAGGTCGCCGGACTCCCGCAGCGCCGCCACGACGGTCTCGCGCGCGGAGAAGGTCGTCTTCCCCGCCACCTGCTCGTACGTCGCGCGGCCCGCACCGGTGGTGATCCAGTCCGGGGTCTCGCGCAGCACGCGGCCGTCACGGCCCACGACCGAGCGCGTCGGCAGGCGCAGCTCGCGCCACCACTGCACGTCGGTGAGGTCGCCGAAGGTGCAGCACATCGCGATGCCCGCGCCCTTGTCGGGCTCGGCGGCCGGGTGCGCCAGCACGGGCACCTCGACGCCGAACAGCGGGCTCGTCACGGTGGTGCCGAACAGGTGCTGGTACCGCTCGTCGTCCGGGTGGGCGATGAGGGCCACGCACGCGGGCAGCAGCTCGGGGCGGGTGGTCTCGATGACGACCTGCTCGCCGTCGGGGCGGGCGAACGCGACCTTGTGGAACGCGCCCGGGTAGTCGCGGGCCTCGAGCTCGGCCTGCGCCACGGCCGTCTGGAAGGTCACGTCCCACAGCCCCGGCGCCTCGGCCTGGTACGCCTCGCCGCGCGCGAGGTTGCGCAGGAACGCCTGCTGCGACACGGCCCGGGCGGTGCGCCCGATGGTCTGGTACGTCATCGACCAGTCGACCGACAGGCCCAGACGGCGCCACAGGGCCTCGAACTGCTGCTCGTCCTCGGCCGAGAGGCGCTCGCACAGCTCGATGAAGTTGCGGCGCGAGACCGGCACCTGGTCGCCCGGCTTGACGGCCTTGCCGTCGGTGCCCTGGTGGGGCGGCTCGAAGCCCTCGACGTACGGCAGCGACGGGTCGCAGCGCACGCCGTAGTAGTTCTGCACGCGCCGCTCGGTGGGCAGGCCGTTGTCGTCCCAGCCCATCGGGTAGAAGACCTCGAGGCCGCGCATGCGCCGGAACCGCGCCACGACGTCGGTGTGCGTGTACGAGAACACGTGCCCGACGTGCAGCGAGCCCGAGACCGTGGGCGGCGGGGTGTCGATCGAGTAGACCTGCGCGCGGTCCTTGGTGCGGTCGAACGTGTACGTGCCCGCCTCGCCCCAGGCCTGCGACCAGCGTCCCTCGAGGCCGTCCACCGTCACCTTGTCCGGTACCTGGCGGGCGGCGGTGGCGCTCGTCGGGGTGTCGGGACGGGAGGTCAGGTCGCTCATGGGGAGCATCCTCCCAGATCCGGCCAGGGCCCCCGCACCCCGCACGGCGCCTCGCGCGGGGCGTCCCCTCAGGCGTCCGCGGGCAGCGGGCCCCCGCGCTCGTCGAGCAGGTCGCGCAGCACGGTGACCTCGCGCTCCTGCGCGGTCACGATGCCTTCGGCCAGGCGCACCACCTGGGCGTCCTGGGCGTGCTCGACCGCGTACCGGGCCATCTCCACGCCGCCGAGGTGGTGGTCGATCATCAGCGCCAGGAAGATGCGCTCGGCCTCGACGCCGTCGGCCTGCTCGAGGCGGCGCAGGTCGGCGGGCTGCACCCAGCCGGGCATGTCGGCCAGCGCCCCGCCGGCACCTGCGTGGCCGTGCTCGCCGGCCATCCAGGCCATCGGGTCGGCCTCGCCGGACTGCGGCAGCCCCCACACGCGCAGCCAGGCGAACATCTGCCCGACCTGCTGCTGCTGGGCGGTGAGGATGTCGAGGGCGATCGCCCGCAGGACGGGGTCGTCCGACCGGTCGCGCAGCATGACCGAGAGCTCGACGGCCTGCCCGTGGTGAGCCTGCATGTCGCGCGCGAAACCCGCGTCGACCGACCCCTCGGTGGGCACGGCCCGGCCGGGGCGTCCGACCAGCAGCCCGCCGGCCGCCAGGCCCACCAGCAGCGCGAGCACCACCCCGGCCGCCACGACCGTGCGACCGGCGCCGTCGAGGGCCCGCCACGTGCGCACCAGCGCGGACGGGGTCTCGGCGGCGCCGGCCGCGGGGTCGGACGTCACGCGACCGGCTCGCCGATCCCGTTGCTGCACAGCGCGCCGGCCTCGGGCAGGTCGGGGTTGAGCAGGTACTTGCGCACGAACGTCTCCAGGCGCGGGTCCGCGGCGTCCTCGAGGGGCAGCTGGTAGCCCCACGCGGTCGCGACGACGGGGGAGCCCAGGCCCTCGTACGGCGTCAGCAGCATGTAGGACTCGCCGGCGGCCAGCTCGGTGAGGATCTCGAGCTGGTCCGCGGGCAGCGCGGGGTCGTACGTGATCCACACCGCGCCGTGCTCGAGCGCGTGCACCGCGTTCTCGTCGGGCACGACCGTGTCGTACACGCCGCAGTTGAGCCAGACCGCGTTGTGCGGGCCGCCGACGGGCGGGGTCTGCTCGTAGTCCACGACGCCCTCGACGTGGTCGAACGAGAGGTCCGCGTACTCCTGCACGCCCTCGATCGGCGCCTCCGCCTCCGCCTCGGCCGCCGCGGTCTGCCGCGCCTGGCCCACGATGACCACGCCGGCCCAGCCGAGCAGCCCCACGACGAGCGCGCCGACGACGGACACCGCGACGATCGTCCGGCGCCGTTCGGCCCGCTTCTGCTGCTCGCGCAGCGCCGCCACCTGGGCGGCCCGCTCCTCGCGGCTCTTGCGTGATCCCGTGCCCGCCATGCGCCGTCCCGTCGTCAGGGCGCGGCCCGTGCGCCGCGCGGACCGTCAGGATAGGTGAACCTTCAAACGTCCGCGTGCGGTGCCCGTCACACGGGCCCCGGCGGTCACGCGGACCCGGCGGTCACGCGGACCCGGCGGTCATGCGGACCCGGCGGTCGCGCGGGCGCGGCGGGCGCGGTAGGCGGCCACGTGCGCGCGGTTGCCGCAGCCGTTGACGTCGCAGAACCGGCGCGAGCCGTTGCGCGAGAGGTCGACCAGCACGGCCGCGCAGTCGTCCGCCGCGCAGGTGCGCAGGCGGTCCCACGCGTCCGAGCGCACGAGGTCGGCCGCTGCCATGGCCGTCTCGACGAGGACCACGGTGGCCAGCTGCGCGTCCGCGACGGTCGCGTGCAGGTGCCAGTCCATGTGGTCGTGCCGCACGAGGAACGGCACCGCGTCGGCCTCTCGCAGGATCGCGTTGACCACCTGCGCGCCCGTGTCGCGGTCGACGTCCCACAGGGCGGACACGCGGTCGCGCGCGGCGCGCACCTGCGCCAGCTCGGCGGCGTCCCGGTCGTGCCGCCCGGTGTACCCCCAGGCGGTGAAGAAGCCGTCCAGGTCGGGCACGGTCGTGAGCGCGTCGCGGCCGTCGCGGCGCCGTGCGGTGTTCACCAGGTCGGCGGCGGCGCGCAGGTTGGCCTCGGTGTCATGGGCGAAGACCACGTTGACTCCTGTCCGACGGCGGTCGTACCGTCATGAGCATACGGGCGAGTGACTCCTGGCAACCGGTGATCCCGGCGGCGTCGGCCCCGTGCCACCCCGTCGCCCGCGCCCGCGGGCCCGCCCCCTGGAGCGTGCACGTGCCGCAGACCGGTGCCCGGGGGGCCGGCGTCCTCGCCGGCCTCGTCGCCGCCCTCGCCTTCTCGACGAGCGGCCCCGTCGTCAAGCCCCTGCTCCTCGCCGGCTGGAGCCCCGGCGCCGCGATCGGCGTGCGCCTGACCGTCGGCGCCGTGCTGCTGGCCGGGCCGGCGCTGCTCGCGCTGCGCGGGAGGTGGTCGCTGCTCGCGCACGAGTGGCGCACCGTCGTCGGCTTCGGGCTCCTCGGCGTGGCCGGAGCGTCGACCATGTACTTCCTGGCCGTCGACCGGCTTCCCGTCGCCGTGGCGCTGCTCGTCGAGTACACGGGGCCGCTGCTCCTCGTCGCGCTCGGCTGGGCGCGCTCCCGGCGGGCCCCGTCCCGCACCACGCTCGTCGGTGCGGCCCTGGCGACGGGCGGGCTCGTGCTCGTGCTCGACGTGACCGGCAGCCTCGACCTCGACCCCGTGGGGCTGCTCTTCGCGCTCGGCGCCGCGGTCGGCAACGCCGCCTACTTCGCGATCACGGCACGGCCCACCGCGCTGCCGCCCGTCACGCTCGCCGGGGCGGGCATGGTCGTCGGGGCCGCGGCGGTCGGCGTCGTCGCGGCGGTCGGCGTGCTGCCCGTCGAGGCGCCCGACGTGCGCGTGGCGTTCCTCGGCGCGCAGGTGCACTGGCTCGTCCCGCTGCTGGTCGTCGGCGCTGTGCCCACCGCGTTCGCCTACGGCGTCTCGGCCGTGTCCGTGCGCCTGCTCGGCGAGCGGGTCGCGTCGTTCCTCGCGCTGTCGGAGGTGCTCTTCGCCGTCCTGCTCGCCTGGGTGCTGATCGGCGAGGCGCCGCTGCCCGTGCAGCTGGTCGGCGCCGGACTCGTCGTCGCGGGGGTCGCGGCCGTGCGGCGCGGTGCGGACCGCGACGTGCTGACCGGTGCCGCTCCCGCCCCGGGCGGGGCCGCGGGTGGCGACGGGCGCGACGCCCCGGCCGACCGGGCGCCGGTCCACGCAACGCGGCCGACACATGCGCGGGGTTAGGCTCGCCGGACGAGCAGGGGATCGACCGGGAGGACGCGACACGTGGCAGGGCTGACCGTCGGTTATGCGGCGATGCTGGAGCAGTTCCACCCCACCGAGGCGGTCGCGCTGTCGGCCTACGCCGAGCAGCACGGGTTCTCGGGCGTCATGGCCGCGGACCACTTCCAGCCGTGGGTGCCCGCCCAGGGGCAGTCGTCGTTCGTGTGGAACGTGCTGACCGCCGTGGGCGAGCGCACCACGGGTGACCTGGGCCCGGGGGTGACCGCGCCGACGTTCCGCTGGCACCCGGCGATGGTCGCGCAGGCGTCGGCGACGCTCGCCGCGATGTACCCCGGCCGGCACTGGCTGGGGCTCGGGTCGGGCGAGGCGCTCAACGAGCACGTCGTGGCCGGGTACTGGCCCGAGGCGCCCGAGCGCATCAACCGCATGTTCGAGGCCATCGACCTCATCAAGAAGCTCTTCAGCGCGTCGCTCGCCGGCAAGGACGTCAAGCACGCCGGGCAGTTCTACAAGCTCGAGTCGACCCGGCTGTGGACCATGCCGGAGGAGGCGCCCGAGATCCTCGTCGCGACCGCCGGCCCGGTCACCGCCAAGCGGACCGGCAAGCACGCCGACGGCATCATCACCGTCGGCGCACCGCTGGAGAAGATCACCGGCCTGTTCGGCAAGTTCGCCGAGGGCGCCCGCGAGGTCGGCAAGGACCCCGACGCGATGCCCAAGGTGCTCCAGCTGCACATGTCGTGGGCCGAGACCGACGAGCAGGCCCTCGCCAACGCGATGCACGAGTGGCCCAACGGGGGCATGAAGTTCCCCAAGGCCGACATCCGCTCGCCGTTCGACTTCGAGCAGATGGCCAAGCTCGTGCGCCCCGAGGACTTCGCCGGGCGCATGGTCATCTCCGCGGACCCCGACGCCCACCGCGCCGAGATCCAGAAGTACGTCGACCTCGGGTTCGACCGGATCTACCTGCACAACGTGGGGCGCAACCAGCGCGAGTGGATCGAGGTCTTCGGGCGCGAGGTGCTCCCGAAGCTGAGCCGGTGACCGGGCTGCGCGTCTGGGCCGCCGACGGCGTGCCCGAGGTCGTCCCCGGCGACGACCTCGCGGCGCTGCTCGTCGCGGCCCTGCGCGCCGACCCGGACCCCGGGCGCCGGCTCGTGGACGGTGACGTCGTCGTCGTGACCAGCAAGGTCGTCTCCAAGGCCGAGGGCCGGGTGGTCGCGGCCGACGACCGTGAGCAGGCCATCACCGACGAGACCGTGCGCGTCGTGGCGACCCGGGAGCACCCCGGCGGGGTGACGCGGATCGTCGAGAACCGGCTCGGGCTGGTGATGGCCGCGGCCGGTGTCGACGCGTCGAACACCCCCGAGGGCACGGTGCTCCTGCTGCCCGTGGACCCCGACGCGTCCGCCCGCGGGCTCCGGCGCGCGCTGCAGGAGGCCTTCGGCGTGCGGCTGGGCGTGCTGCTCACCGACACCGCCGGGCGGCCCTGGCGCCAGGGCGTCGCCGACCTCGCGATCGGTGCCGCGGGGGTGCAGGTGCTGGAGGACATGCGCGGCCAGGTCGACACGCACGGCCGCCCGCTGACCATGACGGTCGCGGCGGTCGCGGACGAGATCGCGTCGGCGGCCGAGCTCGTCAAGGGCAAGGCCACCGGCCGGCCCGTGGCCGTGGTGCGCGGGGTCGGGCACCTCGTGACGGAGGAGGACGGCCTCGGGGCCCGCGTGCTGGTGCGGACCGGGCCGGACGACATGTTCCGCCTGGGCTCCGCCGAGGCGTACGCCGAGGGGTGGAAGGACGCGCTCGCCGCGGGCGGGGCGCCCGGGCCGGCCGGCCCGGACGGGCGCGCCGCGCCGTGACCGGCGACGTCGTCGTGGGCCCGTCGCTCGTGATCCCGCGTGCCGAGCTGACGGTGCGGTTCTCCCGGTCCTCCGGGCCCGGCGGCCAGGGCGTCAACACGACGGACTCGCGGGTCGAGCTGCGGTGGGACGTCGCCGCGTCAGCCGTGCTCACCGCCGTGCAGCGGCAGCGGCTGGTGGAGCGCCTCGGGGCGCGGCTCGTCGGCGGGGTGCTCACGGTGACGGCCTCGGAGCACCGCGAGCAGCTGCGCAACCGCGCGGCGGCGGAGCTCCGCCTGGCCGCGCTCGTCGCGGCGGGGATCAGCCCGCCGGCGCGCGCGCGGCGGCCCACGCGGCCGACGCGGGGCTCGGCCGAGCGGCGGCTGGCCGCCAAGAAGCAGCGGTCGGCGACCAAGCGCCTGCGGTCGGCGAAGCCGGGGGAGTGAGCGGGGCGTCGCCGTTCTGCCGGGTCAGGCCCGCGCGTCGTCGGCGGGCAGCGCGGCCTGCTGCGCCGACTGGACGGTGGCGCCCGGCTCGTGCCCGGCGAGCGGCTCGACGACGACCGCGGTGCCGTAGGCGCAGCACTCGGAGAACGCGCCGATCGCGGCCGAGTCGTACCGCAGCGCGACCACGGCGTTGGCGCCGCGCTGCTCGGCGTCGGCGACCATGCGGGCCAGCACCTCGCGGCGCGACTCGTGCATGACGCGCGTGTACTCGGGGATCTCGCCGCCGCCGATCGCCCGGAAGCCGGCCGAGAGGTTGGCGCCCGCGTCGGTCGCGCGCACGGTCACGCCCATGACCTCGCCGAGGACGGCCTGCGTGCGGTAGCCGGGGACGGAGTCGGTGGTCACGACGATCATGGCCGCGATCGTGCCACGCCGCGGAGGGGCGGGTCGGGTGATCCTCGGTGGCGAGGTCTTGTCACTGGTTGGTGTGACGTGAGTATCATCCGAGAGTCATCGACGTCACAGGGGGGTTTCGTCATGCGCACGTCCACCGTCCCGTCCCGCACACCGTCGGCGCGTCCCGCGCCCGGACCGTCCGCAGGCGCCCGTCGGCCCGCCGGGCTGCTCGCGCTCGTCGTCGGCCTGCTGCTGGCTCTCGTCCCGGCCGCGCCCGCCGCCGCCGCGAACCCGTACGAGCGCGGCCCGGCACCCACCGAGTCCAGCATCACCGCCGCCCGCGGCGCCTTCGCCGTCTCGCAGACCAGCGTCTCCCGGCTCGGCGTCTCCGGGTTCGGCGGCGGCACCGTCTACTACCCGACCGACACGTCGCAGGGCACGTTCGGCGGGGTCGTGATCTCGCCCGGGTACACCGCGCGCCAGTCGAGCATCGCCTGGCTCGGCCCGCGCCTGGCCTCGCAGGGGTTCGTCGTGATGACCATCGACACCCTCAGCGTCTACGACCAGCCCGCCTCGCGCGGACGCCAGCTCGCGGCCGCGCTCGACTGGCTGACCACCCGCAGCTCGGTCCGTGACCGCGTCGACGCCGGGCGCCTCGCCGTCATGGGTCACTCGATGGGCGGCGGCGGCACCCTGGAGGCGGTCGTCGACGACCCGTCGCTGCAGGCCGCGATCCCGCTGACGCCGTGGAACACCGACAAGACCTGGCCCGAGGTCACCACGCCGACGCTGATCATCGGCGCCGAGGACGACAGCGTCGCGTCCGTGACGACCCACGCGCGCCCGTTCTACACGTCGATCCCGTCGAGCACGCCCAAGCAGTACCTCGAGCTCAACGGTGCCTCGCACTTCGCGCCGAACGTCTCCAGCACGCCGATCGCGCGCAGCTCCATCGCCTGGCTCAAGCGGTTCGTCGACGACGACACCCGCTACGACCCGTTCGTGTGCCCCGCACCCGCGGTCGGCACCACCTGGTCCGACGTGCGCTCCACCTGCCCGTTCTGACCGGCACCCCGGGGCCGGCCGCCACGTGCGACCGGCCCGGGGCGGACCGGGAGCCTCAGACGGTGCGGTAGACCAGGCGGCGGTAGAGGGCCTCGGCCGGGCCGCGCTTGTCCGCCCGCTCCAGCAGCACCGCGACGACGACCGTCACCAGCCACACCCCGACGGCCCACGCCACGACCTGCGCCGACCCGAACCCCCGGGCCAGGCCACCGGCCCAGCCCGCCAGCGGCAGCACGAACAGCACGGTCTGCAGCAGGTAGCAGGTCAGCGACCGGGTGCCGACGGCCCGCAGCGCCCGGCCGACCGGGCCCAGCGTGGCGAGCGTCGTCCCGTGCGCCCCGACGACCCACCCGACCAGCGCGGCGAACGCGATCCCGCCCACCGCGCCGGTGACCATGTGCAGCGCGGCCGGTACGACGACGCCCAGCGCCGACGGCTCCCACAGGCCGGCCACCGCGGTGGCCAGGGGCACCGCGCCCACGACGCTCACGGACAGCCCGCCCACGGCCCAGCGCCGCAGCAGCGGCAGGTGCGCCGCCGGGTCCTCCAGCACGCCCGTGCGCGCCGCCCAGATCCCCGCCAGCACCAGCGGCAGCGCGATGACCACACCGACCGGCAGCATCGGCAGCGTCGCCGCGCGCAGCAGCACCGCCAGCAGCGGCGAGGTCTCCGCGGCCGCGAGCTGGTCGCCGCCGTCCACGCCGCCCACGGCCACGGTGAGGGCGTCCAGCGCGCCGGTCGCCAGGCCACCCAGCAGCAGCGCGACGCCGCCGACCACCAGCAGCGTCCGCCCCGACGCGCGGACCAGGAGCACCGCCACCAGCCCGGTGAGCCCGTAGACCGCGAGGATGTCGCCCTCCCACAGCAGCAGCGTGTGCGCGACGCCGAACGCCACCAGCCAGCCCGCGCGGCGCAGCAGGTCGGTGCGGCACGCCGGCCACGGCACCAGCGCCTGCGCGCGGCGTCGCACGACCACGCCGATGCCGTACCCGTACAGCAGCGCGAACATCGGCATCGTGCGCCGGTCGACGAAGAGCGACACCACCCCGTCGACCACGCGGTCGAGCGTCGAGCCGTCGAGCGGGCGCAACCCCACCCCGACGGGCTGGCCCCACAGGTGCGTGACGGAGTTCGCGATCGCGATGCCCAGCAGCGCCAGGCCGCGGGCGACGTCGGGGGCCACGGCCCGGTCGCGCACGGCGACAGGTCCGACGACCGGCACGGGCGGGGGAGCGGGGAGGACGGGGGCGGGAGGCGTCGGCGACGTCATGACCCCATCCTGACCGCCACGGGGCCGTGGCGGCTCGGCCGCGAGGACGGTCTGCGGCGGGTCGGCTCCGTCGCGGGACGGAGACCGCGCCCCGCCGGGCCCGGCAGCGGTCAGGAGGCGGAGCGGGCGGCGGCCTTCGCGGCGCGCTTCGTGGCGCGCACCTCCATGAGCGAGTCCGCGTCCGTGACGTCGGCGATCGAGCGGCGCGCGCCCTCCTCGCCGTACGGACCGGCGACCTCGCGCCACCCCGCCGGCTGCACGCCGCGCTGCTTGCCGAGCAGGGCCAGGAAGATCCGGGCCTTCTGGTCGCCGAAGCCCGGCAGCGCCTTGAGCCGGCGCAGCACCGTGGCCGCGTCCGGGTCGCCGTCGCGCCACAGCCGCGTCACGTCCCCGTCGTAGTCGTCGACCACCGCACGGGCGACCGCCTGCACGCGGGCCGCCATCGACCCCGGGAACCGGTGCACGGCCGGCGGGGTCGCGCACAGCGCCGCGAACTGCTCCGGGTCGGCGTCCGCGACGCGCCGCACGTCCAGCCCGTCCATGCGGTCGGCGATCTTCGCCGGACCGGCGAACGCCGTCTCCATCGCCACCTGCTGGTCCAGCAGCATGCCGACGAGCAGCGCGAACGCGTCCTCGTCGAGCAGCCGGTCGGCGGCCTCGTCCCCGGTCATCCACAGCGCCATGCCCCCATGGTGCGCCACGGGCCCGCCCCGCCGCGAGACCGTCGTCCACAGGGCCCCCGGCAGCGGGCCCCGGGCCGCGGCTACGGTGCGCCGGCCGGGCGGGGCCCGGCGGACGACCCAGGGAGACCCGCCGTGCGCACACGACTGACGATCCGCCGGCCGCACGGCGGCACCCACGACGTCGTGGTGACGACCGACGCCGGGGCCACCGTCGCCGACGTCGCCGACGCCCTCGCCCGCGCGGCCGACGCGGACCCGGGTGCCCCCGCGACGCTCGTCGTCGAACCGCCCGACGGTGGTCCCGCCCGTGCGCTGCCGCGGACGACCGGCGTCGTCGAGGCCGGGCTGCAGGCCGGCTCGACCGTCACGCTCGCCCCGGCCGGGGACGACGCCACCGCCCCCGGGCCCGCCCACGCGCGCGTCGACGTCGTGGCCGGCCCCGACGCGGGGCTGACCGTGGACCTGCCGCCGGGCACCAGCACGGTCGGGCGCGGCCCGGCCGCGACGGTCCGGCTCACCGACCGGCTCGTCGCGCGTACGCACGCCCGGGTCGTCGTCGGTGACGGCGTCGAGGTCGTCGACGCCGGGTCCGCGGACGGCGTCGTCGTGGGTGCCGGGCGCGTCGACCGGGCGGTCCTCGGCCCCGGCGACCTGGTCGTGCTCGGCGAGACCGTGCTGCGCGTGCGCCGCCTCGGGGGCGTGGCGACCGGCGCGGGCGCACCCGGCCCGGACGCGCACGGCCGGGGGACGCGCGGTGCCGACGTCCCGTTCAACCGCTCGCCCCGGGTCGTGGCCCGGCACCCCGACGGCACGGTCGACCTCCCCGCTCCGCCCGACCCGCCCCGCCGGGACCCGTTCCCCCTGCTCGCGCTCGCCGCGCCCGTGCTGCTGGCCCTCGTGCTGCTGCTCGTGTGGCGCAACCCGCTGTCGCTGGCCTTCGTGGCCGTCAGCCCCCTGCTGACCGTCGGCACCTGGGTCGAGCGGCGCGTCACCGAGCGGCGCCGCGTCGCCGAGGCCACGGCCCGGTTCGACGCGGCGCTGACCGCCTGCGAGGACGAGCTCGTCGCCGCCCGCACCGCGGAGCGCACGGCACGGCTCGCGGCGCTCGCCTCGACGCACGAGGCCCTCGCGGCCGCCCGCACCCGGGCGCCCCTGCTCTGGTCGCGGCGCGCCGACGGGACCGACTTCCTCGTGCTGCGCGCCGGGCTCGGCACCACACCCGCGCGCACCCGGCCCGTCGTCCCCGGGGCACCCGACGCCGATCCCGCCCACCGCGACCGTGCGCGCGCGCTCGCCGACCGGTTCGTCGACGTGGACGACGTGCCGCTCGCCGTGGCGCTGCGCGCGAGCGGCGGCCTCGGCGTCGCCGGTGAGGACGCCGCCGTCGACGCCGTGGCCCGCGCGCTGGTCGCCCAGCTCGTGGCCCTGCACGCACCGTCCGAGGTCGCGCTCGCGGTCGTCACGTCCGCACGCCACCGCGAGCGCTGGGCGTGGACGGTCTGGCTGCCGCACGTCGCGTCGCCGCACAGCCCGCTGCCCGGCCTGCACGCGGCCGCGGACGCCGCCGCTGCGGCCGGGCTGGTGGCGGCGCTGGAGGAGCTGGTCGCGTCCCGGGCGGACCGGCACGGGCGGGCCGGACGGGTCACGGCCGTCCCCGCGGTCGTGGTGGTCGTCGACGACGACGCACCCGCCGACCGCGCGCGCCTCGTGCGCCTCGCCGAGGACGGGCCGGCCGTGGGCGTGCACGTGCTGTGGTGCGCCGGGTCCGTGGCGGCGCTGCCGTCGGCGTGCCGGGCCGTCCTCGACGTCGACGCGGGCGCCCTGGGCGACGTGCCCGACGGCACGTGGCGGGCCGTGGCGACCGAGGTGCTGGGTGCGGCCGAGGCGACGGCGCTCGCGCGGTCGCTGTGCCCGGTCGTCGACGCGGGTGCGCCCGTGCACGACGAGTCCGACCTGCCGCGCGCGGTGCCCGGCACGGAGGTGGTCGGCGGTGACGGCCTGGACGACCCGGTCGCGGTGCTGGACCGGTGGCACGCGACGGGGTCGGTGCTGGACCGGTCGGGGCCGCCGGTGCGGCGGCGCACGGACGCGACGCTGCGGGCCGTGGTGGGGCGCGGGGCGCAGGGGCCGTTCGTGCTGGACCTGCGCGCCCAGGGGCCGCACGCGCTGGTCGGCGGCACGACCGGTGCGGGCAAGAGCGAGCTCCTGCAGGCCTGGGTGCTCGGCATGGCCGCAGCGCACGGCCCCGACCGCGTGACGTTCCTGCTCGTGGACTACAAGGGCGGTGCGGCGTTCGCGGACTGCGTGGACCTGCCGCACACCGTCGGGCTGGTCACGGACCTCACGCCGCACCTGGTGCGGCGGGCGCTGGCGTCGCTGCGGGCCGAGCTGCGGCGGCGGGAGCGGCTGCTGCAGCGCAAGCAGGTCCCCGACCTGCTGGCCCTCGAACGGCTGGGCGACCCGGAGACGCCCCCCGCACTCGTGATCGTCGTCGACGAGTTCGCCGCGCTCGTGACGGACGTGCCGGAGTTCGTCGACGGCGTCGTCGACGTCGCGCAGCGCGGCCGCTCGCTCGGCCTGCACCTGGTGCTCGCGACGCAGCGCCCGGCGGGTGTCATCAAGGACAACCTGCGGGCCAACACGAACCTGCGGATCGCGCTGCGGATGGCCGACGAGCACGACTCGACGGACGTGCTGGGCTCGGCGCTCGCGGCGGGCATCGACCCCGCGACGCCGGGGCGCGGTGCGGTGCGGACGGGGCCGGGCCGGCTCGCGCTGTTCCAGACGGCGTTCGTCGGTGGCCGGTCCGCGGGTGCGCCCCCGCGTGCCGCGGTGCGGGTGGCGACGCTCGGGCTGGGGCCGGGGGAGCCGTGGGACGTCCCCGCGCCGCCGGCGCCGGCGGTCGACGACGACGGCCCGAGCGACGCGGCGCGCCTGGTGGCGGCGGTGCGTGCGGCCGCCGACCTCGCGGGCGTCCCGGCGCCGCGACGCCCGTGGCTGCCCGAGCTGGCGCCGTGCGTCGACCTGGCGTCGCTGCCGGCGGGCGCGGGGGCCCTCGCGCTGGGGCTGGTGGACCGGCCCGCGGCGCAGGAGCAGGAGCCGTGGTGCTGGGCGCCGGACGTCGACGGTGCCCTCGCGGTCGTCGGCGCCGGCGGGACGGGCCGCTCGACGGCGCTGCGGACCGTCGCGGCGGCCGCGGCGCGCGACGTCCTCGCGGGCGGCGGGCCGGTGCACGTGCACGCCGTCGACGCCGGCGCCGGGGTGCTGGGTGGCCTCGAGGTGCTGCCGGTGCTCGGGTCCGTGCTGGACGTGGCGGACGCCGAGCGGGTGCTGCGCCTGCTGCGCGACCTCGTGGCCCTGCTCGACGACCGGGCCCGCCGGTGGGCGTCCGTGCAGGCCGGCAGCCTGCCCGAGTACCGGGTGCGCGCCGGGCGGCCCGACGAGCCGCGGGTCCTGCTGCTGCTCGACGGGATCGGCGCGGTGCGGGACGCGTACGAGGGGGAGGGCGGGCGGGCTGGTGCCTGGGCGCTGCTGCAGCGCGTGGTCGCCGAGGGGCGTCCCCTGGGCGTGCACGTCGCGCTGACGGCGGAGCGCCCCGGTGCGGTGCCGACGGCCCTGGCCGCGGCTGTGGGGTGCCGCCTGGTGCTGCGTCAGGCCGACGCCGGTGCGTACGCCCAGCTCGGCGTGCGCGGCGACGTGCTCGGGCCCGACGCGCCGCCCGGGCGGGGCGTCGACGCGCGCACCGGCGACGAGGTGCAGGTGGCGGTGCCGTCCGCGTCGCCCGTCGTCGCCGACCAGGCCGGGGCGCTGGCCGCGCTTGCCGCCCGCCTCGACGCGGCGGGCACGCCCCGCACCCCGCCCGTGCGGCGCCTGCCCGCGGTGGTCCGCGCGGCCGACCTGCCCGCCGCCGTGGACGGGCTGCCCCTGCTGGGGGTCGCCGACGACACGCTCGAGCCGGTGGGCGTCGACCCGCACGGCACGTTCCTCGTGGCCGGGCTGCCCGGCTCCGGCCGGACCACGGCGCTGCTGGCGCTGTCCGGGGCCCTGCGGCGCGCGCTGCCCGACGCGCACCTGGCCCTCGTCGGTCCGGCCCGCTCGCCGCTGCCCGCGGCGGTCGCCTGGGACGACGTCGCGAGGGGTGCGGACGACGCACGGGGCCTCGCCGCGGCGCTCGCGGCGCGCCTGGCGGTGCCGGCCGACGAGGGCCACGTCGTGCTCGTCGTCGAGCAGATCGCCGACCTGCTCGGGGGCCCCGCCGAGCAGGCCCTCACCGAGGCGGTGCGTGCCGCGCGCCGGCAGGGGCACCTCGTGCTCGCCGAGGCCGAGACCACCGCCTGGGGCTCGTCGTGGCCGCTGGTCGCCGAGGTGCGCAACGGGCGCCGTGGCCTGGTGCTGCAGCCCGACACGGTCGACGTCGAGACCCTGTTCCGCACCTCGGCCGGCCGGTTGCGGCGCGGCGACCAGCCGCCGGGGCGCGGGCTGTGGGTGGAGCAGGGGCGGGCCCGTCGGGTGCAGGTGCCGCTGCCCGGGTGACGCAGACGGGGCCGCCGGTGCCCCGCGACGCCCGGGCGTGAGCCGACCAGCCGGGGCTGTGGACGACCGCTGGCCCGCCGACCTGTGGAGGAGCCGCCGGGCCGTCGACCCGCGGACCCTAGCGTCGGCCACGACCCCGGGACGACCGGGGACCGACCGCGGCACGCACCACGCCGCCACGAGCCCACGGAGGACCCGATGGCCAACCTCACCGTCACCTACCAGGAGCTGCGCGACGCGGCGACGCGCCTGACCTCGGGCCAGGAGGAGATCACCACCCGCCTGACCGAGCTGCGCGGCTTCATCGACCAGCTCGTCTCCGGCGGGTTCGTCACCGACCAGGCCTCCGTCGCGTTCGGCGAGTCCTACCGGCAGTTCACCCAGGGCACCACCGACGCGGTCTCCGCCCTGACCAGCCTCGGCGAGTACCTGCGCACGGCGGCCAGCACCCTCGAGGACGCGGACGCCCAGCTCGCCGCCGGCCTGCGCTGACCCGTGGGCGACCTGGACCTCGACACCGAGGCGCTGCGCCGGGCCGGCAGCGCGCTCGCCGACGTCGCGCAGGCCTTCGCCGCGGCGAACGTCACGGCCCGGGACCTGCGCGACGTGCTCGGCCACGACGGCCTGGCCGACGCCCTCGGCGGCTTCGCCCTCGGCTGGGACGACGCCCGGGCCGCCCTGGTCACGGACGTCGAGATCCTCGCCGACGCGTGCACGCGCGTGGGCGAGGCGTTCGAGGACGTCGACGCTCAGCTCGCCGGGGCCGGCGGGCCGCGCGGCACCCCGGGGGCCGCCGGCTCGGGGCGCGCCGTATGAGCCGCCCGACGTCCTGGTACCCGCTGGCGTTCGGCGACCCCGTCCCGGGCGACCCGGTGGCCGTGCGCGCCGCCGCGGAGGAGCACCAGCGGGTCGCGGACCAGATCGCCGCCGCCGTCGAGGAGCTGCGCGGCACCGCGCTGGGCTCCGGGCAGCGGGCGACGGTGGTCGACGCGCTCGAGGGAACGGCGACCCGTGTCGCCGACGGCATCGAGGCGGCCCACGGCCGCTACGTCACCGCCGCCCTCGCCCTCGACACCTACGCCGACCGCCTGGCCGAGGCGCAGGCGACGTCGTACGAGGCGTGGCAGCAGGCCACCGACGCGGAGCAGGCCCGCGTGTGCGGGCAGGACGAGGCGTGGCGCCAGCGCGAGCTCGCCCGCGACCAGGCGGACCCCGCGCTCGCCGCGCACCGCACGGCGCTGGCCGACGCCGCCGACGCCGGGGCCGCGCGCGCCGAGTCCCGTCTCGCCGACGCCCGCCTCCTGCTCGCGCAGGCCCAGGCGCACCGTGACGCGGCCGCCGAGGAGGCCCGCGGGCTGGTCGTCGCGGTCGTCGCGGTCGACGGCCTCGTCGACACGGCGTGGCAGGACGTGCAGGGCGGGGTGAAGGACGTCGACGACGCGATCGGCCAGCAGCTCGACGACATCGCCCTCGTGCTCGGCGTCGCCGCGGTCGCGCTGTGCTGGGTGCCCGGGCTCAACGCGGCCCTCGCAGCCGCGGCGACGATCGCCGGCGTGGCCGTGCTCGTGCGCGACGTGGCCCTGCTCGTGACGGGCCAGGGGTCGTGGCTCGACGTCGGGCTCGGGGCCCTCAGCCTCGTGACGTTCGGGCTCGGGCGGGTCGCCGCACGCGGCGTGCGCCTCGCCGCGGACACCAGCCGGGCCTCGGCCGGGCTGCGTGCCGCGGGCGCGGGGACGCGCTCGGCCCGGTCCGGCGTGGTCGGCCCCTCGGGCCTGCTGGGTGCCGGCGCCACGGCGGCGCTGCGCGCGGTGCCCACCCGCGCGAGGCCGCTGCTCAACCGCACCACGCTGGCCACCCTCAAGCCCGGTGCCGTGCTGCGCGACGGCGTGACGGACCTGCGCGGCGGCTGGCAGACCGTGCGCACCGCCGTGCAGCGCCCCCCGACCGCCACAGGTGCGCACGCGCAGGGGCCCGCCGCCAGGACGCCCTTCGGCGAGGCCTTCAACCCGGTCAAGGACACGTGGCAGACCAGCCGGGTCGCCGGGGTGTTCCACGCGGTCGGCGCCGAGGGCGTCGCCCGCGACCTCGCGTTCCTCGCCCAGCAGGGCGAGCCGCGCACCGCGTGGGCGCTCGTCAACGTCGTCCCCCAGGTGGAGGGCATGGCCCAGACCACCAACGACGTGGTCCAGCGGGTGCGCGGATGAGCACCACCGCTGCGCAGGTCGCCCCCGCTCCCACCCCCGCAGCCGCCTCCGTCCGGCCTCGCCCTGCCGTGCGCGGCGTCGGGCTGGTGCTGCCCGCCGACTGGTGGCTCGTGCCGCTGGGCGACCCGGTGGCGCGGCGCCGCGCGGTGGACCGCCTCGTCGCGTCGCGGACCGACCTGCCCGCGCCGCTGCGGCGCCAGCTGCGCACGACGCTGACGGTGCAGACCGCCCGGGCGGCGTCGCGCGGCGGGTGGCTCGTGGCCTTCATGCTCGGCAGCGCGGGCGGCGTGCCGCTGCCGCTGACGCTCACGGCGTCCCGCGCACCCGGCTCGTGGGCCGACGAGCAGGGGCGGGCCCGGACACGGACCGCGCTCGCCGCGCAGGTGGGCCCGGCGGGCGGCGGCGGACGGCTCGAGGCGGGCAGCGGAGCCTTCGGCCTCGTGCTGCGCACCGTGCGCGAACGCCCCGGCGCGCTGCCGGGCGCGCCCCGCGCCGGCGTGCCGCTCTTCCTGGTCGAGCACTGGACGGACCCCGGCGACGGGCACGGCCTCGTGCGGCTCACAGCCTCGACGCCGCTGCTCGCGCTGCGCGACGCCTGCCTGGACCTGTGCGACGCCGTCGCCGCGACGCTCCACCCCGACCGCCCCGCGACCGACGACGCCCCGTCCACCACCGGCGCACCTCCCTCCGTCGACGCCGACGGCGCAGCCACGTCCCACGACACCGATCCCGCAGCCGCGGGGGAGCAGGAGCACCCACGATGACCCGCACCGACCGGCCCGCCCCGACCGGGCACGCCTCCACGACCATGCCGCCCACCCAGGACGGGCCCCGGCCGCAGCCCGACGACCAGCAGCCGTTCGACCCGTGGGCGCTCGACGTGCCCACGGACGCCGAGCTCGACGCCCTGCACCGCCGCAACCGGCTGTGGGGCGCGGCCGTCCTCGTGCTGCCCGCGACGGCGGTGGCGGTGCTCGGCTGGCGCGTCCTCGCCGACGGAGAGGTCGGGAGCATCGGTGTCGTCGGCGCTGTGATCGGCGCCCTCGTCGCCGTCGTCATGGTGCGCATGGCGGCGACCACCCGCGCGCGGCACCGTGCGGTGCGTGCGGTGCGCCCGGGGGCGGAGGTCGTCGAGGTCTGGGGCGCGGCCGGGCTGCGTGACGTGCTGGTCGAGCTGGGCGTCCCCGCGCCGCCGCTGCGCCCCACGCAGGGCACGGCGCTCACGCTGGTCGTCGCGCCCACCGGCGTCGAGCTGTGGGCGGGCGCCGCGTCGCCCGCGGTCCTCTGGTCGGCACCCTGGGCCGACGTCCCGCGCGTGCTGGAGGGCACCGGCGTGATCGCCGGCAACGGCGCCCGACCCGCGGTCCTGCTCGTGCTGCCGGCGGGGTACGCGGTGGTCCTGGTGCCGGCGCGGCGGATCAGCGGCTCGTTCCTGCCCGCACCCGTGGCGCGCACACGGGCGCTCGTGCGGCACCTGGAGCAGGTGCGCGCCGCGGCGCCCCGAGCGGGCGGGTGAGCCGAGCCGGACGCACGAGCCGGGCGCACGAGCAGGGCCCACGAGCCGGACGCACGGGCAGGCCGGGTGCGCAGGACGTGCGGGCCGGACGTGTCGGGCGGGCGCCCGGGCGGTCAGGCGCCCGGGTCGGCCAGCGTGTCGAGGTCGGCGGGCAGGTCGACGTCGTGCCGCAGGGTCGAGCCGAGCGGCACGTCGAGCAGCACGTGCCCGGCCGCGGCGTGCCGTGCCGAGGACCCGGTGCCGAACGCGGGCCGCAGCGGGGTGCCCGAGCGGGCCGTGAGCATCGTGGTCCCGGTGCCCTCCGCGTCGGCGACGTGCGCCCGCGTCGACCGGCCGGCGAGCGCGAGCGCGTCGTCGAGGTCGCGCGGGTCGAGCCGCGGCAGGTCGCCCAGCAGGGCCGCGACGTGCGCGCGCGGGCTGGTGGCGTGCACGTGCGCGGCGCCGGCCAGCACGGCGGCGTCGAGCCCTGCCGGGGCGCCGGGCGCCGGGTCCGGCTCGGGGACGACGTGGACGCCGACCGCCTGCGCGGCCGCGGCGAGCACCGGGTCGGGCGTCACGAGCACGACGCCGAGGACCCGCGCGGCGGACCGGGCGGCGGCGACGGTGTCCAGCGCCATGGCCCGCACCAGCCGGGCGCGGGAGTCGTCGTCGAGGACGCCGGCCAGGCGGGACTTGCCGCGGCGGGCGTCCTTCACGGGTACGACGACCCACCAGGTCGCGCTCACGGCATCCGGTCCACGAGGGCCAGGGTACGGGCGGCGAGCGCCGCGGTGGCGGGGACGTCCGTCATGAGCGTCGGCGCCGCCTGCACGCGCCAGCCCTCGGCGCGCAGCGGCCCGACGGTGTCGGCGTCGGCGTCGTCGACGAGCCAGGCGTCCAGCACGCCGCCCGTCGCGCGCAGGCCGTGGTGCCGGGCGACCGCGGCGGCGTCGGTGGCCACGCCGATCGCGGTCAGGCACGCGTCGGCCATGCCCCGCACGGGCGCGCCGCCGATCACGGGGCTGACGCCGACGACGGGCGCGGCGGTGGCCCGCAGCGCGTCGCGGACCCCGGGGACGCCGAGCACGGTGCCGACGGAGACCACCGGGTTGGACGGCGGCACGACGACCACGTCGGCGTCCGCGAGGGCCTCGAGCACCCCCGGTGCGGGGCGTGCGTCCTCGACGCCGACCTGGACGAAGCCGCGGGCCGGCACGGCCGCCCGGTGCCGCACCCACCACTCCTCGAAGTGCAGCGTCCCGTCGTCGGTCACGACGTGGGTCTCGACCTCCTGGTCGCTCATCGGCAGCAGCCGCACGCCGGGGCGCCACCGTGCGGCGAGGTGCTCGACGACCCGGTGCAGGGGCAGGCCGCGGCGCAGCAGCTCGGTGCGGGCCAGGTGCGTGGCCAGGTCGAGGTCGCCGAGCGTGAACCAGTCCCACCCGAGGCCGTACGCGGCGAGATCGGTCGAGACGGTCGTGGACTCCTCGCGCCGCCCCCAGCCCTGGCCCTCGTGCACGGCGCCGCCGAGCGTGTACATGAGGGTGTCGAGGTCCGGGCACACGCGCACGCCGTGCAGCCACATGTCGTCGCCGGTGTTGGCCACGACCGTGACCTGCGCGGTCGTGCCGCCGTGGCCGTCGGGCAGCCGGTCGGCGAGCAGGGCCAGCAGCCCGCGGGTGAAGCGTGCGCCGCCGACGCCTCCGCTGATGACGGTGATCCTCATGCGTCCTCCTCGTCCCGGCCGCTGCCGGGGGTGCGGGTGCCGGCGAGCGCGCCGTCGTCGGCGTGCCGGTGCGGGTCTGAGCCGTCGGGGCCGCCAGGGGCCAGGCCGCTGAGCGCGATCACCGGCCGGCCCGTCCGCGGGTGCGTGAGCACGTCGGCGTCGACCCCGTAGACCGTGCGCAGCAGCGCGGGGGTGAGCACCTGCTCCGGCGGGCCGGCGGCGGCCAGGCGGCCCTGGTCGAGCACGAGGACGTGCGCGCAGTGCGCCGCGGCGAGGTTGAGGTCGTGCAGGGCGGCGACGGTCGTCACGCCGAGGTCGTGCACGAGGTGCAGCAGCGCGAGCTGGGCGGAGACGTCGAGGTGGTTGGTCGGCTCGTCGAGCAGCAGCAGCGACGGCTCCTGGGCGAGCGCGCGGGCGACGTGCACGCGCTGGCGCTCCCCGCCGGACAGCGTCGACCACGCCCGGTCGGCCAGGTGGTCGGCGCGGGCGGCGGCCAGGGCGCGGTCGACCGCGGCGTCGTCGGGGTCCGCGCCCCACAGCGACCGGTAGGGGGTGCGGCCGAGGGCGACGACCTCGCGCACGCTCAGCGGCACGGCCGCCCCGGAATCCTGCTCGAGGAGCGCCACGTGCTGCGCCCGGCGGCGCCGGGGGAGCAGGTGCACGGGTGTCGTCGGCGCGCCGCTGGTGGCGGGCGTGTCCGGGTCGGTGACGAGCACGGCACCGGCGTCGGGCGGCAGCAGCCCGGCGACCAGGCGCAGCAGGGTGGACTTGCCGGCGCCGTTCGGGCCCAGCAGGCCCGTGAGCGCACCCGGCGGCGGGGTCGCGTCGATCCCGTCGACGACCCACCGTCCGCCCAGGCGCGCACCGGCGCCCGCGATCCTCAGCTCCACGCCGTCCCCCGTCCCCGGCGCAGCAGCACCGCGAACACCGGCACCCCGACGAGGGCGGTGACGATGCCGACGGGCAGCTCGCGCGGGTCGAAGACGGTGCGGGCGAGCGTGTCGGCCCAGACGAGGAAGACCGCGCCGGTGACGGCGGCGCCGGGCAGCAGCCGACGGTGCCCGGGGCCGGTGACCACGGAGACGGCGTGCGGCAGCACCAGCCCGACGAAGCCGATGGCGCCGGACACCGCGACCATCGCCCCGGTGAGCAGCGCGACGAGGGTCATGAGCGTCCAGCGCGTGCGGTCGACGTCGACGCCGAGGGCCGCGGCGGCGGTGTCGCCGAACGCGAACGCGTCCAGCCGGGTCGCGGCGACGCCCAGCACGGCCCCGACCAGGGCGAGCGCACCGCCGGAGATCGCCACGGACGACCACGTCGCCCCGGCGAGGGAGCCCATCAGCCAGGACAGGATCTCGCGGTACGCGTCGCCGGTCGCGGTCCAGAAGATGACGAACGACGTCGCGGCGGCCGCGAGCTGGGACACCGCGAGCCCGGCGAGCACCGCGCGCGACGGCGTCAGGGTGCCGCCCGTGCGGGCCAGCGCCAGGGTCGCGACGAGTGCGGCGAGCGCCCCGACGAACGCGGCGACGGGCAGCAGGACGCCGACCCCGAGCAGCAGCACCGCGACGGCGCCCAGCGAGGCCCCGGACGAGAGCCCGAGCAGGTACGGGTCGGCCAGCGGGTTGCGGGTCAGCGACTGCATGACCGCCCCGGCCACCGCGAGCCCGGCACCGACGGCGGCGGCCGTCAGCACCCGTGGCAGGCGCAGCTGCCACACGATCGCGTCGTGCAGCACGGGCACGGGGGCCACGTCGAGGCCGAGGTGCCCGGCCACCGACCGGGCGACCTCGCCGACGCCCAGGTCGGCCGGCCCGATCGTCACGGTGACCAGCACGCTCGCGACGAGCAGCACCCCGCCGACGCCGATCAGGGCGGCCAGCGGGGGGCGCCGCGGCGCCCGCCCCGCCGTCGCCCGCCCCGCCGTCACGCGCTCTGCCGCCGTCCGCGCCACCGTGGCTCCGCTCAGCCGTCGAGGCCGAGTGCCGTGACCTGCTCGACGACGTCGGCGACGGTGTCGGCGTTGCGCACGCCGGCCTCGGTCGCGGCGAACGGCACGACGACGTAGCGCTCCTCGCGGACGGCCTCGAGCTGCGCGGTCGCGGGGTTGGCGGCGAGCGCGGCGCGCTTGTCGGCGGCGGTGTTCCACGCCGCGTCGACGAGGACGACGACGTCGGGGTCGGCGTCGACGACCTGCTCCCACCCGACGGACGTCCACGTGTCGTGCACGCCGGCGAACACGTTGTCGAGCCCGGCGGCGCCCAGGATCATCTGGGGTGCGCCGATGCCGGCGCCGACGTAGGGGGAGTCCTCGCCGGACGACCACCACAGGGCGGTGACGCCGTCGACCGGCTCGACCGCGTCGAGCACCGCCTGCTGCTCGGCGACGACCTGCTCGGCGGCGTCGGGCACGCCCAGCAGCGCGCCGGCCTCGCGGATCTGCGCCATCACCAGGTCGAACGTCAGCGGGTCGGGCTGGTAGCCGGGCTCCTTGCACGCGGACGGCGCCACGTACGTCGCGATGCCCAGCGCGGCCAGCGCGTCGCGCTCGCCGGCGCCGTCGGCGGAGAAGTTCGACTCCCACCCGCCGAGCACCAGGTCGGGCGCGGCCTCGAGCAGCGCCTCCTGCCCGGGCACCTGCTCGGACAGCTCGGGGACGTCGGCCAGCGCGCCGGCGAGGTCGTCGGGGGCGGGGCCGTCGCTGAACGCGGTGCCGACGAGGCGGTCGGCGGCGCCGAGCGCGGCGACGAGCTCGGTGGTGGACGACTTGATGGTGACCACGCGCTCGGGCGGGGCGTCGAGGGTGACCTCGGTGCCGCAGTTGTCGAGCGTGACGGGGTACGCGGGGTCGGGCGCGGCACTCGTGGCGCCGGTGACGGGCTCGGCGGTGCCGGCCGTGCTGCACGCGCCGAGCGCGAGCACGAGCGTGAGGGCGGCGGTCGTGCGGCGTGCGGTGCGCAGGGGTGCGGACGTGAGGGAGGGCATGGGTGCTCCGGGTCGGTGCCGTGCGCGCACGTCGTCGGGCGCTCGTGGAGGGGGTCGGCGCACGTCACGCCGCGGAGGACCGTCCCAGCCGGGGGCGGTGCGACCCCACCACTCGCCCGGCGGGGTTCCGGGGCGTCACCCTACGCTCCGGGACCCCGCCGGGGGCAAGCCGTTCGGCTCAGGCCGGCTGCGGCACCCGGTCCGCGTCGGTGACCAGGTCGAGGTCGGGGTGCACGGCGCGCAGGGTCTGCATGCCGCCCGACAGCGACGCGGAGTCCAGCCCGGCGGCGACGAGCACCCGGTGCGCGAGGTAGGAGCGCACCCCGCTGGCGCAGTGCACGCGCACGGGCCGCCCGGCGGCTGCGGCGACGACCTCGTCGAGCCGGTCCCGCAGCTGGGTGTGCGGCACGTGGAGGGCCTCGGGCAGGTGGCCCGACGCCCACTCGGCGTCGCCGCGCACGTCGAGCACGAGCGCGGACGCCCGCACGGCGTCGAGGTCGCGGGCGTGCCAGAGCGCGAGGGTGCCGTCGAGGACGTTCTGCGCGACGAACCCGGCCATGTTCACCGGGTCCTTGGCGGCGCCGTACGGCGGGGCGTACGCGAGCTCGAGGTCGGCGAGGTCGGTGGCGCGCAGCCCGGCGCGGACGGCGGTGGCGATGACGTCGATGCGCTTGTCGACGCCCTCGCGGCCGACGGCCTGCGCGCCGAGCAGGCGCCCGTCGGTGCCGACGTGCACGACGAGGTGCACGGCCTGCGCCCCGGGGTAGAAGCCGGCGTGGTGCCCGCCGTGCAGGTGCAGGGTGTGGTGCTCGACGTCGGCCAGCATGGCGGCGTTGGCGCCGGTGACGGCGGCGGTCAGGCCCATGACGCGCACGACGGCGGTGCCGAGCACGGGCGGCGACGCGACCTCGGCGCCGAGCATGGAGTCCGCGGCGGTGCGCCCGGCCCGGTTGGCGGGCCCGGCGAGCGGCACGGGCCCGCGGGCGCCGGTGACGGCGTGCACGACGGCGGTCGCGTCGCCCGCGGCCCACACGTGCGGGTCGGAGGTGCGCTGCGCGGCGTCGACGACGATCGCACCGCGCGCGTCGACGTCGAGCCCGGCGGCGGCGGCCAGCGCGGAGTCGGGGCGCACGCCGACGGACAGGACGACGAGGTCGGCGGGCAGGCGGCTCCCGTCGTCGAGGACGACGACCATGCCGCCGTCGGGTGCCTCCTCGACGCCGGTGGCGGAGACACCGGTGCGCACGCGCACCCCGTGGTCGGCCAGCTCGCCCGCGACGAGGGCGCCGAGCTCGGGGTCCAGCGGTGGCAGCACCTGCGGGGCCCGCTCGACGAGGTCGACGTCGACGCCGCGGTGCCGCAGCGCCTCGACGGCCTCCAGGCCGATGAAGCCGGCGCCGAGGACGACGGCGCGGCGGGCGCCGGCGTCGACGCGCTCGCGCAGGGCGACGGCGTCGGCGACGGTGCGCAGCGTGCGCACCGCGGGCAGGTCGAGGCCCGGCAGCGGTGGGGCGACGGCCACGGCGCCGGGGGCCAGCAGCAGCGCGTCGTACGGCTCGTCGTACTCGCCCTGCGGGCCGGCGACGCGCACGGTGCGGGCGGCGCGGTCGATCGCGACGGCCTCGCTGTGCGTGCGCACGTCCAGGCCGAGCGCGGACTGCAGCGACGCGGGGGTGTGCAGCAGCAGGTCGTCGGCGTCGGCGATCTCGCCGGACAGGTGGTACGGCAGGCCGCAGGCGGCGAACGAGACGTGCGGGCCGCGCTCGAGGACGACGATCTGCGCGTCCTCGGCGAGGCGGCGGGCGCGGGCGGCGGCGGACATCCCGGCGGCGACGCCTCCGACGATGACGATCTTCACGGGTGCTCCCTGCGGTGGGGCCCGGGTCGCCCGGGCTGCGGGTGGTGCGGTGGGCAGGGGGCATCGCCGCCGCTGCCCTGTGCCCGGGGGCGGGCGTGCGGGCGGGCGGTGCCGGTCCTGCGGCGGGTCCCGGCGTGGGGACGCGGGACCCGGGACGGCTCAGGCGAGCGAGAGGAAGAGCTTCTCCATCTCGTCGCGGTCGAGCGTGCCCTCGCCGTCGGGGTCGCGCAGGCACTGGGCCATGCCGGTCGAGATGATCGCGAAGCCGGCCCGGTCGAGCGCCTTGGAGACGGCCGCGAGCTGGGTCACGACGGACTTGCAGTCCGCGCCCTCGTCGAGCATCCGCAGGACGCCGGCGAGCTGGCCCTGCGCGCGGCGCAGGCGGGTGACGGCGGGGGCGATCTCGGTCGGGTCGAGCTGCATGCGAAGCCTCCGGGGCGGGTGGTCGATGGTCCGACTATACCCCCGGGGGTATCACGGGTCCACGGGACGGAGGTCCCGGACCGTCCGCCCTCGGCGAACGCCCGCGCGTCAGGGTGCGGCGGCCAGCGCCAGCGCCCGGGCCACGTGCGCGACGTCCGCAGTCTGCAGCAGCCCCACCGTCACGCGCACCCACCCGCCCGGGTGGGGCGGCACGGAGAAGAACGGCCGCCCGCGCGCCACCCGCACGCCCGCCGCCTCCAGGCGCACCAGGGCCGTGCGCTCGTCGTGCACGGGCAGCCACAGGTTGATCCCGTCGCCCGGCGGCACGTGCACGCCGTGCTCGGCGAGCGCCGCGCACAGGGCCCGCTGCCGCCCGTAGTACACGCGCCGCGCGTGCTGCACCGCGTCCACGGCCTGCGCGTCGGTCAGCAGGTCGGCCAGCACGTGCTGCAGCAGGCGCGACGTCCAGCCCGGGCCCATCATGCGCCGGGCCACGAGCGCGTCGAGCACGGTCGCCGGGCCGCCGACCGCCGCGATCCGCAGGTCCGGACCGTGGGACTTGGAGTAGGAGCGCACGTGCACCACCCGGTCCGGCACCAGCGTGCCCAGGCTCACGTCGCGCGAGGACGCGATCTCCCCGGAGTGGTCGTCCTCGACGACCCACGCGTGCCCGTCGCCCGCGCGCAGCACGGCCGCGAGCTCCCGGGCGCGGGTCGGCGTCAGGCTCACGCCGGTGGGGTTGTGTGCGCGCGGCTGCAGCACGACCGCCCGGACCCCCGCGGCGAGCGCCTCGGCCAGCGCGTCGGGGCGCAGCCCGTGCCGGTCCAGGGGGACCGCGACGCGCTCGAGGCCCAGGTGGTCGAGCAGGTCCAGCACGGGCGGGAACCCCGGGTCCTCGACGGCCACGCGGTCGCCGAAGCCCGTGATCTGCTCCAGCACCCGTGACAGGGCGTCCACGGCGCCGTCGACGACGGTCAGCCGCTGCGGGCGGAACGGCCACGACGTGCGCAGCAGCCGCTCCAGCTCGGGCACCACCGGGTCCTCCAGGTACCCGGCGGTCCGGGCCACGCGCACGCGCGCCGCGACGCGGCCGAGCGCCGGGCCCAGGTCGGGCAGCAGGTCCGGGTCGGGGGTGCCGGCGGCCAGGTCGATGCGGGCGGGCGGCACGTCGGCCAGGTCGCGGTAGCGCGGGGGCAGGCGCCCCGCGGGCCCGGGCAGCACCGAGGTGCCCGCCCGCCCGCGCGAGATGACGAGGCCGGCCGTGGCCAGCGTCTGCCACGCCGAGCCCACCGTGGCCGGGCTGACCCCGAGCGCGGTGGCCAGGGCCCGCACGGTCGGCAGGCGGTCGCCGGGCAGCAGGTCGCCCGTGTGCACCAGGCGGGCGATGGTCCCCGCGATGCCGCGCGGCGACCGGTCGGTCACCCGCGCGGCCAGCTCCAGGGGCTGCATGGGCGCATGCTGCCCTGCCCGTGTTACGGGCACGTGTGCGTGGGCCGTGCGCCGGCGGTGGACGCCCGTCCGGGTGGCGGGGAGGTGCCTGTCCCGGACGACGGTCCAAGAGTTCACACACCGGCCCCGGAAGTTCCCGCGACGCAAACGCCGGGTTACCCCGCAGAAATGTCCAAGCCGGACAGTCACATTCCTCGGCGCCACGGCCCGGGTCGCCCCGACGGGCGCCCGGCCCGCACCGCGCCCACGCACCCCGCACGAGAGCCCGGAGGACCCATGACCGTCGTACGCGTCGCATTCACCCAGGCCACCTGGACCGGCGACAAGGAGTCGATGATCGCGCTCCACGAGGACTGGACGCGCGAGGCCGCCGCCGCCGGCGCCAAGGTCATCGGGTTCCAGGAGCTCTTCTACGGCCCCTACTTCGGCATCACGCAGGACACGAAGTACTACGACTACGCCGAGCCCGTGCCCGGCCCCACCACGCAGCGGTTCGCCGCGCTGGCCGCCGAGCTCGGCATCGTCATCGTGCTGCCCATCTACGAGGAGGACCAGCCCGGCGTCCTCTACAACACCGCGGTGGTCATCGACGCCGACGGCACCGTGCTCGGCAGCTACCGCAAGCACCACATCCCGCACCTGCCCAAGTTCTGGGAGAAGTTCTACTTCCGGCCCGGCAACCTCGGGTACCCCGTGTTCGACACCGCCGCGGGCAAGATCGGCGTGAACATCTGCTACGACCGGCACTTCCCCGAGGGCTGGCGGGTCCTGGCCCTCAACGGCGCCGAGATCGTGTTCAACCCGAACGCCACCGCTCCCGGCATCTCCAACAAGCTCTGGGAGATCGAGCAGCCGGCCGCGGCCGTCGCCAACGGCATGTTCGTCATCGCCAACAACCGTGTCGGGCTCGAGGACAACGAGTACGGCGACGAGGCGGTCAACTTCTACGGCTCGTCCTACGCCGTGGGCCCCGACGGGAACTACGTCGGCGAGGTCGGCTCGACCAGCGAGAACCAGCTGCTGATCCGCGACCTCGACCTCGACCAGATCCGCGAGGTCCGGGAGCGCTGGCAGTTCTTCCGCGACCGCCGCCCCGACGCCTACGGCCCGATCGTCGCCCCCTGACCCCTCGTCGCACGGAAGGACACCCATGGCCACCACCCTCATCCGCGGCGGCACGGTCGTCTCGGCGACCGGCCGCACCGCCGCCGACGTGCTCGTCGACGGCGGGACGATCGCCGCGGTCCTGGCACCCGGCTCGACGCTGCTCGGGCACGACCTCGCGGCGTCGGTCGACCAGGTCCTCGACGCCACGGGCAAGTACGTCGTGCCGGGCGGGATCGACGCCCACACGCACATGGAGCTGCCGTTCGGCGGCACCGCGGCCTCGGACACCTTCGAGACCGGCACCCGCGCCGCCGCGTGGGGCGGCACGACGACGATCATCGACTTCGCCGTGCAGCGCGCCGGCGAGCGCGTCGAGGACGGCCTGGCCGCGTGGCACGAGAAGGCGGCCGGGAACTGCGCGGTCGACTACGGGTTCCACCAGATCGTCGGCGGCGTCGACGAGGACTCCCTCAAGGCCATGGAGTCCCTCGTCGACGAGGGCGTCACCAGCTACAAGCTGTTCATGGCGTACCCGGGGGTGTTCTACGCCGACGACGCCCAGATCCTGCGGGCGATGCAGAAGGCCGCCGGGCTGGGGCTGCTGACGATGATGCACGCCGAGAACGGCCCCGCGATCGACGTCCTGGCAGCGCAGCTCGTCGCGCAGGGCAAGACCGACCCGTACTTCCACGGCGTGGCCCGCGCCTGGCAGCTGGAGGAGGAGGCCACGCACCGGGCGATCATGCTGGCCGACGTCACGAACGCGCCCCTGTACGTGGTGCACGTGTCCGCCAAGCAGGCCGTCGCCCAGCTCGCGTGGGCCCGCGACAACGGCAAGAACGTGTTCGGCGAGACGTGCCCGCAGTACCTGTACCTCTCGCTGGAGGAGCAGCTCGGCGCCCCCGGGTTCGAGGGGTCGAAGTGGGTGTGCTCGACGCCGCTGCGCGCGCGGGCCGAGGGGCACCAGGACCACATGTGGCAGGCGCTGCGCACCAACGACATCCAGATGGTCTCCACCGACCACTGCCCGTTCTGCTTCAAGGGGCAGAAGGAGCTGGGCGTCGGGGACTTCCGGGCCATCCCCAACGGCATCGGGTCGGTCGAGCACCGCATGGACCTGATGTACCAGGGCGTCGTCACCGGCGAGATCACGCTGGAGCGGTGGGTCGAGCTCACGTCGACCACGCCGGCGCGCATGTTCGGGCTGTACGGCACGAAGGGCGTCATCGCCCCCGGTGCCGACGCCGACGTCGTGGTCTACGACCCGGCCGGCCACACGTCCATCGGCGTCGGCAAGACGCACCACATGAACATGGACCACTCCGCGTGGGAGGGCTTCGAGGTCGACGGTCACGTCGACGTCGTCATGTCCCGCGGCGAGGTCCTCGTCGACGACGCCGGCTACCACGGCCGCCCCGGGCACGGGCGGTACGTCAAGCGCGGCCTGTCGCAGTACCTGGTCTGAGAGGAGACCCCCATGGACTTCGGTGTCGTCCTGCAGACCCACCCGCCCGCGTCGCGGACCGTGGAGCTGGCCCGCCAGGTGGAGACCCACGGCTTCAGCCACGTGTGGACGTTCGACTCGCACCTGCTGTGGCAGGAGCCGTTCGTCATCTACTCGGCGATCCTCGCCGCGACCCGCAAGGTCGTCGTGGGCCCCATGGTCACCAACCCCGCGACGCGGGACTGGACCGTGCTGGCGTCGCTGTTCGCGACGCTCAACGAGATGTACGGCAACCGGACGATCTGCGGCATCGGCCGCGGGGACTCCGCGGTGCGCACCCTCAACGGGCGGCCGTCGAACCTGGCGACGCTGCGCGACTCGATCGAGGTCATCCGTGAGCTCGCCAACGACCGCCCGGCGCAGGTCGGGGACCGCACCGTGCGGTTCCCGTGGGCCAAGGGCTCGGAGCTCGACGTGTGGGTCGCCGCGTACGGGCCGCTCGCCCTGAAGCTGACCGGGGAGGTCGGCGACGGCTTCATCCTGCAGCTCGCGGACCCCGACATCACGGCGTGGATGGTCAAGGCCGTGCGCGACTCGGCCGAGGCCGCCGGGCGCGACCCCGACGCGGTGAAGATCTGCGTCGCCGCCCCCGGGTACGTCGGCGACGGGGCGTCGCCCTCGGAGCGGGCGCACATGCGCGAGCAGTGCCGCTGGTTCGGCGGGATGGTCGGCAACCACGTCGCCGACATCGTGACGAGGTACGGCACGGACTCCGCGATCCCCAAGGCCCTGACCGACTACATCAAGGAGCGCGAGGGCTACGACTACAACGAGCACGGCCGGGCGGGGAACTCCCACACCCGGTTCGTTCCCGACGAGATCGTCGAGCGGTTCTGCCTGCTGGGCTCCCCGCACGAGCACGTCGAGCGGCTGCGCGAGCTCCAGGCCCTCGGCTGCGACCAGTTCGCGCTCTACCTCCAGCACGACAACAAGGAGGAGACGATGCGCATGTACGGCGAGCGCATCATCCCCGCGCTGGCCGAGCAGGTCGTGGCCACCGCATGAGCACGACGGACGCCACGACCACCGTCCCGGCCGGCACCACCGGGGCGCCCCTCCCCGCCGCCCCGGCGCCCGGCCGGGCGGGTCCGTCGGTGCTCGCGCGCCTGCTGCGGGTCCGCCCGCTGGTGGCCGTGGCGTCCGTCCTGGCCGTGGCGCTGCTGTGGGAGGCGTACAAGCTCCTCGGCCCCGACGACGGCTGGTCCGTCGGCGAGACCCGCCTGCTGCCCCGCACCACGGACCTGGCGATGCCGCACACGTGGGAGATGGTCGCCCGGCTCGCCGAGCCCGTCTCGGGGGCGACCGGCGCCGAGCCGCTGTGGCTGGCCGTGCTCCGCGCCGGCGGGCTGTCCCTCGGCGTCGCGGCCGCCGGGTGGGGGATCGGCGTGCTGGTCGGCGCGCTGCTCGCGATCGTCATGCAACGGTTCGGGGTCGTCGAGCGGGCCGTGCTGCCGCTGGTGATCCTGTCCCAGACCGTCCCGCTCATCGCCCTGGCACCGCTGGTCCGCTCGTGGGGCGCGCAGCTCGAGCTCGGGGCGTTCGAGTGGCAGCCGTGGATGTCGGTCGCGGTGATCGCCAGCTACCTGGCGTTCTTCCCCGTGGCCGTCGGCATGCTGCGCGGCCTGCAGTCGCCCGACACCATCCACGTCGAGCTGCTGCGCGCCTACGGCGTGGGCTGGGGCACCACCCTCGTGCGGCTGCGCCTGCCGGCGTCCGTGCCGCACCTGCTGCCCGCGCTGCGCCTGGCCGCCGCGAACGCGGTGGTCGGCACGATCGTCGCCGAGGTCGCCACGGGCATGCCCGGCGGCCTGGGCCGGATGATCCTCGAGTTCGCCAACTTCGCCGCCAGCGACCCGCCCAAGCCGTGGGCGCCGATCTTCGGCGCCGTCGCGCTCGGCCTGCTCGCGGCCGGCCTCGTGGCCCTGCTGGGCCACGGTCTTCGACGGTACCGACGCGTGGAGGTGGCGCAGTGAGCGCGACGCAGCAGCCCGACCCGACCGGCCCCGACACCGGCCCTCACGCCGGCACCACGACCACCACGGACACCACGGGCGCAGGCACGACCACGGCGGCCGTCGCCGTGCGCGCCGAGCACGTCACCCGCACCTTCGGCCGCGGCGACCGGCAGGTCGTGGCCCTGCAGGACGTCGACCTGACCGTCGGCGCGGGGGAGTTCGTCTCCCTCATCGGCCCGTCCGGCTGCGGCAAGTCCACCCTGCTGCGCCTCGTCGCCGACCTCGACACCCCCACCTCCGGCACCGTCGAGGTCTTCGGCCGCAGCGCCCGCGAGGCCCGCCTCGCCCGGGACTACGGCATCGCGTTCCAGCAGGCCGGGCTGCTGCCCTGGCGCACCGTCCGGGCCAACGTCGAGCTGCCCCTCCAGCTCGCCGGCACCGGCCGCGCCGGCCGCCGCGCCCGCGCCGAGGAGCTCCTCGCCCTCGTCGGGCTGACCGACTTCGCCGACCACCACCCCGACCAGCTCTCCGGCGGCATGCAGCAGCGCGTCGCGATCGCCCGCGCCCTGGCCGACGAGCCGTCGCTGCTGCTCATGGACGAGCCCTTCGGGGCGCTCGACGAGATGACCCGCGAGCACCTGCAGGCCCAGCTCCTGCGGATCTGCGCCGAGACCCGCGCGGCCGTCGTCTTCGTCACCCACTCCATCCCCGAGGCCGTGTTCCTGTCCGACCGCGTCGTGGTCATGTCGCCGCGCCCCGGGCAGATCCGCGAGATCGTCGACGTCGGCCTCGACCGGCACGCCGCCGCGCTCGGCGGGTCCGGCCCGCACGACGACACCGGCGACGACCTGCGCAACGACGCCGCGTTCTTCGCCGCCGTCGCGCGCGTCCGCGACGCCCTGCACGCCGGCCAGCCGGGTGCGGCACCCGCCGCCCGCGGCGTGGACGTGCGATGACCCGCGGCCTGGACGCCACCTGGGGCGTGCTGCGCCAGGTCCTGCCGCCGGTGCTGCTGCTCGTCGCGATGCTCGCCGCCTGGCAGGCGCTCGTCGTGCTCGCCGAGCTGCCGCCGTTCGTGCTGCCCGGCCCGGCCGCCATCGCCGACCAGGCCACCACCTACGCCGGACCCATCACGTCCGCCGCCCTGGTCACGGGCCGCAACGCGCTGCTCGGCCTGCTCGTCGGCGCCGCCCTCGGCGTGCTGCTCGCGGTCGTCGCCGCCATGGTCCGGGTCGTCGACGTGCTCGCCGAGCCCGTCGTCGCAGCACTGGCCGTCGTCCCCGTCGTCGCCCTCGCACCCGTCCTGTACTCCATGTACGGCGCCAGCTCGGAGCAGGCCCGCGTGATCGTCGCCGCGCTCGCGGTGTTCGTGCCCGTGTACGTCAACGCGCTGCGCGGGCTGCGGCAGGTCCGCCCCGTGCACCGCGACCTCATGCGGGCGCTGGCCGCGTCGTCCGTGCAGGTCGCCCGCACGGTGACCGTCCCCACGGCGGTGCCGTTCGTGTTCACCGGGCTGCGCATGGCGTCGTCCCTGGCGGTGATCTCCGCGATCGTCGCCGAGTACTTCGGCGGCCCCCGCTCCGGGATCGGCTCGTTCATCACCACCGCCGCCTCGGGCTCCAACTACGCCCAGGCGTGGGCCTACGTGCTCGGCGGCATCGTCGTCGGCCTCCTGTTCTACGGGGTGACCGCCACCGCGGAGCACCTCGTCACCCGACGGGCCGGCGCGTGAGCGCCGCACCCGTCCCTCGCACGCCCGCCTGCCGACGCCGCCAGGACGGTCGACACGCAGCACCCACGTGCCCGTCCGGGGCACGCGACCACCGAGGGGAGATGACATGAGGACCACGACGCGTTGGGGGGCGGCCGTCGCGTCCGTGGCAGCAGCAGGTCTGCTGCTCACGGCGTGCTCGAGCTCGGACGACGGCGCCGCAGGCGGCTCGTCCACCGACGGGCTCACGCCCGTCACGCTGCAGCTGCAGTGGCTCACGCAGGCCCAGTTCGCCGGGTACTACGCGGCGGTCGACCAGGGCTACTACGAGGAGGAGGGCCTGGCGGTCGAGATCCTGCCGTCGGGCGGCGACATCGTCCCGCAGGACGCGCTCGCGGCCGGCGAGGTCGACTACGCGGTCGCGTGGGTGCCCAAGGTGCTCGGCTCCATCGAGCAGGGCGCCGCCATCACCAACGTCGCGCAGATCTTCGAGCGCTCCGCGACCCTGCAGGTCGCGTTCGCGGACTCCGGCATCGAGTCCGTCGCGGACCTCGAGGGCAAGAAGGTCGGCTCCTGGGGCTACGGCAACGAGTGGGAGCTCTTCGCCGGGCTGAACGCCGCCGGCGTCGAGGACTTCGAGCTCGTCACGCAGGCGTTCGACATGCTCGGCCTGCTCAACGGCGACATCGACGCCGCGCAGGCCATGACCTACAACGAGTACGCCCAGCTGCTGGAGACGGTCGACCCCGACACCGGCGACCTCTACCAGCCCGAGGACTTCACCGTCATCGACTGGAACGACGAGGGCGTCGCCATGCTCCAGGACGCGATCTGGGCCGACACCGAGCGCCTGGAGTCCGACGAGGCGTACCAGGACACCACCGTCAAGTTCCTCAAGGCCACGATCCGTGGCTGGATCTACGCCCGTGACAACCCGCAGGAGGCGGCGGAGATCGTCACCGCCGCCGGCTCCACGCTCGGCACGTCGCACCAGCTGTGGATGACCAACGAGGTCAACAACCTCATCTGGCCGTCCACGACCGGCGGCATCGGCCTGGTCGACGAGGAGGTCTGGGACCGCACCGTCGCCCTGGCCCTGGAGACGAGCAACGAGACCGGCGCGACGATCATCACGACCGAGCCGCCGGAGTCCGCGTACACCACCGAGTACGTCGAGCAGGCGCTCGCCGAGCTCGAGGAGGCCGGCGAGGACGTCGTCGGCGAGGACTTCGAGCCGCTGGACGTCGAGCTCGCCGAGGGCGGGAACTGACCCCCGGCCGGTGCGGTGCGCACCAGCACGCGCACCGCACCGGCCACCCCCCGGCACGACCCGCACCGCAGCACCACCCGCACCAGGACGCGTCGCGTCCGCCCGAGGAGGCCCTGATGGCAGGCACGACCCACGCACCCGCGCCCGCCGGCGCCGCGCTCGACGACGAGGCCGTCGCGCTCGACCGCGCGCACGTCTTCCACTCGTGGTCCGCGCAGGGCGCCGTCGCGCCGTTCGTCGTCGCCGGCGGGTCCGGGTCGACCGTGTGGGACCACGCCGGGCGCCGGTACCTCGACTTCTCCAGCCAGCTCGTCAACACCAACATCGGCCACCAGCACCCCCGGGTCGTCGAGGCGATCCGCGCGCAGGCCGCCGAGCTGACGACCGTGGCGCCGGCCACCGCGAACCTCGCCCGCGGCCGCGCCGCCCGTGCCGTGCTCGGCCACGCGCCCGACCGCTTCGCCAAGGTGTTCTTCACCAACGGCGGCGCCGACGCCAACGAGAACGCCATCCGCATGGCCCGCCTGCACACCGGCCGCGACAAGGTCGTCTCCCACTACCGCTCGTACCACGGCAACACCGGCGCGGCCGTCGTGGCCACCGGCGACTGGCGGCGCGTGCCCAACGAGTACGCGCGCGGCCACGTGCACGTGTTCGGCCCGTACCTGTACCGCTCGGAGTTCTGGGCGACGACCCCGCAGGAGGAGTGCGAGCGGGCGCTGACGCACCTCGAGCGCGTGATCCAGTGCGAGGGCCCGTCGTCCGTCGCCGCGATCCTGCTGGAGTCCGTGCCCGGCACCGCCGGCGTCCTCGTGCCGCCCCCCGGGTACCTGGCCGGCGTGCGCGCGATCGCCGACCGGTACGGCATCGTGCTGATCCTCGACGAGGTCATGGCCGGGTTCGGCCGCACCGGCTCGTGGTTCGCGTTCGACCAGCACGACGTCGTGCCCGACCTGGTGACCTTCGCCAAGGGGGTGAACTCCGGGTACGTGCCCGCCGGCGGCGTCCTCGTCAGCGAGGAGATCCTCGCGACGTTCGACGAGCGCGTCTTCCCCGGCGGGCTCACCTACTCCGGGCACCCCCTGGCCATGGCCGCGGTCGTCGCGTCCGTCGCGGCGATGGAGGACGAGGGCGTCGTCGAGAACGCCGCGGCGATCGGCACCGACGTGCTCGGCCCCGCCCTGACGGCCCTCGCCGAGGCCCAGCCGCTGGTCGGCGAGGTGCGGGGGACCGGGGTGTTCTGGGCGCTCGAGCTCGTCGCCGACCGTGGCACCCGCACGCCCGTCGGCGCCGACGTCATGGGCCCGCTCAAGGCCGCGTGCCTGCGCCGCGGGCTGCTGCCGTTCCTCGCCGAGAACCGTGTGCACGTGGTCCCGCCGTGCGTCGTCACGCCCGCGCAGGCCGAGGAGGGGGTCGCGCTGCTCGCCGAGGCCCTCGCCGAGGTCGCCCCCGCCTGACCCGCACCCGCCGCCCCGCACCTGCCGCCCCGCACCTGCCGACCCGCACCTGCCGACCCTGCCCGGTCCGCCGACGGACCCGGGCCGGCCGCCGCGTGCCATGCTCGACCGTCCGCCCTGCCGCAAGGAGCCCCGCATGTCCTCGACCACCGACCGTCCCCGCCGCGCGCTCGTCACCGGCGCGTCCTCCGGCATCGGCGCCGCCACCGTGCGCCGCCTGCGCGCCGAGGGCTGGGACGTCGTCGCCACCGCCCGCCGCGCCGACCGGCTCGCCGCCCTCGCCGCCGAGACCGGTGCCGAGACGTTCGTCGCCGACGTCACCTCCGACGCCGACGTCGACGCCCTCGTCGCGCACGTGCGCGACACCGGCGGCCTGGACGCCGTGGTCAACAACGCCGGCGGCGCGCTCGGGCTGGACACCGTCGAGGACGCTGACCTCGACGGCTGGCGCACCATGTACGAGCTCAACGTGCTCGGCACCCTGCGCGTGACCAAGGGCGTGCTGCCGCTGCTGCGCGAGCGCGGCGCGGGCGACGTCCTCGTCGTCACCTCGACCGCCGGCCAGGCCGCGTACCCCGGCGGCGCCGGGTACACCGGCGTCAAGCACGCCGAGCGCATGCTCGCCACGACGCTGCGCTGGGAGATCGTCGGCGAGCCGATCCGCGTCATCGAGATCGCACCGGGCAACGTCGCCACCGAGGAGTTCTCCCTCGTGCGGTTCGACGGCGACGCCGAGCGCGCCGCGAAGGTCTACGAGGGCTACCAGCCGCTCGTGGCCGACGACGTCGCCGACGTCATCGCCTGGTCGCTGACCCGCCCGGCGCACGTCAACGTCGACCTGCTCGTCGTGCGGCCCCGCGCCCAGGCGAACAACACGACGATCGCCCGCACCGGCGTCTGACCCCGTCAGGCCGACCCGCACGACGTCCGCCCGGCCCGCCCGCAGGAGGCGCACCGGGCGGGCGTCGGCGGGCCTGCCTAGGCTGACCGGGTGCCACCCGCCCCCGCGTCGCCGGACGCCTCGACGACCCGCGCGATGCTGCGGCTGCTGCGCTGGGCCCGCCCCGCGGTGCCCCGTGTCGTCGCCGGCGGCGTCGCCACCCTCGTCGCCAGCCTCCTCGCGCTCGCCGTGCCGCAGGTGCTCGGGCAGGTCGTCAACGGCCACCTCGTCGCCGGGGGTACCCGCACCGCCGTGGTCCAGGCCGCCGGGCTCGTGCTGCTGCTCGGCGTCCTCGAGGCGTTCCTCGTCTGGTGCCGCCGGGCCCTGATCGCCACCCCCGGCACCGGCGTCGAGCGGGCCATGCGCACCGACCTGTTCCGGCACCTGCTCGACCTGCCCGTCGCGTTCCACGACCGCTGGTCCGGCGGGCAGCTGCTCCAGCGCTCCATGGGCGACCTGCACCTCGTGCGCCGGTGGATGGTGTTCGGGCTGATCCAGCTCGTCGTCGCCGCGACCACCGTCGTCGTCGGCGCCGGGCTGATGATCGCGACCAGCCCCCCGCTCGGGCTGGTGTACCTCGCCGGCGCCGTGCCCGTGGTCGCGCTGGGGTTCCGGTTCCGCCTCGACTACAAGGTCGTCGTCCGCCGCGCCCGCGACCAGGCCGGCGACCTCGCGACGTCCGTCGAGGAGTCCGTCCACGGCATCCGTGTGCTCAAGGCCTTCGGCCGCGGCGACGACGCCCTCGAGGACTTCGTGCGGCAGGCCGACGAGCTGCGCGGCACCGAGCTCGACAAGGCGCGCTCGCAGTCGCGCATGACGTTCGTGCTCGCCTGGATCCCCGAGACGACGCTGGCCGTGGCGCTCGCGGTCGGGGTGTGGCTCGCGTCGGGCGACCGGGTCAGCGTCGGGGCGCTCGTCGCGTTCTTCGCCACGGCCGTGGTGATGAGCCGTCCGGTCGAGGCGCTCGGCCAGCTCCTGGCGATGACCCTGGACGCGCGGGCCGGCACCGACCGGTACCTGGAGGTCATGGACACCGCCCCGGCCGTCGCCGACCCCGAGCAGCCGGTGGCGCTGCCGCCGGCTCCGGCGGGCGGGTCGCGCGTCGAGCTGCGGGACGTGCGGTTCGCGCACGGCCCCGGCCGGCGCGAGGTGCTGGGCGGCGTCGACCTGGTGCTCGAGCCGGGGGAGACCCTCGCGCTCGTCGGCCTCACCGGCAGCGGCAAGACGACCCTCCTGCAGCTCGTGCCCCGGCTCTACGACGTCACGGGCGGGGCCGTGCTGGTCGACGGCGTCGACGTGCGCGACCTGACCCGCGCCGACCTGCGCGCCGCGGTGGCCGTGGCGTTCGAGGACCCGATCCTGTTCTCCGCCTCGGTGCGCGAGAACGTGCTCATGGGGGTGCCCGCCGAGCACCTGGCCGGGCTCGACCCCGCCGCGGCGGACGCGCTCGTGGACCGGGCCGTCGACGTCGCCCGCGCCGGGTTCGCCCGCACCCTGCCGCGCGGCCTCGACACCGTGATCGGCGAGGAGGGGCTGAGCCTGTCCGGCGGGCAGCGGCAGCGCGTCGCCCTGGCCCGCGCCATCGCCGGCAGCCCCCGCGTGCTCGTGCTCGACGACCCGTTGTCGGCGCTCGACGTCGCCACCGAGGCCGAGGTCACCGCGGGGCTGCGCCGCACCCTGGCGACCACCACCACGCTCGTCGTCGCGCACCGCACGTCGACCGTCGCGCTCGCCGACCGCGTCGCGGTGCTCGAGGACGGGCGGATCACCGGCGTCGGCCCGCACGCCGAGCTGCTGGCGACGCACCCGCACTACCGGTACGTGCTCACCGCCGAGCACGACGCCCCCGACCGGCCCGACGCCGTGCCCGACGACGCCGTGCCTGACGACGCTGTTCCTGACGACGCGGTGCCCGACGACGCCGCGCGCATCGGCGCGGGCCCGGGGGAGGGCCGATGACCGCCACGACCGCACCCGCACACGGCGCCACCGACGACGACGGCCCGGTCCTGCCCGCGCACGAGGTCCGTGCGCGCTCGCTCGCGCTGCTCGGGTCCCTGCTGCGGCCCGTCGCGCGGCGCGCGTGGGCGACCGCGCTCGTGGTGGTCGGCGCCCAGCTCGCGCTCGTCGCCGGGCCGGCGCTCGTGGCTGCGGGCATCGACCGCGGCCTGCCCGCCCTGCGTGCGGGCGACGCCGGCCCGCTGCTGCTGGTGGCGGGCGTCTACGCGGCCGCCGCGCTGGCCGCGGGTGTGCTCACCGCGGCCACCGTGCGCCTGGCCGCGCGCGTCAGCCAGGCCGTGCTGCTGGACCTGCGGGGCCGGGTGTTCCGGCACACCCAGCGCCTGAGCCTGGAGTTCCACGAGCGGTACACCTCGGGCCGGATCATCTCCCGACAGACCTCCGACCTGGAGGCCCTGCGCGAGCTCCTCGACGGCGGCGTGACGACCTTGGCGGCCAGCGGCCTGGCCATGGTGTTCACCGCGACCAGCCTGGTGCTGCTCGACTGGCGCTCCGGCCTGGTGCTGCTGGTCGCGGTGGTGCCCGGCCTGGTGCTCACCCGCTGGTTCCAGCGGCGGTCGCAGGCGCAGTACCGGCGTTCGCGCACGGCCGCGGCGCGGGTCATCGTGCGGTTCGTCGAGACCATGACCGGGGTGCGCGCGGTGCAGGCGTTCCGCCGCGAGCGCGAGGTCGCGGGCGTGTACGACGGGCTCGCCGAGGAGTACCGCGCCGCGAACGCCGAGGCGATCCGCGTCAACGGCGTCTTCGACACCGGCCTCGTGCTCATCGGCAACGTCACGCTGGCCGCGGTGCTCCTGGTCGGCGGGCTGCGCGTGCTCGACGGCGGCCTGGAGGTCGGGGTCCTCGTCGCGGCGGTGCTGTACGCGCGGCGGTTCTTCGCGCCGCTGGCGCAGGTCGGCATGTTCTACAACGCGTTCCAGTCGGCGACGGCGGCGCTGGAGAAGCTCTCGGCGCTGCTCGCGGAGGAGCCGACGGTCCCGGACCCGGTGCGGCCCGTGCGGGTGGTCCGCCCGGCCGGGGACGTGCGGTTCGACGGCGTGGAGTTCGGGTACGGCGCGGGCCCGTCGGTGCTGCCGCACCTGGACCTGCACGTGCCCGCGGGGCAGACGCTCGCGCTGGTGGGGGAGACGGGCGCGGGCAAGTCGACGGTCGCCAAGCTGCTCGCGCGGTTCTACGACCCGCGGGCCGGTGCGGTGCGCCTGGACGGGGTGGACCTGCGCGACGTCGACGCCACCGACCTGCGGCGCGCCGTGGTCATGGTGACGCAGGAGGCGTACCTGTTCTCCGGGTCGGTGCGCGCGAACATCGCGCTGGGCCGCCCCGACGCCTCCGACGCGGAGGTCGAGGCCGCGGCGCGCGCGGTGGGCGTGCACGACCTGGTGATGTCTCTGCCGGACGGGTACGCCACGGGCGTCGACACCCGCGGGGTCCGGCTCTCGGCGGGCCAGCGCCAGCTCGTGTCGTTCGCCCGGGCGTTCCTCGCCGACCCGGCGGTGCTGGTGCTCGACGAGGCGACGAGCTCGCTCGACGTGCCGGGCGAGCAGCTCGTGCAGGACGGGCTGCGGCGCCTGCTCGTGGGCCGCACGGCCGTGGTCATCGCGCACCGGCTGTCGACCGTCATGCACGCCGACCGGGTGCTCGTCGTCGCCGACGGGCGCGTCGCCGAGGACGGCAGCCCCGAGGAGCTGGTGGCGGCCGGCGGGCGGTTCGCGGCCCTGCACGCCCAGTGGCAGGACTCGCTGCGCACCCCCTGACCCGCGCGTGAGCAGGCGGTCGGACGGGCCGCGTGCCGGGTGGGGTCAGCGGGTCGGGCGGCCGTCGCGGCGGGCGGCGGCCACGACGGCGCGCCACACCTCCTCGACCACCGCGCGGGTCTGCCGCTCGGCCTCGTCCTCCTCGCCCTGCGCGACGGCCAGCGCCACGGCCCGGTGCCCGTCGAGGGACGGCTCGGCGGGGACCTCGGGCATCAGCCCGAGCGCGGCCCGCCCGGCGAGCACCTCGGTGACGGCGCCGCCGAGCATGCCGAGCAGCGGGTTGCCGCCGGCGCGCAGCAGCACGGTGTGGAACGCGACGTCGGCGTCGAGGTACGCGGCGGAGGCCGCCTGCTCGTCGGCGCCCAGGGCGTGCAGGCGGTCCGCGAGCTCGACGAGCCGGGCGCGTGTCGGCGCGTCGGCGTACCGGGCGGCGAGGCGGGCGGCGGTGGGCTCGACGGCCAGGCGCAGCTCGGTGAGCTCGACGAGCTGGCGGTAGCGGCCCGGGCCGGCCAGGCGCCACTGGATGACCTGGGGGTCGAGGGCGTGCCAGGCGTGCTCGGGCTGCACGGTGATGCCGACGCGCTGGCGGCTGGTGACCATGCCGACCGCCTCGAGCACGCGCACCGCCTCGCGCACGACCGTGCGGGACACGCCCAGCTCGGCCTCGAGGCCGGCGAGCGTGAGCACCGTCCCGGCGGGCAGGTCGCCCGCGGCGATGCGGCGGCCGAGGCGGTCGAGCACGCCGCCGTGCAGCCCCTTGCCCATCGCCCGTCCTCCACCCGTCGGTGGCCGCAGTCTACGGACCGGGCCTGCGGCGGGGCCGGGACCAGCCCGGTTGGCAATAGTCATACTTTATGGCAGCGTGGGCGGGCGGCGTCGTCCGACCCCACGATGGGACGGACGCCCACGCCCGGCCCACCTCGATCGACGGAGATCCGACATGGACGACTGGACGCAGACCCTCGGCGCAGGCCCCCTCCTGGGCATCGCCGCCGGCGCGATCGCGCTGATCCTCGTGCTCGTCATCCGGTTCCGGGTGCACGCGTTCCTCACCCTCGTGGTGGTCTCGCTCCTCACGGCGGTCGCCACCGGCATCCCCACCGGGTCGCTCGTCGACGTGCTGCTCGACGGGTTCGGCGGCACGCTGGCCAGCGTCGCGCTGCTCATCGGCCTCGGCGCCATGCTCGGCAAGCTCGTCGAGCACTCCGGCGGCGCCCGCGTCCTGGCCGACGCCCTCGTCGGGGTGTTCGGCGAGAAGCGCGCCGTGCTCGCGCTCGGCCTGGCGTCCCTCGCGCTCGGGTTCCCGATCTTCTTCGACGCCGGCCTCATCGTCATGCTGCCGATCATCTTCGCCGTCGCCCGGCGCCTCGGCGGCGACAACGTGCTGCTCTACGGCATCCCCGCCGCCGCGGCGTTCTCCGTCATGCACGTCTTCGTGCCCCCGCACCCCGGGCCCGTCGCCGCCACCGAGCTCTACGGCGCCAACCTCGGCATCGTCCTGCTCGTCGGCCTGCTGCTCGCCGTCCCCACCTGGTACGTCGCCGGCTACCTGTGGGGCCTGTTCGTCGGGCGGCGCATCGTCCTGCCCGTTCCGGCGCTCTTCGGCGACGTCGACGACGACCAGCCCACCGATCCGCCCCGCGTCGCCACCGTCGTCGGCGTGCTGCTGCTGCCGCTCGTGCTGATCTTCCTCAACACCGGCCTCGACGCCCTCGGCACCGCCGGCGTCGTCGACCCCGAGGCCGGCTGGGTGCAGGCCCTGACCGTCCTCGGCTCCTCCGGCGTCGCGCTGCTGATCTCCGTGCTCGTCGCGTCCGTCGTGCTCGGCACCCGCCGCGGCGTCGACAAGACCGCGCTGGAGAAGGTCCTCGACTCCTCCCTCGGCCCCGTCTGCTCCGTCATCCTCATCACCGGTGCCGGCGGCATGTTCGGCGGCGTGCTGCGCGCCTCCGGAATCGGCGACGCCCTCTCCTCCGCGCTGGAGTCCGTCGGTCTGCCCGTCATCGTCGCCGCCTACCTCATCGCCCTGCTGCTGCGCGTCGCCCAGGGCTCGGCCACCGTCGCCCTCGTCACCGCCGCCGGCCTGGCCGCCCCCGCCGTCGCCGCCGGGGACTTCACCACCCTCCAGGTCGCCTGCATCGTGCTGGCCACCGCCGCCGGGTCCGTGTTCGCCTCCCACGTCAACGACTCCGGGTTCTGGCTCGTCGGCCGCCTCATGGGCATGGACGTCAAGACGACCCTCAAGACCTGGACCGTCCAGCAGGCCCTGCAGTCCGTCGTCGCGTTCGCCGTGGTGCTGGTCGTCTACGGCGTCGCGTCCACCGTCTGACCCCCGCACCCGTCCGCGACGCCCGACCCGGAAGGCCCGCCGTGCCGCACCCGACCAGCACCGCCGCCGAGAGCGCCAGCGCGACCCCCGGCACGCGCGCCGACGTCGTCCTCGGTGTCGACCTCGGCACCACCAGCACCAAGGTCGTCGCGTTCGACACCCGCGGCCGCCAGCTCGCGACCGCGTCCCGGGGCATCGACCTCGACGAGCCGCACCCCGGCCACGCCGTGCAGGACCCCGACGCCATCGTCGACGCCGTCCGCACCTGCGTGCGGGACGTCGTCAGCCAGGTCGGCGCGCACCGCGTCGCCGCCCTGTCGTTCAGCAGCGCCATGCACTCCCTGCTCGGCCTGTCCCCGACGCTCGACCCCCTCACCCCGTCCGTCACCTGGGGCGACACCCGCGCCGCCGCCCAGGCCGAACGCCTGCGCGCCGCCACCGGCGGGCTCGCCCTGCACCAGCGCACCGGCACCCCCCTGCACCCCATGTCCCCGCTGCCCAAGCTCGTGTGGTTCCACGAGCAGGAGCCCAAGCTCTGCGAGGGCGTCGGGTTCTGGGTCGGCATCAAGGACTACGTGCTGTGGCGGCTGTGCGGCGCCCTCGTCGTCGACCACTCCACCGCCTCGGCCACCGGCCTGCTCACCATGGCCGACCTGCGGTGGGACGACGAGGCGCTCGCGCTCGCGGGCATCACCGCCGAGCAGCTGCCCGAGCTCGTCCCCACCACCCACGTGCTGCCCCTCGGCGAGGACGCCGCCGCCGCGACCGGCCTGCCCGTCGGCACCCGCGTCGTCGTCGGCGCCGCCGACGGCCCCCTGGCCAACCTCGGCGTCGGCGCCGTCCGGCCCGGCGTCGCCGCCTGCTCCCTCGGCACGTCCGGCGCCCTGCGCGTCGTCGTCGACCGCCCCGCCGTCGACCCCCTCGGCGGCGTGTTCTGCTACGCCCTGACACCCACCCGGTGGGTCGTCGGCGGCGCGATCAACAACGGTGGCGTCGTCCTGGGCTGGGCGCACGACACCCTCGCCCCCGACACCGCCGACGAGGCCGAGCTCCTCGAGATCGCCGCGCGCGCACCCGTCGGCTCCGGCGGGCTGCTCATGCTCCCGTACCTGCTGTCCGAGCGGGCCCCGCACTGGAGCGCCCTGCCCCGCGGCGCCTACGTCGGCCTCACCCGCGCCCACCGCCGCGAGCACCTGCTGCGCGCCGCCGTCGAGGGCGTCTGCCTGCAGCTCGCCACCGTGCTGCGCGCCATGCGCGCCGCCGGCCTCGACATCTCCCAGGTCCGCGCCACCGGCGGCGTCATGCGCTCCGACCTGTGGCAGCAGGTGCTCGCCGACGCCTTCGACATGGACGTGCACCTCGCGCAGGGCCAGGAGGGCTCCGGGTTCGGCGCCGCCCTGCTCGGCATGGAGGCCGTCGGCCTGGTCCCCAGCATCGACGTCGTCGAGGACATGGTCGAGATCACCCGCACCGTGCACCCGCGCCCCGCGGCCGCCGAGCTGTACCGCTCGCTGCTGCCCGTCTTCTCCGAGCTGTACGACGCCCTCGTCCCCACCTACCGCGCCCTGCGCCGCCTCGCCCCGTCCCTCCCGCTCGACACCGCCCCGGGCCCGTAGTCGAGGTCGCTCCTCTCGGTGCGCGGGCATCCACAGGGCGTCCGATGGAAGGTGGCTTGGCAAGTAGGCTTGCCAGGTGGACGACGACAGAGGCATCCTGGTCCTGCCGAGCGCACTCAAGCGCCCTGGGATCGAGGAGGCTGACATCGAGCATGCGCTCGCGTTCGCCGTGCGCAGCTTCGACACGGACGACTGGGTGATGACGATCGGACCCGGGCGTGACGGGGGATTGCTGGAGATCGGGCACCGTGCCCGATGGGGTTTCAGGTTCGTGGTCTTCCACGCGATGGCTGCGCGGAACCAGTTCCTGCTCCACGACGAGGGAAGGTGAGGGGCAGATGGGCATCGATGAACTCCGCCTGACGCCCGAGGAGCGCGCAGAGATCGAGGCGTGGGGCGATTCGATGGCGGTTGCGGCCGAGATGGTCGAGCCTGCTGCGCTCGTCCCGACCTCGCCGTTGCTCCTCGAGATCCGCCGGGCCGCCGCCCGCCGCGCGTACCTGGCCAACGAGGCTGAGCGCGCCGTTCGTGACGCGGTCGCCCGCGCGCGGGCCGAAGGGCTGTCGTGGAACGTCGTGGGGCAGGCGCTCGGTACCACGGGTGAGGCGGCCCGCCAGCGGTACTCCGCCGCCTGATCCACCGGCCAGTCACACCCGACCGAGGGGCCCCCGGCACCGCTCGCGCCCGCTACGGTGATCGGCGCAGGTGGTCGGACCTCTCCGGCACCTGGCGTCGCGACGTCGGAGGTGGGCACGTGCTCGTCGAGCACCTCGAGCGCTGGCTCGGTCAGATGGTCGGTGGCTGGCGGGTCGACGACCCGCAGTTCGGCGGCCTGGCGTTCCAGGTGTTCCGGCACGGCGGCAACGCGGTCCCGCAGTCGGCCGCGTACGTGACCGTCGGCGTCAACCGGTACCTCGGCGGGCGGTCCCTCGACGGGCACCCCATCAGCCAGGAGCTCATGCTGCTGCTGCCCGACGACCTCGTCGAGGCGGACCGCACCGCGTTCGACGCCCTCGCCGACGCGGGGTTCGCGGTGCTGCGCGACGGCCCGTTCCTGCGCGGCCAGGTCGTCCCCACCCGCGCCGAGCCGCTGCTGGCCGCCGGCAAGCCGTTCCTCTACGTCACCCTGCCCGTCTTCTTCGACGACCGGTTCGCCGTCGCCCACCAGGACGGTCAGCCCGTCGTCATCGCCTGGGTCGTGCCCGTCACCGCCGCCGAGCAGCAGTACGTGACGACGTACGGCTGGGAGGCGTTCGAGGCCCTGCTCCTGCACGAGGACCCTGACCTCGTCGACCTCTACCGCCCGTCGGCCGTCTGACGCCGTGGCGGACGAGATCGTGCGACGGATGGTGGCAGGGGCTCGACCTGGCGCGCTCGGTCCACCGGCCCTGGACGCGTCGCGCTGCGCGGCCTGCGCAAGACGTCCGTCAGCAGATCGAGATCGTGATGAGGACACCGCACCGCTACCTCGTCTTCAACGGCGACTGAGCCCCGGGCATCGCCCACCAGAAGTGCCTCTCGTCCGACTCCGGCGTCCTGGCGGACGCCCGGTCGCCGCGCACGCGGAGTATGCGCGCGGCGAGGCGCGAACCCCCTCTTGACCTGGTCGTCTGCCGGTACGGTGCACAGCGCCGGAACGCGCCGGGGACGACTCCCCGGGGCGGAGCCCACCACCGGGACCCGGGGGAGCGAGGGGAGGATCCGTGCTCGTCGAGCATCTCGAACGATGGCTCGGAGAGATCGTCATGGGGTCGCGCGCCCTCGCCCCGGACGGTGAGCAGCTGCCCTTCCAGGTGGTGCGGCACGGCTCACCCGTGCCGCGCTCGGTCGCGTACGCGACGCTCGGGCTGAACCGCTTCCCCGGTTGTACCGCGCTCGACGGCCACCCGATCCGTCAGGAGCTGCTGCTGCTCCTTCCGGACGACCTGCCCGACCAGGACCGCATCGCCGCCGCGACCCGTCTCCGACGCCGGCCTGCACGTGCTCGAGCAGGGCCCCCTCCTGCGGGGCGAGGTGCTGCACGTCCACGTCGACCCGCTGGTCGAGGCCGGCAAGCCCGCCCTCTACGTCACCGGCCCCGTGTACCTCGACGACGCGTTCGCGGTGGTCGAGGAGAACGGCCACCCCGTGATGATCGCGTGGCTCGTCCCGATCTCCGCGGCGGAGCACCAGTACGTCGCGACCCAGGGGTGGGACCCGTTCGAGGACGTCCTCGTGGCCCGCGACCCCGACCTGGTGGACGTCCGCCGCCCGTCGGTGGTGTGAGCCGACACGGCCGAGCGTCACGATCGGCATCCCGACGGCCGCGCAGCAGGGTGCGCTCCGCGCACGGGACGACCCGGTGAGGGGACATGGGTGACATGGTGGGACGGATGCTCCGGGAGCCGATGGGGCTCGGCGTGTTCTCGCCGTACGACCGGAGCGAGGAGGGCTCCGCGTACGACCTGCGCCGGCTGGTCGACGCGATTCCGCGAGAGGAGCGGGCCGCCGTCGCGGACTACCTGGACAGCGCCCCGCTCGTCGTGGCGTGGATGTGCGTGGACCGGGACACGATCAGCGGCGTCCCCGACGCCGTCATGGGCGGGTCCTCGATCGCGACCGACGGCGTCTGGATCTGGAGGTGCGAGGCCTCCTACTACGTCCGCACGTACGGCGTCGCGATCCCCGGGCCGGCCCTCACCCGCATGCGACAGCTGAGCTGGCGGCCGCCGCCGCTCGCGCCCGAGGACGTGGCCGCGCTCGAGCGCCGCGTCCTCCTCAGGCTCGAGGAGTGGTACTGAGATCGGCGGCGGCCGCCCGTCAGCGAGCCGGGTCGGTTGCGTGGTGCAGGGAGTCGCGGACGAAAGCCGCGCTGGTGGGCCCGCCGTAGGTGGCGGCGAACCGCGGGTCGTCGACGTACATGTCCCCGAGGCCGCGGACGTACTCCGGGTCAGGGGTGCCCGCCGGTGTGCGGGGCGTGCCCGGGATCGACGCCAGCCAGTCGAGGTGACGCGCGGCCAGCGCCTGCGCCTGGGGCGAGGCGGGGTCCGTGCCGGCGGAGGCGGCGGCGATCCAGTCCTGCGTGAGGGTCGCTGCGGCGTCCTTCCAGGTGGTGCGCTCGGCGTCGGACATGCCACGCCACCACGCGTCGGACGTCGCGTACGCGTCGGCGCCCCAGCGGGCGGTCACCTCGTCCTTGTGCTGGGTGTGATCGAAGCCGTCGAACATCTGCTCGGTCATGAGGGTCTCCCCGTTCGTGCGTGCGGTCAGGGTGGCGCGGACGGACGCCGCCTGGCGGGCCAGGCGCTGCTGCTCGGCGTCGAGCCAGTCGAGGTGGTGGCGCAGCGCCGTGGTCTCGTCGGTCTGGCGGTCGAGCACGTCGCGGATCTGGGGCAGCCCCAGTCCGAGGTCGCGCAGCAGCAGGATCCGCTGGAGGCGGACCAGGGCGTCCTGGTCGTACCAGCGCAGCCCGTTGGAGCCCGTCCGTGTGGGCGGCAGGAGGCCGACGGCGTCGTAGTGGCGCAAGGTCCTGCTGGTGACCCCCGTGAGCCGGGCGATCTCCTGGATCGAGGCCTGCATCGTCGTCCCTCCCGTCGTGTCGTGCGTGCCTGGACGACGGTAGGAGCTGACGCAGCGTCAATGTCAACAGCCTCGACCTCCCCGGAGGGACAGCGATCCCCGAGTAGTCTGCTCCGCGACTCATGCGCTGAAAGGTCTGAATGCAGTGCTTTCCCCAGATGCCGGGCTCCCGGTTCGCGTCGAGGGCGTGGAGGTTCAGGACCCGATCCTGACTCTGTTCGGCGAGGGCTGGTCGTTGACGATCGCCTGCCCCTGGGAGGGCGCGGTCGCTGGACGTCCCCTGTCCTGGGAGGCCGATGACATCGAGGATTGGGTCTGGGATCTGGTCGGCGGCACCCTGGACGCCGTGCGGCAGGAGGGTTCTGCGGTCAGGTTCAGCTTCTCGACCGGGACGCTGATCGCGACCCCGGACACCGATCTGGATCCTTGGGTGCTCAAGCTCCCGAGCGGTCTGGTGGTCGGCAGGATGACGTGACGATTCTGTCGAGGCAATGGGACTGTCATGGCCTTCGCGCAGCCAGGCCCGGGCGGCGAGGCCCATGCCTTCATGGTGGATTTCTCAGCACCGGGTCTGCGGGCGGCTGCCATGGGCGAAATCGCGGCTCGCATCAAGAAGCATCGCGGGCTGAAGATTATGAACCGTCGGTCAGGAGCGGGCTGTGAAGGCTTCGGTGACTTTTCCCCAGATGCGGGACTATGTGATCGATGCTCTTCGGTCGCTCGCTGACGTGGACCATCAGCGGGTCGTGTGGGGGCGTTACGAGGAGGGCGTGAGCTACTACGACGACCTGACCCTGAACGTGCACGTCCTGTACGACGACTGTCTGGTAGTCCCCGAACCGTCGGTCGTCGTCGGGGCGGTCCTCTTCGAGCACGAGGTGCAGGCGTTCACGGCGCTCCACGCGGCACTCGGACCGATGATCGACGATCTGCAGGACGCGTCCGACGATGTCTACACCGCGGATCCGCGGTGGTCGGACGTCGTTGCAGCAGCAGCCGCCGCCCTCGTCGTCATGGGAGCGGCAGAGTGACGTGCACCTGCGGGTCGACGCCAACGCGGGACAAGCGTTGCGCGCACGGCCGAGGATCTGGCCCCCGACGTCCGAACGGCCGTCCAGTGAGCCCGTCCTGCGTGAGGCTTGTCGGCTACCTCGGCGTAGGTCCGACGTGAGTACCGGGTTGTCCGAGCGGGCGAGGCAGTTCATCCAAGAGCACGGGACCGGTGCTGCGCGTGCCAGTTTCGGCATGGCTGATCTGGGCCTCATGTTCCCGACGCTCCGGCGTGACCCGCACCTCGTCGCGGCAATGGAGCCGGCATTCGTCGCACGGTTGCCCACGGTGGTCGAGTTCGAGCGGACGTACGGGGGTCTCACGGTCCCGGTGGTCGGGGGTCCGCTCGAGGGTGAGATCCGGCTCGGGCTTCACGGGGTCGACCCGGTGTGGCGCGCATCGGACGGGCGGCTGGTGTACCGCGGGGCCAGGCACCCGACGGCGCAGTGCACGCTCCTGTTCGACTCGGACGGCCGCTTCGGTACCGCGTGGCACGACAAGTTCAACGTCATGCTCGACTCGGTCGAGCTCGTGCTCGAGCAAGCGGCAGCATGGGCTGCCCTCCACGGGTGGCCGCACTCCGCGATCGTGACCGGTGCCGACGCCGCCGAGGTGGTGCGGGCCGTGGGAGGCCTGAGCCTGGACGGTGACGCGTCGGGCGAGCTGTCGCAGTGGTGGTCCAGCGATGACCTCGTTGCCGTCTCCTCGTACGGCCTCAATGGTCGAGGGCGGGCTCCCGCCAGCATCCACCTGGTCGCCCGTGCGGCGGCGCAGGCACGCGAGATCAGGGCCGCGCTCACTGGCCACGGGTTTACCGTCAGCGGGTACTTCGTGGGCCGGTTCGAGAGGGTTCCGCAGCTGGTGCGTGAGGGAGTGGTCCCGGGCGCCGACGGGGGCCCTCGACGGGAGGATCGGTGAGGCGATGACACGAGTCTTCGCCGGTGAGGCGGGCGGTAGACAGGTGGTCGACTTCGTCGCCACGACGGGACCGTGCCAGGGCAGCGTGCTCTTCGCACTCGTCCTGGGCGCAGCGCAGATGGCACAGTGGGGGTTGCCGTGAGTCGGTTCACCCAGGCGGTCTCGTGGTCTGGGCGGGGCGTGACGCTCATTCTCTTCGCGGTCTTTCCTGCCGATGCCTCCATCGCGTCACTTGAGCGCGTAGGGGGTCAGGTCCAGCCTCGGGACGTGCGGCGATACCGCCTCGAAGATCTCGATCGACGGCTCGGCGGCCGTCAGTGCTATGAGTGGGACCTGGCCTTCGACGCGGTGCCATCGGGCGCGGAAGGTCTCGTGTCAGCCTGGCTCGCGGCTGCTCTCGACGCCGGTGCGGAGTTTGCGTGGTTCGCTTTCGAAGGCTCCTTTAACTTCAATCACATCCTGACGGCGGACATCGCCGATCAGGTTTTCGCCGTGGGGAGCAGCGCCGGCATCCATGTCGCGATTGATGATCGGGCCCGGGTCGCGGCCGGCTGGGTAGCCACGATCACCGCCGTGCGGGAGCGGGCTGGCTTGTGACGCGAGCCGGACTGCGTGGCGATGGCGACGTGCCCTGCTCGTGGTGCTCGAAGCCCGTCTCGCCGTAGCGGGTGAAGTGGACCGTGAACATCGACGTGGAAGGCCGGACGAGGGGCTGTCACGTCGGCCGCAGCCTCTCCAGCAGGGCGGCGTCGTACGTCGCAGCATCGACGTCCATAACCCGGTACCGGTCCAGTGCGGCGTCCCACGCGTCCCACGGTGCGCGTGCGGCGGCGTTCTCATGCACGACTCGAACGTCGTCCGGTCGCCGCGGCGGCGGCCGCCGCACTAGTCGTCATGGGAGCGGCGGAGTGAGGTGCACCTGCTGGTGGACGTCGCCCGCGTCGAGTCCGGGTCGGTGACGTCCTGGCCGTGGGAGGGTGGCGCCGTGCTGCACGACGAGTTCATGGTCGAGGTGGTCGCCCTCCAGCCGTGGGGCGCCGGAGCGCGCGCCGATGGCGGTACGGACGTGTTCATCGACCACGCGAAGATGGGCACTGCGGGTGTCGGTGAGCGTGTGCTGGTGGTCGTTCTCGACGATGCGCGCCGGCCGGTCCGAGCGAGCGTGCTCGCGGACGACATCGAGATCGGGCGGGGCTTTCGTGCGCGCAGGGTGAGCCGGGCATGACGGCCGGCGCTGCCTCCGCCTGGCGGCCGGGTCCGGCACGCAACGCCGGGAAGTAGGGGGGGCAGCCGCTGATGGTGTTCCGCGTGGCGTTCGAAGCGGCGGCCGAGGTGCCGCCGCACGCCGGCCCGTTCGAGGTGCACGGGGACTACTTCACCGACGTGATCGTGGCGTGCGCGCTCCTCGACGACGTGGCAGCGGGCCGGTTCGTGCTCGTCGGGTTCGGGCGTGACCCGTGGCCGCTCCAGGTGGGCTACGACATGTCCGCGTTCCTGGAAGAGCTGCCTGACGTCGTCGCCGGCATCAGGTCCGGGCAGGACGTCGAGCTGGACCTCTACCCTCCGGGCATCGAGGCGACGTTCGTCTTCTCGGCAGACGCCGACGACGTGGTGATCCGCTGCAGCTCACGGGCGACCTGGCAGCCGTCGCCGGACGTCGAGAGGATCGACCGGCGCGAGCTCCTCGCCATGCTCGACGCCCTCGTCGCGGACGTGGCAAGGGCGCTGCACGACATCGCACCCTCGGTCGCCGAGCGCAGCGCGTTCACCCGGACGTGGGTGGCCGGCGCCTGACGTTCGACGCGGTGGGCGGCGCGGGGGTCACCCGGCCGTCAGACGGGTCGCCGTGCGAGGACGCCGAGACATCGTCGCGGCGACGCGGCCCCAGGACGGTCACCTCGGCGCGAGGGCCGTCGCCTCGGCCGGAGGGAAGCCGACGGACGGCCAGCCCGGGTCGGCTGCGTCCCTGCCGAGAGCCCCGAGGTCGACGTCCGGGTTGAGGCGGAGTGCGAGGTCTGCGGTCATCGGTTCGAGCGTCAGGACCGCCTGCACCGCGCCGGTGTCGACCGTCTTCTCGTAGTACTCCTCGGAGAACTCCTGGTACGTACCGGGGGTCTCGTCGAGCAGCACCTCGAACAGGAAGGTCGCTCCGTCGGGGTCGCCGTCCGCCTCGGGCGGGTACGTGATCTCCCCGCTGCACCAACGGGTGTCGTCCGCGCGGCGCCACAGACACACCGTCGCCAGGAGCGTGCCGTCGAGGCCGAAGGACGGCTCGTCGAGATGACGGGCGAAGGCCTCCGGGACCTCCTCGACCAGACCGGGCCACAGGTGCCCGGTGACGGCAGGGCTCATCTCCGACTCGTGGTCGAAGCCGAGGACGAGGGCGCCCGCCGCGGAGAAGACGATCGACCACTCGTCGCCGGACCCGTTGCGCATGGCGGCCAGCTCTTCGCCGGGGCCCCAGTGCCCGTCGAACGTGAAGTACCGGGCTGCCCGCGCGGGGCTCATCACCGCGTCCAGCATCGCGAGGGCCCTGCACCGGGCGCGGAGCGCATCGATGGTGAGGAGGGAACGAGCGACGTCGGCGGCTGTCATCGCTCATGCAACCACGCGCGTACCGCTCCCGATCCCTGATCTCGGCAGCTTGGGGACCGAGTCGCACGATCTCCTTCGGAGGAGACCGTCGCCATTGGATCCGTGGTCTGCCTGATCGCAGACCCGCGGCTCGCGCCTGATGCCTGCCCGTCGCGCAAGCCCGGTGCAGCCGTACCATGATCGCGCTGCCGCTCAGGCCACTCCCGTCTCGCGGCCCAGCGATATCCCCCGATTTTGGGATCTGTATCGAGGGTATTGCGCCGATGGCGAGTGTCTTCGCTTTGATTCGAGAAGGTGAGGTTGCGATGGATCTCCAGGAGGCATGCTTCCATCTGCGCCACCGCCGAAGGATGTACCTGCCCGACGACCGTTACGCCTCGGTCGTCGCCTTCGTGACAGGGTTGGCGAGCGCCGGTGATGGGCGAATGCTTGATGGCTTCGACGGCTGGGTGGCCGAGCGGGTCCTCGGCCACGAGACAGGAAGAGGATGGTGGAGTGTCGTCATGGACTCGGTCCCGGCAGGCAGTCCGGTTCGCGATGCTGATGCGACGACGATTCTCCTTGGTCTACTGGAGGATTTTGCAGAGCGCAGACCGGCTTGACCCTGAACGGGTGGGCTTCCTGGGTATCTAGGGATGGTGCAGTGCAGATCTTCGAGCAGAACGGTGCCCGGTACGTTCTCCGACAGCGATCGGGTAGCTGCAGCGGGTGGTCGGCGGACGTCGCTGAGGCGGGCTCCGGTACGACGCTCAAGTTGCGGCTGAGGTTCGCGTGATGGCCGGTCTCGCGGAGTTCGCTACGGACCAGATCGAGTTCGATCGCCTGGCGCAGTCCGTCGGTGTGGTGGTGGAACTCGGGGCACGTTTGCCGGCGTGGCCGTTCCGCCCCCAACGGGCGTTCAGTCACGTCATTGAGTATGACCGGGTCTTGGGCGGTGACTTCGCCGCGGTGCTCCTCGCCCTGGCCCGGACGTACAACGACCACGCTGTCGCGACGGTGGTCCTCGATCCCGATGTGGGGTACTACAGCGATGCTTACGGGATTCTCCCGGGCTTCCAAGTCGAGACTGCTTCGCTCGAGGCGGGCTACGTCGAGGGCCTCCGGCTCGAGCCGGGTGGCGACGCCACCGGCGCACTTGCGTACACGGCAGACGTGATCGCGATCGCGGGTTCGTCGGGGAAGTGGGCTCTGTTGGGGCAGCGAGACTGGGAGATCGCCCTGCTCTGCACGCCGCAGGACTCCGGCCCCTGGTCGAGAACGCCGGTGCCCGTGTTCGGGCGGGACCTTGACTTGGGCTCGATCCGCTCGCCCGCGGGCTGGGGTGTGGAGCTTGCCGAAGATGAGGTCCGCGAGTTCTGGGAGAACGTCCGGTCGCAGGGTTCTGGCCGGTGAGGGCGGATGCGCGTGTCGCGTCCGCGCACGCGGTGCTCGAGCGCGTCGTCGGCGAGTTGCCGGTGCCGTGCGTCGATCAGACTGGTCCAGCAACGCGGAGGTGTTCCCACAGTGACCATCGAGACCGGATGGGGCGTCGAGGGGCTCCGATGCGTCGCGGCCGCCAGGCTGATACATCAGTTGCGCGGGAAGGCGCCGACAGTGGGAAGTGCCCTGGAGGTGAAGTGGCACGACGGCCAGACCCTGCTGCTCGACGTGAACACCGACCTGACTCTGATGGTGTCGAGGAGTCCGTGGCGTGACCCATACGCCGGCTGCAGTGACGCACAACGGTCTGTCCTGGCCGAGGAGGTCGGCCTGTGGACCCGCGTCCCGGTCGACGAGGATGATGCACTAGCCCCGATTCTCGGCGCCACCGCCACTTCCGTAGAACCGATCTTCGATGAAGTCCTGGATCTGGCTGGCGTCCGGGTGCTCTTCGGCTCCTGCGTCCTTTCAGTAGAAGTCATCATGGATGGGTTGCTTCAGCTCGACCTGAACACGGCTGATCCGGCGTCGTCGGGAACCTTCGAGACGTGGCCGCCCGCAGTCCCCAAGTAGCGGGTCAGTGAGAAATGTGAAGCGTGCGGCAGGATGTCAGTTTTGCCATCAGCTTCTGTTCACCCCGACGATCAAGAACCCGTGGAAGTAGGTTGACGGTGATCTCAGAGGAGACCCTGAGGTGGCTCCAGCAGCTCTCTGACCGCTGCGATCCGCCTCCGTGGAGGGCAAGCGTCGAAGGTCGTGATCACGACTCGGGCGAGGACATGATCATGACCGGCCCAGACGGTGATCGTGGGGAGGACATCTACGTCACGCGCGACAGCGGTCCGGCTTCGGCGCCGTACCTTGATCTGATCGCGGCGGCGCGGACCTACCTCCCCGTGCTCATCGACGAGTTGCGCGCCGCTCGGCAGCAGTAGGGACCGCCTGGTGAGTCCGGCCAGGACAATTGCACCTTCAGGATTCGCGTGGAGGGGAAGATTCGTACGACTTCGGCGTGGGGCTTTCTGGGGGTGCTGCGGTCTCTTGCCAATGGAATTGCCAGAGATCTCGCGGCGGCCCGTGCCCTTAAAGAGGGACTTGTTCGAGAACATGTTTTTTCCGTACGACGGTGGGCCTAGGATGCAGATCGAAGTGCCGCGGGACCTGATTCCCACCTTGAGCCAATCCCCGCGGTCTTGGTTTAAGCCATGACGAATGACCAGCCGAACTGGGGCGACATGGCCTACCGAGTGGCAATTGGGGACCGGCTTCGAGCCGGGGTGCTTCAAGTCGAACGATGGGGGATACTGGTTGATCTAGGCCTACCATTCAATGGATTCATCGACCGTTTGAGTATTGGAGACGACTTGGAGCGCTTCCATCCAGGGTTGGAGATTGAAGTAGTCGTTGTCCAACTCGCCGAGTACAATCATCAGGTGAGGGTTCATCTCGCCGATAGTGCGGAGCTGCTAGGCCCAGCGACAGGGTGATGACTCGGCTCTGGCACGCATCCCGTTGATCCGGTGTTGCCGCAAACGCCGGATCGCGATTGTCGCTCGACCGGATCAGGGTCACGAGTGGCGGTGTCGACGCAGTCGAGGCGCATTTGGGCCGGTTCCCCGGCGCTGGCGAGGCTGGTCCAGCGCTTCGGTTCGCGGCATGCTGTGGTCGAGCAGGCGTATCGAGGTCTCCAAGGAGTTGTCCCTACGAGTGGGCGTTTCACGGTCACTCGAACCAGCGCAGGCGAGTCGGTGGTGATCGACGGTTTCGTCGTCAACAGTGTGCCCCGAGTCGGAACGGCGTGCATCCCATGAACTTTCAATCATTGCCCGAAGCGCTGCACCAAGTTCTCGGGGCCGTTTCTGCTGTTCTAGAGAGCGGGGGTGAGGTGCTGGCTGCGCAGTCACGCACCGCGCGCGTGAGATCGTTTTCGCCGACGTATGTAGAACTTGACGTTCCTAGCGACTCTCCCGCTGGTCCCTGACCCGATGGGCCGCTTTCGCTGAGCCCGACGGTGGTGGACGGTCGAGGTGAGGTGATCGGGCGCATCCTCATCTGGGTCGTTGGTGGCCGGATCTCTCTTCTAGAGCAGGCTTGGTATACGGATCAGCCGCCGACGGGCTGGCCACCCGGGGAGAGAGTGCACCTGGCCTGACTCTGGTTCACGGGCCCGTCCTGTGGGCGGTCTTGGCCTCCGCATGCCCAGGTGCCGCCCGGGTTCGGTTCGCCACCGCACCCGGGGCGGGTCAGCCGGGTTGAGCCATGTGAGGATCAGGCTCGTGAACGCTCCCGATGCCGATCTCACGCAGGTGTCTGCCGCGCCGACCCGTGCGGGTGCCCGGTCGGTGCCGCGGGGTCTGGCGCTGGACGTGGCGCACCTGTTCGCCGACGAGGCCGCGGCCGAGCCTGCGGCGGGCGGGGCGCCGTTGGACGAGAAGCTGCGGCAGGCGTACTTCTGGATGGTCAACCACGCGATCATCAGCCCGCACTACGACGTGGAGTTCTCGGACCCGGCGCGGCCGGTGACGACGTTCCACCTGGGGGACTCGCGGGCGGCGGTGGACCTCCCGACTGACCAGTCGTACTCGTCGTTCGTGCTGCTGCCGCTGCTGACGTTCGCGGTGCGGGGCAGGTGCCTGCTGGTCGGGGGGCCGGGTCGGGGCAAGACGGCGTCGGCGATCCTCATGGGCGTCATCGCGGGGTACCCGGTGCGGGAGGTGCGGCGGGCCATGCAGCACGGGCACCCGCAGCTGACGGTGCAGGACATGTTCGGCACGCCGCTGCCGCGGGACCTGGTCAACGCCGAGAGCCTGGCGGACATCGATGTGGCGTGGCGGTCGTGGCTGGGCATGCGCGTGAAGATCGTCGACGAGTACAACCGCATCCCCACGCGCACGCAGTCGGCGCTGCTGACGGTGCTGGCCGACGGGTACGTGGAGGTGTTCGACCAGGTCTACGAGACCGGGGCGTCCGCGTGGTACCTGACTGCGAATGACGACGCCGGTGGCGGCACGTTCCAGGTCGTCGACGCGCTGCGGGACCGCATCGACGTGGTCGTCAAGGCCCTGGCGTTCAACTCCCGGTTCCTCGGCGACCTCGTGGCCCGCGCGGAGCGGGGGCTGCGGCCGGAGGAGAACGTGCCGCCGGGGGTGGTGTTCGACGCCGACGAGCACGACCGCCTGCACCGGGAGGTGCTCGCGGTGCCGTTCCCGGCGCCGGTGCGCCGGCGGCTGGAGCACTTCGCGTCCCAGCTCGAGCTGCTGGAGCGCGCCGCGTGGCAGCTGGAGTACCGCACCAAGGACACCGCGCGTCTGGCCGGCGTGGACCCGCACCTGCTGGCCCTCGCCGACGACGGGCGCGACCGGGTCGAGGACGTCGGCGCCCAGACCCTCAACGGGTTGTCCGTGCGGGCGCTGCAGTCGCTCGTGCTGTACGCCAAGGCGATGGCGTACTTCCGCGGCAACGCCGAGGTCACGCTCGCGGACCTGCGGGCGGTCCTGCCGTTCGTCCTGCACGACAAGCTCCAGCCCGACCTGGCGGCCCCGGCCTTCGACGACCCCGAGCGTGAGCCGCTGCGCACCGACCGGGTCTCGTGGATCCGCGACCTGTTCGACACCGCGTGCCGCCAGCACGACGCCGCCGACCTCGACCGCGACGACCCCGTCGGTGACGTCCTCGCCGAGCTCGCCCAGGGCCTCGACGGCGTCGACGAGGCGACCGTGCGCACCCGCCTCGCCCGCATCGAGGGGCTGCTGGCCGGGTGGGAGCAGGCGACCAAGCTGCACGGTGACGTCTACGACGACGCGCTCGCGCTGAAGTACGCCCACCAGCGGTACTCGGCGTACCTGTCGTGGTTGCGGTGGAGCGGCGCGTGACCACCCCGGGCGGCGACGCCCCCGCACGCCCAGGCGCGCCGGTGCTCGACCCGGGCAGCACGCTCGGACGGGTGCTGCGCGCCCACGCCGCGACGGTCGACCCGTGGCTGCGCACCGCGCAGGGGCTCGGCGCCGAGCCCGCGGCGGTGCGCGCCGCGCTGGCCGACGTCGTCCCCGTCGCCGACGCCCTCACCGCCACCCCCGACCCCGCACGCGCTGACGACGCGACCGACGCCCCGCCCACGCCCGACAGTCCCGCACGGGACCTGCCCGGGGCGGACGCCGTGCTCGCGCTGGTCCGCACGACCCTCGACCTCGTCGCCCGCGGACGCTGGCACACCGGCCGCGCCCAGCGCACCGCCGTCGTGCAGGTGCTGCCCGCGCTCGCGCCCTGGGTGCGCGCACACCCCACGCACGTCGTGCCCGCCGTGGTCGCCGCCGCCGACGTCGTCGCCCGCACGGGCCTGCTCGACGCCTGGTCGGCCCGGGTGGCCGCCGCCCCCGCGCCCGACGACGCGGCGCACGTGCGGCCCGCGCTGCTCGTCGCCGCCTGGCGCACCGGCCTGGTGCGGTACCGGGACGCGGCCCTCGACGCCGCCGCGGCCCTGCCCGTCGCGCTCGCGGGCGCGCTGCTCGGCGTGGCCCCCGACGACGTCGCGGACGTGCTGACCCGGCACCGCGCCGACCGGTGGTGGTGGCCGCAGGTGCCCGACGGCGCCGGGGTGCTGCGCCGGGTCGGCGGGTTCGCCGGGTGGGGCGGGCCGTGGGTCGGGCTGCCGGTCGCCGTGCCGGGCGGGCCGACGGGCTGGGCCGTGATCGCCGACGGGCAGACGTGGGCCGTCGTCGCCGACGTGCACGGGGCGGGCGTCGTGCCGGTGGACGACCTCGACCTGTCCGCCGCCGCGGACGCTCCGCCCCGCCCCCGCGGCGCCGTGGGCCGGCTCCTCGCCGGACGCGCGCCGGCCCCCGAGCCGTCGCTGCCCGTGCCGTGGCAGGACGCGACGACGGGCGTCGTGCCCGGCGGCGCGGCCACCGGCGACGACGTCGTGCTGGTCAGCCGCGCGCACTCCTACGCCCTCGACGTCGTGCGCGTGGCCGGGGTGCCGGCATGAGCGGCGCCGTGCCGGACGCGCTCGTGCAGCGGTGGCAGGACGCGTGGCCCGCGGCGCAGGCGGCGTGGGGCACCACCACCCGCGTGCACCCGCCCGTGCTGCACACCGACCCCGTCGCCGACGTCGGCTCGTTCGCCTGGTACGACTCCGGCACCGTCGAGGTGCACGTCGACCTCGCCGACGTGCACCGCCGCGGCCTCGACGACCACGCCGTCGCCGTGCTCGCGCACGAGATCGGTCACCACGTGCTCGCGCCCGCGCACCGCCGCACCGCGCTGCGCGTCGCCGCCCGCGTGCGCGCCGGACTCGTCGACCAGCACGACCTCGTCGGCCCCGTCGCCAACCTCTGGCAGGACCTGCTCATCAACGACCGCCTCCAGCGCACCGGCCGCGCCGACCTCGTGGCCGTGTGGCGCGCGCTCGGCCCGGCGAAGGACCCGCTGATGGCGCTGGTGCTGCGCGCGTGCGAGCTGCTCTGGGAGCTGCCGCGCACCACCCTGTGCGGCACCGCCCACCCCGTCGACGAGGGCGCCGCCTGGCTGTGCGCCCGGCTCGTGCGCGCCTACGCCCGCGACCCCGTCGGCGGCGCGGGCGGGTTCGCCGCGCTGGTCCGCACCTCCCTGCCCGAGTCCGCGCTCACCGACGCGCTCGCCACCTCCGTGCGCGCCGTCGTGTGCCCCGACGCGTCCGGCGCGCTGCCGCACGGGCTCGCCGGCGACGCCTCGCTCGTCGCGCCCGTCGTGCACCCTTCGCTGGACGCCGCGGTCGTCGGCGACGTCGCGCCCGCCCCGGAGGCACCCGCCCGCACCACGCTGACCCCCGACGCGTCCGGCACCGCCACCGGGCACACCGGCAACATGCTCCTGCCCGCCGACCTGCACGCCGTCGTCCACGCGCTCGGCGGCACCAGCACCCCGGAGGACGTCGCCGTCGCCTGGTACCGCGAGCGCGCCGCCCGCCACCTCGTGCCGTTCCCGCAGCGCCGCACCGCCCAGCCCGTCGACCCGCTGCTCGGCGGCCTCGACCCGTGGGAGGTCGGCGACGACCTCGCCGACGTCGACTGGACCGGCACCGTCACCGCGTCGCCCGTCGTGGTGCCCGGCATGACGACGCTGCGGCGGGCCTTCCACGACGACGAGCCCGTGGTCCGCGACGACGCGCCCGTGGACCTCGACCTGTACCTCGACTCGTCCGGGTCCATGCCCGACCCGAAGCAGTTCTCGTGGGTCGCGCTGGCCGGCGCCGTGCTCGCGCTCTCGGCGCTGCGGGTGGGCGCGCGCGTGCAGGCCACCACGTGGAGCGGCCCCGGGCAGGTCGCGGGCACCGACGGGTTCACGCGCGACCCCGACGCGGTGCTGCGCGCGATCGTCGCGCACTTCGGCGGCGGCACGGCCTTCCCCCTGCCCGTCCTCGCCCGCACGTTCCTCGGCCACGACGGGCGCCCGCCGACGACGACACGCCCCACGCACGTCGCCGTGGTCTCCGACGACGGGGTGGCGACGATGTGCGGGCAGGGCTGGCCCCCGCAGCCCGACCCCGAGGAGACCGCCGTCCGTGCGCTCGCCGCCGCGGGCGGCGGAGGGTCGCTGCTGCTCGACGTGCCGCCCGACCGGCGCGCGGGCGTCGTCGTGCCCGAGGGGTACGACACCTACTGGGTCGACGGCGACGCCGCGCTCGTCGACTTCGCCCGCACGTTCGCCCGCCGCACCTGGGCCACGACGCAGGAGAGCGCCCGATGACCACGGCCCCCGACCCCACGGCCCTCGGCCCCGACGGCCTGCCCCGCTCGGTGGTGCCGGGGGAGCGGCGCCCCGGGCTGCCGCTGAGCGCCCTGACGCACCGGCTCGCTGCCGCACCGACCGCGCTCCTCGACGCCCGCGTGCACCCCGCCGCCGCGCTCGCGGACCTCGCGGTCTCCCTCGACGGCACCGTGCTCGACGCCGCGTGGACGGCCTACCTCGACGGCGTCCTCGGCGTCCCGGGCGCCACCGCGCACCCGACGCCGACGACCCGCGCGGCCCCGGGCCTCCTCGCCGCCTGGCTGCTCCTCGGCCTGCACCGCACCCCGCCGCTGGCCACGCAGGCCCAGCAGGTCGGCGGGCCGGCGATGCTGCTGGTCACGGTCGCCCCCGCGCTCGTCGCGCTGCTCGACGGGCTGCGCGAGCCCCGCGCCTGGGTCGCCGACGAGCCCGCCCGCGAGGAGCTCGCCCGGGCGTTCCTCGCCGTGTGCGGGCTGCTGCCCGGCGGGCAGGACGCCGCCGCGGCCGCCGACGCGTGGTCCGCCGTGAGCACCCGGCACCGCCGCGAGGTCGTCGCGCAGATGGCCGAGGAGCGCCGCCGCGCCGAGGAGCTCGCCCGACGCCTGGCCGAGCAGCGCGCGAAGGAGGCGGCGGCGCAGTATGCCAACTACTGACGACCCCACCGGCACCCCGGTCCCGAGCGTGACGCCGGCCCACGTGACGCCCGCTGACCCGTCGCCCGCCGAACCGCCCGCCGCCGACCCGACGCAGGGCCTCACCCGGCCCGGCGGCCTGCTCGCCGAGTACGCCGCCATGGGCGCGGCCGTGCTCACCGACGCCGAGCGCTGGCCGTCCCTCGGCCCGGCCGACCTGGCCCGCGTCGAGGCCGCCCGCACCCACCCCGCCGCACCGCCGTGGGTGCACGCCACCGGCGACCGCCTCGACGCCGACGACCTCGCCGCGCTCGCGGCCCGCCCACCGACCCCGCCGGCGGCCGCCGACGAGGTCCCCGCGTGGGTGCCCGCGCTGGTCGAGCGCGTGCACCGCACCGTCCCGCGGTACCGCGCGGCGGCCCGGTCCCGCACCAGCGGCCCGCGCACCCCGCTGGTGGACCTGCCGACCGTGACCCGCGCCGACCTCGTCGCCGACGCCGCCGCGCACGTGCCGGTGGACGTGCCGCTCGACCGGGTGCTGGAGGGCTCCAGCTCGGGCAGCACCGGTGACGGTGCGCTGGTGGTGCCCCTGCACCCGCGGGCCGTCGGAGCCGACCTCCTCTTGCTGCACGCCCTCGTCACCGCGGCCGGCGCCCGCTGGGACGCGGACCCTGGGCGGCTCGGGCTGCTCAACCTCGTCGACCAGCGCACCGCGTTCACGTACGTCTCGGCGATGTCCGCGTTCCCGCGCCCGCCCGGCGTGCTCGTCCCCCTGATGGCCCGCGCCAACCTGCACGCCGACGCCTGGCACCGCCCCGGCGACCGCGAGCGCTGGCTCGCCGCCCACGACCCCCAGGTCGTCTCCACCAGCACCCACCCGCTGCTGCACCTGCTGCGCCTGGCCGCCGACGGCCTCGACCTGCGCCCGGTGGCGGTCGTCAACGGCGCCACCCACGTGACCCCGGCGGTGCGCGCCGACGTGCACGCGGCCTGGGGCGTGCCGCTCGTCGACCTGTACGGGCTGCGCGAGACCGGTCCTGTCGCCGCCGACCTCGACGGCGAGGGCCACGTCGTCGTCGACCGCCGCGTCCACGTCGAGATCCTCGACGCCGCCGGCCGCCCGGTGCCCGACGGGACGCGCGGGGAGATCGTCGTGACCGTCGACGAGAACCCCTACCTGCCCCTGCTGCGCTACCGCACGGGCGACCACGCGTCCCTGCACCGCGACGCCCGCGGCACGGTCCTGCTCGGCCTGGAGGGCCGCACCCCCGTCCAGCTCCTCGACGCCGCGGGCCGGTGGCGCCCCTCGATCGACGCCACGCAGATCCTCCATGCCGCCGGCCTGCGCGCCTGGTCCCTGCACCAGCACGCCGACGCCCGCCTCACCCTGCGCGCCGTCGGCCCCGCCGCGTCGGCCGCCCGCGCCGCCCGCGAGGTCGAGGCCTGGCTGGGCCACCCGGTCGCCCTCACCGTCGAGCCGGACCCCGCCGCCCTCGGCCCCGGCAAGCCCCGCCGCTTCTCCAGCGACGTCGCCCCGGCGACGTCATGACCGGCCCGTCGCGGGCGATTGGTGCTCTGCACCACGTCGAGCTATGGGTCCCTGACCTCGAACGGGCGCAGGCCACGCTGGGCTGGCTCCTCGGTGCGCTCGGGTACACGCAGCGTGACGCCTGGCCCGGTGGCTGCCGCTGGGGCCGGGGCGCCGTGTACGTCGTGCTCGAGTCCGGCCCGGACGTGCGCGGGGACCGCCACGACCGGCTCCGGCCCGGCCTGAACCACCTCGCGTTCCACGCCGGCGCTCCCGCGGACGTCGACGCGCTGGCCCGCGACGCCCAGCAGCACGAGTGGTCGCTGCTCTTCGCCGACTCGCACCCGCACGCCGGCGGCCCCGACCACTACGCCGCCTACCTGGAGAACGCCGACGGCTTCGAGGTCGAGCTGGTGGCGTCTGCACGGGCCGTGCCGCAAGCATGACGAGGTGATCCCCGTCGACGACCATCAGCGCGCCGCGCTCGACGCCCTGTGCGTCCGTCACGGGATCGCGCGGCTCGACGTGTTCGGCTCCGTCGCGCGCGGCGAGGCCCGGGCTGACTCCGACGTGGACGTGCTGTACGACCTCCTACCCGGGCGGCACCTGACATGGGAGGTCGTTGACGTCGCGGAGGAGATGTCGACGATCCTCGGACGGCCCGTCGACCTGGTCTCGCGTCGGACGCTCCACCGGCTGATGCGGGACCGCGTCGAGGCGGAGGCCTGCACGCTCTACCCGTTCTGATCGGACAGCGGGCGGGCGGGGTCGTCCTCACCCCTCGGGCGCGCCCAGAGGTGGGCGCCAGGGGTCGACGGTCTCGTCGGCGGGCGGTCCGTCGGAGCCCTCGATCCACGCGAAGAGCAGCTCGAAGTACGTGATCCGGCGTTCGGCCTCGTCGTCGCGGTACGGGCTCCAGGTGCGCGTGCATGCGCTGCCGAGGTGCGAGAACACGGCGTCGGTCAACGGCGTGGCCCAGTCGGGGCACGTGTCCAGGAAGCGCCGTTCGACGTCCGACCAGACGATCACGTACGGCAGGACCGTGGACACGTGCAGCACCGCTCGCTCGTCGCGGACGTCGTAGACGCACGAGGTGTGCATGTTCGAGTCGGTGACGGTCACCAGGTCGCCGCCGACGAGCGCGGCGACGAGCGCGTCCCAGGTCCCGGTCGATGCTGCCCCCCGCTGGCGGCCCATCGACCAGGCGCCCCGGCGGTGGCTTCCGAGGACGACCGCGAGGTAGCGGTTCAGCACGTCCCACTGCACGGTCTGCCGGTCGGTCACGGGCACCATTCCATCAGGTGGAGCGCGGTGCCGGCGTGGAAGGTCCTGGGCGGGGTGGGGGAGGATCAGCGCATGACGACGACGGAGGCGGCACCGGGGCAGGAGCTCCCGGCTGACCGCGAGGTGCTGGAGTGGGAGACCTTCGGGTCGGCGGCGCGGGAGATCGCGCAGGCGGTGGTCGACTCGGGGTTCGTCCCGGACGTCGTCGTCGCGGTCGCACGCGGCGGGCTGCCGCCGGGCGGGGCGATCGCGTACGCGCTGGGCACCAAGTCCGTCGGGACGCTCAACGTGGAGTTCTACACGGGCGTCGACGAGCGGCTGGAGGAGCCGGCGCTGCTGCCGCCGCTGCTCGACACCGACGCGCTGAGCGGGCTGCGGGCCCTGGTCGTCGACGACGTCGCGGACACCGGGGAGACGCTGGCGCTGGTGCAGAAGCTCGTGTCGCGGCACTGCGCGGAGGCCCGGACCGCGGTGCTGTACGCCAAGCCGCGCTCGATCATCGACCCCGACTACGTGTGGAAGCGCACGGACCGGTGGATCACGTTCCCCTGGTCGGCGCTGCCGCCGGTGCAGGCCGCGCAGCCCTGAGCCGCGGGCGTCAGGCCGGTGGCTGCTGATGGCGCAGCCACCGGCTGTCGTCGTTGACGTACGCGTAGTACAGGCCGATGAGCAGGCCGCCGCCGATGAAGTTGCCGATCAGCGCGAGGGCGACGTTGCCGGCGGCCAGGCCCAGGTCGATGCCCTCGCGCAGGCCGACGATGGAGAAGAGCACGGTGTTGGCCACGGAGTGCTCCAGGCCGAGGAACGCGAAGATGAACACCGCGACGATCATCACGAGGGACTTGGTCAGGTCGTCCTTGATGAGGCCGTTGTAGACCAGCAGCATCGCGAGGTTGATGCAGAAGTTGCACAGCACCGCGCGGACCAGCAGGTCCACCCAGCCGGTGGCGCCGGAGCTGACGAAGTCGAGCTTGTGCTCCACGGACAGCAGCATCTGCTCCTCGGCGGCGCCCTCGGCGAGGGTGGAGAACCGCAGCAGCACGGCGACGAACAACCCGCCGACGAGGTTGCCGAGGTAGCACAGGCCCAGCAGCCGCAGCGCCCGGCCCCACGTGGTGCGCCGGTGGTACGCGCCGATCGAGACGATCATCATGTTCGACGTCAGCAGCTCGGAGCGCGAGTAGTAGATGAACACCAGCGCCCAGCCGAACACGAACCCGCCGACCATCCGCCCCAGCGGCTGCAGGGTCGTGGTGCCCACGGGCACCGACGCGAACGCGGCGACCACCGCGTAGTAGGTGGCGTACAGCAGGCCGATGATGACGCCCGCCATCGCGGCGCGCTGCAGGTAGCGGCGGGCCAGCGTGCCCGACATCGCCGTCTTGGTCTCGAGCGCCTCGAGCACCGTGCTGATGAAGTGCTTGCCCGGGAACAGGGCCTGCGGGTCGGGGGACGTGGCGCTCACGCGCTCAAGATCCCACACCCGCGGGCCCCGCGCCGGTGCGGCTCACCCGAGGTGCGCGAGCACCCGGGCGGCCAGGTCCGCGACGTCGGCGACGACCTCGACGGCGCCGGCGGCGACGAGCTCGCCGTCGGACGCGTACCCCCACCCGACGCCGACGCACGCGATCCCGTGGGCGGCGGCGCCGTGCACGTCGTGCTCGCGGTCGCCGACCATGACTGCGCGGTCCACGGGGGCCGCGGCGCCGAGCACGGCGAGGGCCCGGGCGATGACGTCGGCCTTCGTCGACGGGACGTGGTCCAGCGGTGCGCCGAACACGCCCTCCAGGTGCGCGGCCAGGCCGAAGCGCTCGCAGATGGGCTGCGCGAACACCTCGGGCTTGCTGGTCGCCACGGCCAGCCGGGCGCCGGCGGCGCGCAGGGCCCGCAGCTGGTCGTCGACGCCGTCGTAGACGCGGTTGTCCCACATGCCGCCGGCGCGGAAGTGCACCCGGTACGCCGCGACGGCCTCGGTCAGCCGGTCGGCAGGCACGCCGTGCGCGGCGAACGACCCGGTGATGGGCGGGCCGACGAAGGTGCGCAGGGTCGCGTCGTCCGGCACGGGCAGCCCGAGCGCGGTGTACGCGGCGCGGGCCGACGCGGCGATGCCCGGGTAGGAGTCGGTGAGCGTGCCGTCGAGGTCGAGCAGCACGACCGGCGCGGGCCGCCCGGCGGGCGGGTCCAGGGGACGAGCGCTCACGCGACGCGGGCCAGCACGGCGGGCGCGACCTCGTCGGTGCCGCCCAGCACCTGCGCGACGCCCGCGGCGACGAGCTCGCCGGGCGCGCCGTACCCCCACGACGCGCCGAGGCACGCGATGCCGTGCTCGGCGGCGCCGTGCACGTCGTGCTCGCGGTCGCCGAGCATCACGGCGCGCGCCGGGTCGACGGGGGCGCCGGTGAGCTCGCGCGCCACGACGAGGGCGCGGGCGATGATCTGCCCCTTCGACTCGGACTCGTCCAGCGGGGCGCCGACGATCGCGTCGAGCAGCGGCGTCAGGCCGACCTCGGCGCAGATCGGCTCGGCGAAGGCGATGGGCTTGGCGGTGGCGACGACGAGGAGGACCCCGGCCTCCCGCAGCGCCGTCAGGGCGGCCGGGATGCCGTCGAAGACGGTGGTGTCCCACACCCCGACGCGCCCGAAGTGCTCCTGGTACGCGGCCACGGCGGCCGGCACGAGCGCGGCGGGCACGCCGTGCGCGGGGAACGAGTGCCCGATGGGCGGGCCGATGAACGACAGCATCGCGGCCTCGTCGGGCACGGGCACCCCGACGTGCTCGTACGCGACGCGCACCGAGTGCACGACGCCGGGGGCGGAGTTCATGAGCGTGCCGTCGAGGTCGAGCAGCGCGAGGGGACGGGCGGCGGGGGAAGGCATGGGACGATCCTGCCCGCCCCGGCCGCCGTCCGACGAACCCGCGCCCGCCGGTCGACGCCGCGGCCCGTGTCGTCGTTACACTGGCCGCACAGGCGTCGACCCGGCCATCACCGGTGAGCCTCCGGAAGAACGGACCGCCCTCGGGCGGCCTCAGTAGAACCGGACGGGGCAGGCCCGTCACAGCCGCAGGCGAGAGGTCGGGCGCACCGTGCGCCCGGCAAGCGAGGTGGTACCGCGGTGCCGTCCGGCCGGTCCGGGCGTCGTCGTCCTCGTGGTCAGGTGAATCACCCGCGCAGCTGCGCGAGAGACCAGGAGCACCCACCGTGGCGTACCCGCTGCACCGTCCCGGGCAGACCGTCCCCGCGTCCCCGGAGCTGCCCGCGCTCGAGGCCGACGTGCTGGCCCACTGGGCGGCCGACGGCACGTTCGCCGCGTCCGTCGAGCAGCGCCCCGCGGGCGAGGACGGCGCGAACGAGTACGTGTTCTACGACGGCCCGCCGTTCGCCAACGGCCTGCCGCACTACGGGCACCTGCTGACCGGGTACATCAAGGACGTCGTGCCGCGGTACCAGACGATGCGCGGGCGCCGGGTCGAGCGCCGCTTCGGGTGGGACACCCACGGGTTGCCGGCCGAGCTCGAGGCCGAGCGGGTGCTGGGCATCACCGACAAGGCGCAGATCGACGAGATGGGCATCGCCGCGTTCAACGCCGCGTGCCGGGAGTCGGTGCTGACGTACACCCAGGAGTGGGAGGAGTACGTCACCCGCCAGGCCCGCTGGGTCGACTTCGAGAACGACTACAAGACCCTCGACCCGACGTTCATGGAGTCGGTGGTCTGGGCGTTCAAGCAGCTGTACGACAAGGGCCTGGCCTACGAGGGCTACCGGGTGCTGCCGTACTGCTGGCGCGACGAGACGCCGCTGTCGAACCACGAGCTGCGCATGGACGACGACGTCTACGCCTCCCGCCAGGACCCCGCGCTGACGGTCGGCCTGCGCCTGGCCACGGGCGAGCTGCTGCTGGTCTGGACGACGACGCCGTGGACCCTGCCGTCGAACCTGGCCGTGGCCGTGGGCCCGCAGATCGAGTACGCCGTCGTCGAGCCCGCCGCGGACTCGCCGTTCGCGCAGGCGCACCCCGGCGAGCGGGTCGTGCTGGCCGCGGGCCGGGTCGGGGCGTACGCGCGCGAGCTCGGCGAGGCCACGGTCGTGGCGACGCTCACCGGTGCGGACCTCGTGGGCCGGGCGTACACGCCCCCGTTCGACTACTTCGCCGGGCACGACAACGCCCACGTGGTGCTCGCGGCGGACTTCGTCACCACCGACGACGGCACGGGCGTGGTGCACCTGGCTCCCGCGTTCGGCGAGGACGACATGCACGCGTGCGACGCGGCGGGCATCACGCCCGTCGTCCCCGTCGACTCCAAGGGCCGGTTCACCGCGCAGGTCGCCGACTACGAGGGCCAGCAGGTCTTCGAGGCGAACAAGGCCGTCATCGCCGACCTCAAGGCCGGCACGGGCCCCCTCGCGCGCGTCGACGACGCCCGCCGGTCCGTGGTCGTGCGGCACGAGACGTACGAGCACTCCTACCCGCACTGCTGGCGGTGCCGGAACCCGCTGATCTACAAGGCCGTGTCGTCGTGGTTCGTGCGCGTCACCGCGTTCAAGGACCGCATGGTCGAGCTCAACCAGGGCATCGAGTGGATCCCCGGGCACATCCGCGACGGCCAGTTCGGCAAGTGGCTGGAGAACGCCCGCGACTGGTCGATCAGCCGCAACCGGTACTGGGGCACGCCCATCCCCGTGTGGGTGTCGGACGACCCCGCGTACCCGCGCGTCGACGTGTACGGCTCGTTCGCCGAGCTCGAGGCCGACTTCGGCCGCGTGCCCACCAACGAGGCCGGCGAGCCCGACCTGCACCGCCCGTTCATCGACGACCTGACGCGCCCGAACCCGGACGACCCCACGGGCGCCTCGACGATGCGCCGCATCCCCGACGTGCTGGACGTGTGGTTCGACTCGGGGTCGATGTCGTTCGCGCAGGTGCACTACCCGTTCGAGAACCGCGACTGGTTCGAGCACCACTACCCGGGCGACTTCATCGTCGAGTACATCGGGCAGACCCGCGGCTGGTTCTACACGCTGCACGTGCTGGCCACCGCCCTGTTCGACCGGCCCGCGTTCCGCAACGTCATGTGCCACGGCATCGTGCTCGGCGACGACGGTCGCAAGGCCAGCAAGTCGCTGCGCAACTTCCCCGACCCGCAGCTCATGTGGGACCGGTACGGCTCCGACGCGGTGCGCTGGTCGCTGATGTCGTCGCCGATCCTGCGCGGCGGCAACCTCGTCGTCCACGAGGAGGGCATCCGCGACGGCGTGCGCCAGGTGCTGCTGCCGCTGTGGAGCACGTACTACTTCTTCACGCTGTACGCCGGTGCCGCGGACGAGGGCCGCGGGTACGCCGCGCAGCGCGTCACGCCCGAGCGTGCGGCGGGCCTGCCGGCGATGGACCGGTACCTGCTGGCCCGCACCGGGCGGCTCGTCGAGGCCGTCGCGGCCCAGCTCGACGCGTACGACATCTCGGCGGCGTGCGAGTCCGTGCGCGAGCACCTCGACGTGCTGACCAACTGGTACGTGCGCACGCAGCGCGACCGGTTCTGGTCGGAGGACGCCGACGCGTTCGACACGCTGTGGACCGCCCTGGAGACGCTCACGCAGGCGGCCGCGCCGCTCGCGCCGCTCGTCACCGAGGAGGTCTGGCGGGGCCTGACCGGCGGCCGGTCCGTGCACCTGACGGACTGGCCGACGCAGGCGCTCGTCACGGACGACGCCCTGGTCACGGCTATGGACGAGGTCCGGGCCGTGGTGTCCGCGGCCCTCGGCCTGCGCAAGGCCCACCAGGTGCGCGTGCGCCAGCCGCTGCACCGGCTCACCGTCGCCGCCGCCGAGCCCGGTGCGCTCGCACCGTGGGCGGACCTGCTCGCGGCCGAGCTCAACGTCAAGGCCGTCGACGTGGTCGAGGCCGACGCCGCGACCGCCGAGCGCTTCGGCATCACGCAGCGCCTGGCCGTCAACGCCCGCGCCGCCGGCCCGCGGCTCGGCCGCGGCGTCCAGCCCGTCATCCGTGCCGCCAAGGCCGGGGCGTGGCGCCTCGACGGCGAGACGGTCGTCGTCACGACGGACGACGGCGACGTGCCGCTCGAGCCGGCCGAGTACGAGCTCACCACCGTCGTCGGCGGCGACGAGCCCGACGCGTCCCTGGCCGCGACCGTGCTGCCCGGCGGGGCGTTCGTCGTCCTCGACCTCACCCTCGACGACGCGCTGCTCGCCGAGGGCTACGCCCGCGACGTCGTGCGCGCCGTGCAGGACGCGCGCAAGGCCGCCGGCCTGCACGTCTCCGACCGGATCGACCTCACGCTGACCGTGCCGCACGCGCACGTGCCCGCCGTCGAGGCGTACAGCGACGTGGTCGCCGCCGAGACGCTGGCCGCGACGATCACGATCACGGCGGCCGACGCCGCCGAGCTGGCCGTGCACGTCGAGCGGAGCGGCGCGTGAGCGCCCGCGGCGCCGACCACCGGCGCGACGAGGGCGCCCGCGAGGCCCGCGCCGCCGCCGACGAGGTGTACCGGGCCATCGTGGCGCGGGCGCCCGAGCACGACATCGACCCCACGCTCGACCGTGTGCGCGAGGTGCTCGAGCTGCTGGGCGACCCCCAGCGCGCCTACCGGACCGTGCACGTCACCGGCACCAACGGCAAGACGTCCACCGCCCGGGTCGTCGAGCGGCTCGTCCGCGAGCACGGCCTGCGCACCGGGCTGTTCACCAGCCCGCACCTGACCCGCGTGACCGAGCGGATCCAGATCGACGGCGAGCCCATCGGCGACGAGCAGTTCGTCGAGCTCTGGCAGGACGTCGCGCCGTACGTGCACATCGTCGACCAGCGGTGGGCCGAGCGCGGGCAGCCGACGCTGTCGTTCTTCGAGGTGTTCACCGTCATGGCGTTCGCCGCCTTCGCGGACGCCCCCGTCGACGTCGCCGTCGTCGAGGTCGGGCTCGGCGGGCGCTGGGACGCCACCAACGTCATCGACGCCGACGTCGCCGTGATCGCCCCCGTGGCCATGGACCACGAGCGCTGGCTCGGGCACACCCTGGTGGAGATCGCGTCGGAGAAGGCCGGCATCGTCAAGGACGGCGCGACCCTCGTGCTGGCCGAGCAGACCGACGAGGTCGAGGGCGTCGTGCTCGCCGCGGCCGCCGAGCGCGGGGCGCGCGTGGTCCGCGAGGGCGTCGACGTGCACGTCGTCGAGCGGCAGGTCGCCGTCGGCGGGCAGATGCTCGTGCTGCGCGGCCTCGGCGGCGTCTACGCCGACGTGTACCTGCCCCTGCACGGCGCGCACCAGGCGCACAACGCGCTGCTCGCGCTCGTCGCCGTCGAGGCGCTGCTCACGGGCGGTGCCGCGCTCGACGGCGACGTCGTCGGGGCCGCGCTCGCGGACGTCACGTCGCCCGGGCGGCTGGAGGTCGTGCGGTCCTCGCCGACCGTCGTGGTCGACGCCGCGCACAACCCCGCGGGCGCTCAGGCGCTCGTCGAGGCCCTCGACGAGGCGTTCCAGTTCCAGCGCGTCGTCGGCGTGGTCGGCGTCATGGCGGACAAGGACCCCGAGGGCATCCTCGCGGTGCTCGAGCCCGAGCTCGCGGAGATCGTCGTCACCCAGGCCGGCACCGACCGTGCCCTGGACGTCGACGACCTCGCGGCGATCGCGGTCGACGTGTTCGGCGAGGACCGCGTGCACGTCGTGCACCGCCTCGACGACGCCGTCGAGACCGCGGTCTCGCTGGCCGAGAGCGAGGTCGAGCGCGGCGCCGCCGTGCTGGTGACGGGGTCGGTCCTCCTGGTCGCCGAGGCCCGCGTGCTGCTCGGCCGTGGCTGAGACGACCACCGCGGCGGGCCCGGCCCCCGGGGCGCACGACCCCCGGGGGCGGGCCGCCACCCGCCGCGAGCTGCTCGAGGCCGCGTACGCGGAGTTCCTCGAGGCCGGGTACCTGCGCACCACGATCGCCGCGGTGTGCACGCGCGCCGGGTACACGCGCGGGGCGTTCTACTCCAGCTTCCGCTCCAAGGAGGAGCTGGTCGCCGCGCTCTACGCCAGCGCGAACGCCCACCAGGTCGCGCGGATCCGCCGGGCCGTGCTGGGCGCGCTCGACCGGTCCGCGGCCGGGGCCACCGCCGCCACGGTCGTGCCGGCCGCGCTGCGCGAGCTCTCCGGGCGCATCGGCGCGGAGGCCCGGTGGTTCGGCATCGTCACCGAGCTGCGCGGCGTCGCCGTGCGGGACGACGCCGCGCGGGCGGTGCTGCTCGACGCGCAGGAGGACCTGTACGCGGGGCTCGTCGCGCTCGTCGAGGAGGTGCTGGACCGCACCGGCTCGACCCTGGGCCTGCCGCCGCGCGACGTCGTGGCCGTCGGCGTGGGGCTCTACGAGCGGGCGTTCGCCGTGGGGGAGCCCGACGACGACGCCACCGCGGCGGCCGTCGCCGAGGCCACCGACGCGCTCGAGGCCGTGCTCCGCGCCGTCACCCGCTGACGCCCGCGCGGCACCAGCCTCCCGCGCGGCGGTCCGACGGGTGCCCGTCTCACGCGTGCCGGTCTCACGCGTGCCGGTCCGCCGCGTGCCGCGGCACCGCCGTGCCCGGGCGCGGTGCTGCCCCGGCGGCGAGGGCCGCGACGTCGTCGGCCGTCAGCCGGGGCGCCGCCCAACCCAGCGAGCGGATCCGGTCGTCACCGACGAGCTGGTCGCGCTCCACCTGGTACATCATCTCCACCTGCTCCCGCGCGGCCCGGCTCACCAGCGCCGCGACCCGCACGACCGGGGCCCGCAGGGGCCGCAGGGGCACGGTGCGCCCGTCACCGCGCGCCCGGCCCAGCGCGGCGGCCAGCGTCCGCCCGGTGACGGGCTCGACCACCGGCAGGTGCAGCACGCGCCCCGCCCGCAGGGCCGGCTCGTGCGCGACCCGGACGAGCGCCGCGGCGACCTCGGGCGTCGCGGCGAACGTGTGCACCGCGTCGGGGTCGCCCAGCCACGGCAGCGCAGGCCGGGCGGCCCGCGTAGCCGCCACGACGGCGTCCCAGGGCAGGACGGTCGTGGTGGCGCCCGGGCCGAGGAAGTCCGCGGCCCGGCACACCACCACGTCGAGGCCCGCGTCGGCGTGCCGCTCGAGCACCCGCCACCCGGCGAGCCGGGCGGCACCCTTGCGGCTGCACGGGGCGAGCGGGGTCGTCTCCGTGAGCGCCCCGGCAGCGGCGCCGTACACGTAGACGTTGTCGAGGAGCGTCAGCGGCAGCCCGAGGTCGGCGCACGCGCCCGCGACCGCGTCGACGAGCGGCGCCCAGCCGGCCGTCCAGGTGCGCGCCGCGTACGGCAGGCCGAGGGTGGCGACGACGGCGCCGCAGCCGGTGAGCGCGGTGCGCAGCGCGGCCCGGTCGTACCGGGGGAGGGTGCGCACCGTGGTGCCGGGTGGCACCGCCGGGGGCGCCGAGCGCCCCACGGCGACGGCGGGGAGCCCGCCCCGGGCCAGCTCGTCCAGCACGAGCGACCCGACCTGCCCGGACGCGCCGACCACCGCGGTCGGCGCCCCGGGCACGTCGCTGGCCGGGTCCCCGCTCACGTGCGTGCCCCCACGAGCGCCCGCCCGGCGGCGGCCGTGAGCGGGCCGGTGACGGTGGGTGCCACGGTCCGCGTCCCGTCGCCGGTGGCCGGTGCGTCGACGGGGGCCACCAGCGCGACCCGCACGCAGACGGCGCGCAGCCGGCCCTCGTGCCGCACCAGGTGCAGCCCCACGCCGTCCCCGGGCACCACGGGTCGCCCGTCCGCGCCGAGGGCGACGAGCGGCTCGCGCTCGTGCGGGCGCAGCAGGTCGGCGCGGCCGGCCTTGACGGCGCACTCCAGCGCCGTCCACGCCCGGACGCGGTCCCAGGGCGTGCGCAGCGCCTCCCGCTCGGCGGCCGTGAAGGCGTCGTCGAGGACGGCGTCGACCTGCGCCCACCGGTCCAGCGCGCACGCGTCGACCACCACGGCGTCGGGGGCCACCGCGACGTACGTGCGGCCCGCCTCGTGGGAGGCCGACACCCCGACACGTCCCGCGCCGACCGGCACCGTGTGGCACCCGGGCGCGAGGAGCGTCGCGACCAGCGCGTCGACGCGGGCCGGGCGGGGCGCGTCCGGCAGCGCCCCGACGGCGGTCCCGTCGGCCGCGCCGTCGAGGAGGACGGTGGTGACGGTCGCCGCGACGGCGGTGCGGACCTGCGGGTCGGTCCGCCACGGCGTGCCGTCGGGCAGCACGACCACCTGCACGTCCGTGCCCGGAACACCGACCGGGGTGGCGCCGGCGCTCATGCCGGCACCCCGGCGGCCAGCGCGTCCTCGACGGGCTCGGTCTCGACAAGCGCGGTCTCGACGGGCGCGGTCTCGACGGGCGCCGTCGCGAGCGGCACGCCCGCCTCCCGCAGGCACCGGGCGGTCACGTCGAGCGCCCGGTCGAGCTGGTCGTGGGTGTGCTCGCTGGTGAGGAAGAACCGCAGCCGGGACTGGTCGTCCGGCACCGCGGGGAACACGATGGGGTTGGCGCTGACGCCGTGCGCGGCCAGCCCGCGGGCCACCGCGACGGCGGCCTGCGACTCCCCGACGATGACCGGCACCACGGGCACGCCGACGGCCGGTCCGACGTCCATGCCGCGGGCGCGCGCGCCGGCGAGGAAGTGCTCCGCGTTGCCGCGCAGCCGGGCCAGGCGCTCGGGCTCGTCGCGCATCACCTGGATCGCGGCGAGCGAGGCGGCGGTGTTCGCCGGGGTCAGCCCGGCGCTGAACACGAGCGCCGAGAGCGTGTACCGCAGGTGCTGCACGAGGGACCGGTGCCCGGCGAGGTACCCGCCGCAGGACGACAGGCTCTTGGACAGCGTCCCCATGAGCAGGTCGACGTCCCCGGGGTCCACGCCGAGCTCCTCGCAGATGCCGCCGCCGTGCGTGCCGAGCACGCCGACGCTGTGCGCCTCGTCGACCATGAGGTGCGCGCCGTGCCGGCGGGCGGCCGTGACGAGCGCGGGCAGGTCGGGCAGGTCGCCGTCCATGCTGAACACGCCCTCGGTGACGACGAGCACGCGCCGGAACCGGTGGCGCCGGGCCCGCAGCGCCTCCTCGACGAGGTCGGCGCGCCCGTGCGGGACGGCGTGCCGGGTGGCCCCGGACGCCGCGATGCCCTGCTGCAGCGAGTCGTGCACGAGCGCGTCGTGGACCACGAGGTCGTCGGGCCCGTACAGGTGCGGCACGATCCCGGCGTTCGTGGCGTGGCCGCCGACGAGCACGACGGCGTCCTGCGTGCCGAGCAGCCCGGCGATCGCCTCCTCCAGCGCGGTGTGCACGGGCCGGTTGCCGGACAGGATCCGAGCCGCGGACACCGAGGTGCCGTACCGCTCCACGGCCTCCTGCGCGGCGGCGACCACCCGCGGGTGCCCGGCCAGGCCGAGGTAGTTGTACGAGCTGAACGAGAGCAGCTCCTGCCCGCCTACGCTCGTCGTCGCCCCCACCCGGCCGTCGTGCGGCAGGTAGTAGGGCAGGCCGGGGCCGCGGACGGCGTCGTCGAGCCGGGCGACCGTGGCCCGCACCTCGTCGAGGTCGGCGAGGCGCGCGGGCTCGGGGGAGGGGGACGCCGTCTCCGGGACGTCGATGACCGGGGTCGCGGGGCCCGGCACCGACGCTGCGGCAGGCACCGGTGCTGCCGGGGACGTCGGCGGCACGGCCGGTGCGGCGGGTGCCGTGGCGGCGGCGGTCGTGGCCGAGCCGGTCCCGGTCGCCGCGACGACCGCGGCGACGACGTCGTCGACGGTGCGCAGCGTGCGCATGTCGTCGGCGGCGGGGCGCCAGGCCGGGAAACGTCGCGTCAGGGTCGCGGCGACGTTCGTCATCATCAGGGAGTCCAGCCCGAGGTCGGGGCCGAGCAGCGCACCGCCGGGCAGGTCGTCGGCGGCGTACCCGCCGACCTGCGCGATGCTCGCGCGCACGGCGGCCGCGACGGCGGCGCGGGCCGGCGCCGGGTCGTCGGTCGGGGCGGTGGTGACGGTGGAGGTGCGTCGGGCGGTGGGCACGCCCGGTGCGGGCGGTGCCGCGGGCACGGGTCCGGTCGTGCCCACGGGCACCGGGACGTCGCCCGGGGCCGGGGAGGCCGGTGCGTCCGTCGCGGGGTCGCCGTGGGGGCGGGCGAGGGCCTGCGCCAGCACGGCGACCTGCGCGCCGAACAGCGCGAGCAGCTCGGTGGTGCCGGGGACCCCGGCCGGGGACGCGGTCGTCGGCGCGTCGGCGGTCGTGGTGGTCGTGGGGTTCGTGGTGGGGATGGTGGGCGTTCCGTGCAGCACGACGGTCTCCCGTCCTTCGGTCGGTGGGAACCTGCTGGCGGTCCCGAGGCGGCCGAGCACCAGGTGCGGGCGCGCGTCGGGGACGGTGAGGACGAGCTCGGCGAGGGCGGCCAGCGTGCCGCCCGTGGAGTCGTCCGGACCCCCGAGGCCGACGGTGCGGACCGTCTTCCCCGGGTGCGTGGCGTGGTGGGTCTCGGTGAACGTCCGCAGCAGCGAGGTGCCCCCGCTGACCTGGACGACCACGTCGGGGCCGAGGCCGGCCGCGGTCGAGGCCGCCTCCCGGAAGCGCACCGGGCCGGCGATCTGCCGACCGAGCAGTGCCAGGGCGTCCTCGACGTCGTCGACGACGTCCCCGGACACCGACGACACGCACGTGACGTCGCCGCGGGCCGGCGCCGGGGGGCGGGGGGTGGCGGCGAGCCGGGTGCGCATCGCGGCGTCCGCGGCGGCGTAGTGCGGGGTGTGGAACGCCCCGGCGGTCGCCAGCGGCGTGGACGCGGTGCCGGCGGCCTCGAGGTCGGCGGCGAGCGCGACGAGCGTCGTGAGCGGTCCGCCGAGCACGACCTGCCGCGGGCCGTTGTCGCAGGCCACGTGCACGCCCGGGTGGGCGGCCACGATCCCGGCGACGTCCGCGGCGCCGGCGCGCACGGCGAGCATGCCGGTGTCGGGGGCGCCGGTGCGCATGCACGCGACGCGGTGCCGCACGATCTCCAGCACGGTGCCCTCGTCGAGGATCCCGGCGGCGTGCAGGGCGCCGAGCTCGCCCACGGAGTGCCCGAGCACCACGGCCGGGCGCACGCCGATCTCGGCGAGCGCCGCCGTCGTGGCCAGGGCCGTCACGGTGAGGAGCGGCTGGGCGACGGCGGTGTCGTCGACGCCCGTCGGGTCGGCCGCGCGGCCCGTCCAGGCGTCGGACAGGTACGGCCGCAGGGGCGGCGTGCCGGGCCGGTCGGCGAGCAGGTCCTCCAGGCGTCGCACGTGCGCGGCGTACGACGGCAGGAGCCGGGCGAGCCCCGCGTGCTCGCCGGTGCGCTGGCTGCCCTGCCCGGGGTAGAGCAGCAGGACCCGGGCGGGGCGGTCGGCGTGGTGCGTCGCGACCCCGCGTGCGGCGAGCGTCGCTCCGGCGGGGACGGTGCCGTCGCGCACGGCGGCCAGCCCGGCGGCGAGCGCCGCACGGTCGGCGGCGAGGACGACCGCCCGGTGCGGGCGCAGCGGGACGAGGCCGCAGCGGGCGGCGACGTCGGCGACGTCCCACGCCGGGGAGTCGCCGCGGTGGCCGGGCAGGGCCGGGTCGGGGCGGGTCACGGCGTCGAGCAGCCGGCCCGCGCGGGTGCGCACGTCGGCGTCGTCGTCGCCGGACAGGACCACGGGGACGACGTCAGCCACGGCCGACCACCGCCTCGGGGTGCGCCAGGACGGCGTGGGCGTTGGTGCCCCCGAACCCGAAGGCGTTGACCGCGACGCGCCGGACCCGGGCGGGCGGGTCGCCGGGCGTGGGGACGACGAAGGGCGAGCCCTCCAGCAGCGGGTGCCACCCCGCGTCGTCGGCGGGCTGCGGCGTCCACCGCCCGTGCCGCAGGGTGAGCAGCACCTTGACCAGCGCGAGCGCGGCCGATGCGGCCATGGTGTGCCCGACGACGGCCTTGACGGAGCCGAGCGGCACGCTGCCGGGTGCCGCGTCGGGCACGACCTCGCGCAGCGTCTCCAGCTCGGTGCGGTCGCCGACGACCGTGCCGGTGCCGTGGCCCTCCACGGCGTCGACCGGCGGGCCGTCGGTGCGGGCGGCCCGCACGGCGGCGACCTGCCCGGCCACCGTCGGGGTCATCACCCCGGGCGCGCGCCCGTCGTTGGCGCTGCCGCAGGCCTCGACCACGGCCAGGACGTCGTCGCCGTCGCGCTCGGCGTCGTCGAGGCGGCGCAGCAGCAGCAGGGCGCCGCCCTCCCCGATGACGAACCCGTCGGCGGCCCGCGTGTACGGGCGGCACGCGCCGGACGGCGACAGCGCGCCGATGGCGGAGAAGCCGGCGTGCGCCTCGGGCGTCAGCGCGGTGTAGACCCCGCCGACGACGCACGCGTCGACGGCGCCGGTGGCGAGCAGCGCGCGGGCGACGTCGAGCGCGGTGAGGCTGGACGCGCACGCGGAGTCCACGGCGAACGCGGGCCCGCGCAGGTCGAAGGCGTGCTGCACGGCCGCGGGCACCATGTTGGGCAGGACGCCCGGCATGGTGTGACCGGTCAGCGGCCGCACGGCCCGGGCGCCCGCCTGGCGCACGGCGGCCCGCTCGCCCGGCGTGCCGGTGCCGAGCGCCCCGTCGACGGTCATGGCGGCGAGCAGCGGTGCGGTGCTGACGGCCCGGTAGTCGGTCGAGCTGACGCCGACGACGGTGGCGACGCGGGTGCCGGGCCGGCGGACGTCGGTGCGGGCCCGGGCGAACAGCTCGGCCGCGAGCCCGAGCACGAGGCGCTGCTGCGGGTCCATGCGCCGTGCACGGGCGGCCGGGACGCCGTGCGCGCGGGCGTCGAACGCGTACGGGTCGGCGAGCGGCGCCATGACGTGCGCCCCGGCGCGACGGGCCCCGTCACGCGCCCCGGATTCGGGTGGTGGCCAGCGGTCGGCCGGGACGGCGCAGAACTGCGGCTGCGCGCACTGCACCAGGTTCCAGAACTCGTCGAGGTCGTCCGCGCCTGCGCACCGCGCGGCCGCGGACGTGACCGCGATCAGCGTGTGGTTCGACATACCTGCCCCCTGAACTGCATCGATACACCGTGCATCGGACGCTAGCAGCACAAGATGCGCATTGTCATGGGTCGCGCGACAATTCATCGGGGCGTTGCTCGCCGGCCATCCGAAGCCTGTTCGGATCGATCTCAAGAATGTCGACGGCGAGAAAGTCAAAAGCGGAGAATAAGGCTGCATTGTTGTTTGTGACAGTGACGAAGGTCCCCGTCCGTCGCCCGCCGTGCTGCACGGACGTGCACCGGGCGCGGTGCGCGTACGGTTGACGACCGTCCAGCAGGGGAGTGAGGTGGTCGTGCACGGACGACGACGTCCGGGCACGTCGCGGGCACGGCACCGGTGCGGCGCCCCGTGCCGCCGACCGAGGGAGGCACGAGAGTGAAGAAGCTCATCAACGACCCGCAGGACGTCGTCGCGGAGTCCCTCGACGGGTTCGCCCTCGTGCACGCCGACCTCGTCCGGCTGCGCACCGACCCGACCTTCGTCACCCGGGCCACGGGGCCCGTCGAGGGCAAGGTCGGCCTCGTGAGCGGCGGCGGCAGCGGCCACGAGCCCCTGCACGCGGGCTTCGTCGGGCTCGGCATGCTGGACGCGGCCGTCCCTGGCGCCGTGTTCACCTCCCCGACGCCCGACCAGATCGCCCCCGCCGTCACCGCGGTCGACGGCGGGGCCGGCGTCCTGACGATCGTCAAGAACTACACCGGCGACGTCCTCAACTTCGAGACCGCGGCCGAGCTCGCCGAGGCCGAGGGCACCACCGTCCGCCAGGTCCTCGTCAACGACGACGTCGCGGTCGAGGACTCGCTCTACACCGCCGGGCGGCGCGGCGTGGCCGGGACGCTGGCGGTCGAGAAGATCGCCGGCGCCGCCGCCGAGCGCGGCGACGACCTCGACGCGGTCGCCGCCGTCGCGGAGCGGGTGGTCGCCAACGTCCGCACCATGGGCGTCGCGCTCACCGCGTGCACCGTCCCGCACGTGGGCCGGCCCAGCTTCGACCTGCCCGACGACGAGGTCGAGATCGGCATCGGCATCCACGGCGAGCCCGGCCGGCACCGCGTCGGCCTGGAGGGTGCCGACGCGATCACCGAGCACCTCCTGACGCCCGTCGCGGACGACCTCGCGCTCGCCCGCGGCGAGAAGGTGCTGCTGCTCGTCAACGGGATGGGCGGCACGCCGCTGTCCGAGCTCTACGTCGTCTATCGTCGGGCACGCGCGCTGCTCGGCGAGCGAGGCGTCGAGGTGACGCGCTCGCTCGTGGGCAGCTACGTGACGTCGCTCGAGATGCAGGGCGCGTCGGTCACGGTCCTGCGGCTGGACGACGAGACCACCGCGTTGTGGGACGCTCCCGTGCACACCGCGGCGCTGCGCTGGTAGCAGCGGGCATCGCGCACGGGTGGGGACGAGTGCCGGAGGAGACGCATGACGCTGGACGTCGCGTGGGCGATCGACTGGGTGCGGCGCGCCGCGACCGCGGTCGTCGAGCACCGTGAGGAGCTCGTCGAGCTCGACCGTCAGATCGGCGACGGTGACCACGGGGAGAACCTCACGCGCGGCTTCACGGCGGTCGTCGCCAAGCTCGACGCGCTCGCCGAGCCGCCGGCGCTCGTCGGCGACGTGCTGCGCCTGGTGGCCACGACGCTGATGTCGACGGTCGGCGGGGCCTCCGGGCCGCTGTACGGCACGGCATTCCTGCGGGCCGCCAAGGTGACGGGCCTGCCCGCGCTCGGGCCGGACGGCGTCGTCGCGCTGCTCGAGGCCGGGCTCGAGGGCATCGTGGCCCGCGGCAAGGCCGTCCCCGGCGAGAAGACGATGGTCGACGCCTGGGCGCCCGCCGTCGCGGCCGCGGTGCAGGCCGCCGAGGAGGGCGCCCCGGCGTCGGAGGTCCTCGGCTCCGCCGCCCGCGCGGCGCACGCCGGTGCCCTGGCCACGATCCCGCTGGTCGCGACCAAGGGGCGCGCCAGCTACCTCGGCGAGCGCTCGGCCGGCCACCTCGACCCGGGCGCGCGCTCCTCGGACCTGCTGCTCGCGGCGGCGGCGCTCGCGGCGGGCGCGCAGCTGTGACCGTGCTCCGGCCGGCGGCGGGCCCGCGATGACGCGCGAGGTGGCCGCTGTCGCCCTCGTGCTGGTCTCGCACTCGCGCGAGCTGGCGCAGGGGGCGGCGCACGTGGCGGAGCAGATGGCCCCGGGGGTGCTCGTGGTCCCCGCGGGCGGCACGGAGGACGGGCTGGGCACGAGCTTCGCCCGCGTGGAGGAGGCGCTGGAGCGCGCCGCGGACGGCGGGCGGTCCGTCGTCGTGCTCGCGGACCTCGGCTCGGCGGTGCTGACGACGGAGGCGGTGCTCGAGATGGCGGACGAGGAGCTGGCGGCACGGGTGCGGGTCGCGGACGCGCCGTTCGTCGAGGGTGCGGTGGCGGCGGCGGTGACGGCGCACGGCGGCGGCGACCTCGCCGGGGTGCTGGCGTCGGCGCAGCAGGCGGGTGCGGTGTTCGCCGGGTCGGGGCAGGGGCCTGCGCCCGTCGACCCCGAGCCCGCGGCGGGCGAGCCGGACGTCGACGGCGCGGTGCGCGGGCGCGCGGTGCTGCGCAACCCGCTGGGCCTGCACGCGCGCCCCGCGGCCGTGCTGGCGCGGCGGCTGGCGGCCATGGACGCCCGGGTGACGATCAACGGGGTCAACGGCGCGAGCGTGCTCGAGCTCATGAAGCTCGGACTGGTCACGGGCGACGCGGTCGAGGTCGTGGCGCGCGGCGCGGCGGCCGGGGACGCGGTGGCGCTGGTCGTGGGCGAGGTCGAGGCGGGCTTCGGCGAGGTCTGAGGCGACCTCACCCGAATCTTGCATTGACTGCAAAGATGCAGCGGATGTAACTTTCCTGGGTGACCGGGACCATGGACCTGCCCGCGGCCGACGGGCTGCGGGCGCGCAAGAAGCGCGAGCGGCGCGAGCTGCTCATCGACGTCACGCACCGCCTCGTCGCCGAGCACGGCCTCGACGGCGTCACCGTGGAGGCCGTCTGCGCGCAGGCGGGCGTCTCCACCCGCACCTTCTTCAACTACTTCGAGACCAAGGACGACGCGGCGCTCGGCTTCGCGCCGTTCGCCGTCGACGGCCCGGCCGCCGAGGCGTTCGCCGCCGGCGGGCCGACCGGTCGCCTGCTGGCCGACGCCGAGGTGCTCGTGCGCTCCTGGCTCGACGTGCCCGCCGCCGAGCGCGCACGGTTCGAGCGCGGCCTGGAGCTCGCCCGCCGCGAGCCGCGCCTGCTCGTCCGCCAGATGGCGCTCATGGAGCGGCACAAGGGCGAGGTCGGGGCGCTCGTCGACCGCCGCCTCGGCACCGACCCCGCGCACCCGGCCGACCTCGTCGCCGGGCTGCTCGTGATGCTCCTGCACGTGTCCGTCATGCGCTCGGACGCCACCGGCGGCGACCCCGCCCAGCACGTGGCCGACGTGGCCGACGCCCTGCGCGCCGTGCTCCGCGACTGAGCTGCACCTACCCGTACCCACCCGAACGCCCACCCGCCCCGGCAGCGTCGCCGGCCGCACCACCACGAGAGGACCGCACACCATGGCCGGCACCACCACCGCACCCCCGCGCGCCACGGGAGGGGCCGACGCACCGCTCGTCGTGCTCACGCCCCGGACCGTCTGGGTCATCTTCGGCGCGCTCATGGCGTCGATGTTCCTGTCCTCGCTCGACCAGTCGATCGTCGGCACCGCGATGCCCACGATCGTCGGCGAGCTCGACGGCGTCGAGCACCAGGGCTGGGTCGTCACCGCGTACATCCTCGCCATCGCGATCGTCATGCCGCTGTACGGCAAGTTCGGCGACCTGTTCGGGCGGCGGTGGCCCTTCCTCGTGGCGATCGGGCTGTTCACGGTCGCGTCCGCGGGCGCCGGGTTCGCGCAGTCCTTCGGCGAGCTCGTCGCCTGGCGTGCCGTGCAGGGCCTCGGCGGCGGCGGTCTGATGATCCTGTCGCAGGCGATCATCGCCGACATCGTGCCCGCCAAGGAGCGCGGCAAGTACATGGGCCCCATGGGTGCCCTGTTCGGCATCGCGGCCGTCATCGGCCCGCTGCTGGGCGGCCTGTTCACCGACCACGCCGACTGGCGCTGGGCGTTCTGGATCAACATCCCCATCGGCATCGGCGCGTTCACCGTCGCGTGGTTCGCCCTCAAGCTCCCCAGCCGCCGCTCCCAGCAGCCGGTCGACGTGCTCGGCATCCTCTTCCTCGTGCTCGGCACGTCCGGTCTCGTGCTCGCCACGAGCTGGGAGTCCTGGAGCGGTCAGCGCGGCTACGACTGGTCCGACACCGGGCTGCTCGCGCTCGTCGTCGGCACGCTGGTGTCCATCGGTCTGTTCGTGCTGGTCGAGACCCGTGCCGCCGACCCGATCCTGCCGCTGCGCCTGTTCCGCAACCGCACGTTCACCATCGCCACGAGCATCGGCCTCATCCTCGGGATGGGCATGTTCTCGGCCCTGGCGTTCCTGCCGACGTTCCTGCAGATGGCCACCGGTGCCGGCGTCACCGAGTCCGGCTTCCTCATGCTGCCGATGATGGCCGGCGTCATGCTCACCGCCATCGGCTCCGGCATCGCGATCACCCGCACGGGCCGGTACAAGGTCTTCCCGGTCGTCGGGCTGGCCGTGACGACCCTCGGCCTCATGTGGCTCACGCGCCTGACGGGCGACATCTCGATGGTGCTGTTCGGGGCGATGATCTTCGTCCTCGGCGCCGGGATGGGCCTGGTCATGCAGACCGTCGTGCTCGCCGTGCAGAACGCGGTCGACCCGCACGAGATCGGCACCGCCACCAGCGCCAACAACTTCTTCCGCGAGATCGGCGCCGCGGTCGGCACGGCCCTGTTCTCGACGATCTTCACCTCCCGGCTCGCCGACGGCCTGGCCGACGTGTTCCCCGCGGGCAGCGGCGCCACGGGCGGCGGGGAGGCGTCGGGCCTGACGCCCGCGCTCGTCCAGCAGCTGCCCGACGCGCTGCGCGAGGGTGTCGTCGACGCCTACGCCGGGGCGCTCGCCCCCGCGTTCTGGTACCTCGTGCCGCTGGTCGCGCTGGGCCTCGTGCTCGCGCTCTTCCTGCGGGAGGTCGCGCTGTCCGACGTCGCCGGGATGGTCGCCCGCGGCGAGGCCGTCGCGGACACCGGCCGGGCGCCCGTGCCGGACGCGCCGGCGGTCGCCTCCCCGGCCGGTCCGGACGACCTCGCGCAGCCGGGGCCCGACGGGCGGGGCGACGAGGTGGGCGCCGCGCGCGGATAGCCTGGGCCGATGAGCATGCACGGCGCCCGCGGCGGTGCGAAGCGACCGGCCCTGCCGCAGTTCACGCAGATGACGCTGGTCCTCGAGGCCGTCCTCGTCTTCTTCGCCACCCTCGTGGCCTTCGGGCTGCGGGTCGCCCCGCCGGTCACGGTGTGGACGATCGGCGGCGTGACGATGCTCGTGCTGCTCCTCCTCTCGGGCTACGTCGGCCGGCCCGGCGGCTACGTCGCCGGGTCGGCCGCCCAGCTCGCGGTGCTCGCCTTCGGCGTGCTCGTGCCGATGATGTTCGTCATCGGGGGGCTGTTCGTGGTCCTGTGGGTCGTCTCGCTGCGGCTGGGCGCGCGCATCGACCGCGAGCGTGCGGCCTACGACGCGGCGCACCCCGGCGAGGTCCCGCCGGCCGCCTGACCGGTCCCCTGGCCAGCCCCTTGCCCGGACGTCCGTCCAGCCCGGGGCCCGCGGCGCCTTCGCTAGGGTGACGCCCATGGCAGACGCACCCCTTCCGCAGCGCACGCTCGTCCTGGTCAAGCCCGACGGGGTCCGCCGCGGCCACGTCGGCGAGGTCCTGCGCCGCATCGAGGCCAAGGGCTACACGCTCGTGGCCGTCGAGCTGCGCCACGCGAGCACCGAGCTGCTCACCGAGCACTACGCCGAGCACGCGGGCAAGCCGTTCGTCGGCGCCCTCGTGGACTTCATGCGCTCCGGCCCGGTCCTGGCGGCCGTCGTCGAGGGCCACCGCGTGATCGAGGGCTTCCGCTCCCTGGCCGGCGCCACCGACCCCACCGTCGCCGCCCCCGGCACGATCCGCGGCGACCTCGCCCGCGACTGGGGCACCAAGCTCATCGAGAACATCGTCCACGGCTCGGACGGCGAGGAGTCCGCGGCGCGCGAGATCGGGCTCTGGTTCCCCGCGCTCTGACCGTCCGCACGGCCGGCCGGACGACCCGGCCGACGGCGCCACGTGCGCCGACGGGCCCGTACGGCGCCGCCCCCGCACCGCGGGGCGTGCGCGGTGCGGGCCCTCGCGTTGCCTAGGCTGCCCCCGTGCACCTCAAGACGCTCACGCTGCGCGGGTTCAAGTCGTTCGCGTCGGCGACGACGCTGAGCTTCGAGCCCGGCATCACCTGCGTCGTCGGCCCGAACGGCTCGGGCAAGTCCAACGTGGTCGACGCGCTGGCGTGGGTGATGGGGGAGCAGGGCGCCAAGTCGCTGCGCGGCGGCAAGATGGAGGACGTCATCTTCGCCGGCACGTCCGGCCGCCCGCCGCTGGGCCGTGCCGAGGTGTCGCTGACGATCGACAACACCGACGGTGCGCTGCCGATCGAGTACTCCGAGGTCACGATCTCCCGGACGCTGTTCCGCAACGGCGGCTCGGAGTACGCGATCAACGGGCAGGGCTGCCGGCTGCTCGACATCCAGGACCTGCTGTCCGACTCGGGCCTGGGCCGCGAGATGCACGTGATCGTCGGGCAGGGGCAGCTCGACGCGGTGCTGCGCGCGACGCCGGAGGAGCGGCGCGGCTTCGTCGAGGAGGCCGCGGGCGTCCTCAAGCACCGCAAGCGCAAGGAGAAGGCGCTGCGCAAGCTCGACGCGATGCAGGGCAACCTCACGCGACTGGGCGACCTGACCACGGAGATCCGCCGCCAGCTCGGGCCGCTGGGCCGGCAGGCCGAGGTCGCGCGCAAGGCGGCCGTCGTGCAGACCGACCTGCGGGACGCCCGCGCGCGGCTCCTCGCCGACGACCTGGCCCAGCTCATGGCCGCCCTGGAGCAGGAGATCGCCGACGAGTCCGCGCTGCGCGTGCGCCGCGAGCAGGTCGAGGCCGACCTCGCCGGGGCCCGGGCGCGGCTGGCGGGTCTGGAGCAGGCGGCGGCGGAGGCTGCGCCGGCCGTGAGCGAGGCCTCGGAGGTCTGGTACCGGCTGTCGTCGCTGCGCGAGCGGCTGCGCGGCACCGCGTCGCTGGCGGCGGACCGGGTGCGGCTGCTCGGCTCGGCCGCGGCCGAGCGCACGTCCGGCCAGGAGCCGCGCGACCTCGAGGCGCAGGCCGAGCGGGTGCGCAGGGCGGAGGCCGAGCTCGCGGCCGAGGTCGAGGTCGCCCGGGCCGCGGTGACGGCCGCGACGACCGCGCGCCAGGACGCCGAGACGGCCGCGCAGGGCGCCGAGCGGGCCCTGGCCGACCTGCAGCGCACCGCCGCCGACCGTCGGGAGGGCGTCGCCCGTCTCGCGGGGCAGGTCGCCGCGCGCCGCAGCCGCGTCGAGGCCACCGAGGGCGAGATCGGTCGCCTGCGCGAGCAGCTGGCCGCCGCGCAGGAGCGCGCGCAGGACGCGACCACCCGGTTCGCCGCCCTCGAGTCCCAGGTGGCGGGCGTCGAGGAGGGCGAGGAGGGGCTCGACGCCGAGCACGAGGCCGCCGCCGAGCAGCTCGACGCCGCGACCGCGTCGGTGCAGGACCTGCAGGACCGGCTGCGCGCCGCCGAGCGTGAGCGCGACCAGCAGGCGTCCCGCGTCGAGACCCTCGAGCTGTCCCTGACCCGCAAGGACGGCGCGGGCGCGCTGCTCGCCGCCGACGGGCTGCCCGGCACGGTCGGCTCCGTCGCGGCGCTCCTGCAGGTCGACACCCGCGACGAGGACGCGGTGGTGGCGGCCCTCGGGGCGCTGGCCGACGCCGTGGCCGTGGAGTCCGTCGACGCCGCGGTGGACGCGATCCGGTACCTGCGCACGGAGGACGCGGGCCGGGCCACGCTGCTCGTCGCGAGCGGGGCCGGCGCGTCGGACGTGCCGCTGCCCCCGGGCGTCGACCGGGCCGTGGACCTCGTGCAGGCGCCGCCGTCCGTGCGCGACGCGGTGCACGCCCTGCTCGCCGACGTCGTGGTCGTCGACGACCTGGCCGCGGCCCGCCCGCTGGTGGCGGCGCACCCGCGGCTCGTCGTCGCCACCCGCACGGGTGACGTGCTGTCGCAGGTGCGGGCCTCGGGCGGGTCCGCGACGGCGCCGAGCGCCCTGCACCTGCAGGCCGCCCTGGAGACGGCGCGCGAGACCGGTGCGGCCGCGGGTGCCGAGGCCGAGCGGCTGCGGTTCGCGCTGGCCGCCGCGCAGGAGGCCCGCACCGCGGCCGTCGCCCGCGTCGAGGCCGCCCTGGACCGCCTGCACGAGTCCGACGCGGCGCTCGCCGCGGTCGCCGAGCAGCTCGGGCAGCTCGGCTCGGCGGCGCGCGCCGCCGGGGCGGAGGCCGAACGGGTCGAGCGCTCGCTCGAGACGGCCGGCCGCGCGCTCGCCGAGGACCACGCCGCGCTCGCGGAGCTGGCGGCGCGGCTGGCGGCGGTGCAGGAGCAGCCGGAGGACTCCGAGGCCGCGATAGCGCAGGCCACGGCCCGTCGGGACGAGGCGGCGACCGGGGCCACCACCGCCCGCGCCCGCGAGACGGAGGCCCGCCTGACGCTGCGCACGGCCGAGGAGCGGGCCCGCGCCCTGTCCGGCCGCGCCGAGAGCCTGGAGCGCGCGGCCGCGGCCGAGCGGGCCGCCCGGGAGCGCGCCGCGGCGCGCGAGCGGGCCCGGGCCCGGCAGGCGTCCGTCGCGGGGGCCGTGCACGCCGCGGCCGTGCAGGTCGTCGCGCTGCTCGACGTGGCGCTGCGGCAGGCGTCGGACGAGCGCGACGCCGCCGAGGCCGCACGGGCCGAGCGCGACCGGGACCTGACGGCCGTGCGTGGTCAGGTCGACGCGCTCGCGCGGGACCTGGCCGAGCTGACGGACGTCGCGCACCGCGACGAGATGGCCCGCACGCAGCAGCGGCTGCGCATCGAGCAGCTCGAGCAGCGCGCGGTCGAGGACCTCGGCGTCGACCCCGCGATGCTGCTCGAGGAGTACGGCCCCGACCGTCCGGTGCCGCTGGTGCCGCCGCCCGCCGACGAGGACGCGCCCCGGGCCGTCCCGTACGTGCGCGCGGAGCAGGAGAAGCGCCTGAAGGCCGCGGAACGGGCGCTGTCGCAGCTCGGCCGCGTCAACCCCCTCGCGCTGGAGGAGTTCGCGGCCCTGGAGGAGCGGCACCGCTTCCTCGTCGACCAGCTCGCCGACCTCAAGAAGTCCCGCACCGACCTGCTGCAGATCGTCAAGGACATCGACGAGCGGGTCGAGCAGGTGTTCAGCGAGGCGTACCGCGACACCGCCGCCGCGTTCGACGTGGTGTTCCCGCGGCTGTTCCCCGGCGGGGAGGGGCGTCTCGTGCTCACCGACCCCGAGAACATGCTGACCACGGGCATCGAGGTGGAGGCGCGCCCGGCCGGCAAGAAGGTCAAGCGGCTGTCGCTGCTCTCCGGCGGCGAGCGGTCGCTGACCGCGGTGGCGCTGCTCGTCGCGATCTTCAAGGCCCGCCCCAGCCCGTTCTACGTCATGGACGAGGTCGAGGCCGCCCTCGACGACGCGAACCTCGGGCGGCTGCTGGAGATCTTCCGCGAGCTCCAGGACGACTCCCAGCTCATCGTCGTCACGCACCAGAAGCGCACCATGGAGATCGCCGACGCGCTCTACGGCGTCACGATGCGCGGCGACGGTGTGACCACCGTCATCAGCCAGCGGCTGCGCGAGGACGCCGCCGTCTGACCGCCGCTGGGCCGCCCGGGCGACGCGCTGTGAAGGTTTGGTGGTCGCACCCCGCGGACCGCGCGTCGGCGTCGGCGGCGGCCCGGTCGTGGGATGACACTGGACCCGTGGTCGTCGTCCTCATCGTCATCGTGCTCGCCCTCCTCGCAGCGGCGGGCGTGGTCCTGCTCGCCAGCACCGCGGCGACGCCCGGCGGCGACGGGTCGGCCTGGGAGTCGTTCCGGCGGGGCTGGCGCTCGCGCCGGCACCCCGACGCCGACCAGCTCGACGCCGCCCGCGCCGCGGCCGTCGAGCCCGTGGACCTCTCGCTCGCCCAGTTCCTGCGGGAGACCGCCGAGGTCGGCGACGCGTACCTCAACGTCGACGAGCTCGCCGACGACCTGCAGCGCGCCCGCGACCGCGCGGTCCGCCCGCTGAAGGCCCGCCGCTCCGCCTGACGACCGCACCGACGGACGCGCGCCGGCTCCGGCGTCGCCGCGTCGCGGGCGACCACCCGTCGACCTCCTGACAGACTGACGCCGTGGATCTCACCGACCTCCTCCCCGTCCTCATCGGTGCCCCCGTGGTCGTCGCCGGCGCCGTGGCCGCCGTCGTCGTCCGACGGCGGGGCAGCGGAGCCCGGCCCCCGGCCGACGGGTCCACCGGCACGTCGACGCCGGGCGCCGCGGCGACGGTCGTCCCGCCGGACGTCGCGGTCGAGCCGACCGCCGCGGCGGCCGAGACGATGCCGTCGCCCGTCGCGGCGGACGCGGTCACGGCCCCGCCGCTCGACACCCCCGCCCCCACGGCCGGGCGGCTGCGGCGGCTGCGCGAGCGGCTCGCCCGGTCCGGCTCCCCGCTGGGGGCCCGCCTGCTCACCGTGCTCTCGCGCGACCACCTCGGCGAGGACGACTGGGACGAGCTGGAGGAGACCCTGCTCCTCGCGGACATCGGTGCGGGCCCGACCGACGAGCTCATGACGGCGCTGCGCACCCGCGTGCGCGTCGACGGCGTCCAGGACGGCACGCAGGCCCGGGCCGTGCTGCGCGAGCAGCTGCTCGCCCTCGTCGACCCCGCGCTGGACCGGGGCCTGCGCACCACGCCCGGCACGGCGGAGGACGGGTCCCGGGTCCCGGCCGTCGTGATGGTCGTCGGCGTCAACGGCACCGGCAAGACCACGACGGTCGGCAAGCTCGCGCGCGTGCTGGTGGCGGACGGCAGCACCGTGGTGCTGGGTGCCGCGGACACGTTCCGCGCGGCCGCGGCCGACCAGCTGCAGACGTGGGGCTCGCGCGTGGGCGTGCGCACGGTCCGCTCGGACCGTGACGGCGCCGACCCCGCCGCCGTCGCGTTCGACGCCGTGAAGGCCGGGCGTGCCGACGGTGCGGACGTCGTGCTCGTCGACACCGCGGGCCGCCTGCAGAACAAGACGGGCCTCATGGACGAGCTCGGCAAGATCACGCGCGTCATCACGCGCGAGGCCCCGCTGTCGGAGGTCCTGCTCGTCCTCGACGCCACCACCGGGCAGAACGGGCTCCAGCAGGCGCGCGTGTTCGGCGAGGTCGCGGGCGTCACGGGCATCGTGCTGACGAAGCTCGACGGCACCGCCAAGGGCGGCATCGTCGTGGCCGTGCAGCGCGAGCTCGGCGTGCCCGTCAAGCTCGTCGGCCTGGGGGAGGGCCCGGACGACCTGGCGCCCTTCGACCCCGAGGCGTTCGTGGACGGCCTGCTCGGCGACTGAGCGCCGCGCCGGGGCGGGTGTCCCAGGACTCGGACATCCGCCCTGGTCGAAACAGAACGTTTACACCCGCCCGGTGCTTGTCACGTCGCGGTAACCCGGCGAGCGTGCGACCGAAACCCGCCTCCACGACCGTGGTCCGCGACCAGCCACCCCCAGGCTGGCGAGGGGAGAGGCGAACTCCATGGCATTCGAACTCGACAGCGGGAACACGGCGTTCATCATCTTCGCCGCGTCCCTCGTGCTGCTGATGACGCCGGCGCTGGCGTTCTTCTACGGCGGCATGGTGCGCGGCAAGAGCGTCCTGAACATGATGATGATGAGCTTCGGTGCCCTCGGCATCGTCTCGATCATCTGGGTCGTGTACGGCTACTCGGCGACCTTCGGCACGGACATCGGCGGGTTCATCGGGAACCCGCTCGACTTCCTGGGCCTGCAGGGCGCGACGGACGACCAGAGCCTCATGGCGGCGACGGGCGTGCCGTTCCTCGTGGCGGCGGGCTTCCAGCTCACGTTCGCCGTGATCACGGTGGCGCTGATCTCCGGCGCGGTGGCCGACCGCCTGAAGTACGGCACGTGGCTGGTCTTCGCGGCCCTGTGGGCCACGATCGTGTACATCCCGATGGCCCACATGGTCTGGGGCGGCGGCCTGCTCGGCGGCGGCTACCTCCTGGCCGACTCGCTGCCGATGCCGATCGACTTCGCCGGCGGCACCGTGGTCCACATCAACGCCGGCATCGCCGGTCTCGTCCTGGCGGTCGTCGCCGGCAAGCGCAAGGGCTTCGGCACCGAGGCGATGCGCCCGCACAACCTGCCCTTCGTCATGCTCGGCGCCGCGCTCCTGTGGTTCGGCTGGTTCGGCTTCAACGCCGGCTCGGAGTTCGCGGCGGACGCCACGGCCGGCCGCGCGTGGCTCAACACCACCGTCGCCACGGCCGTCGCGCTGCTCGCCTGGATCGGCACCGAGAAGCTGCGTGACGGTCACGCCACGTCGCTGGGTGCCGCGTCGGGCGTCGTCGCGGGCCTCGTCGCCATCACCCCGGCGGCCGCGGCCGTCGACACGTGGGGCGCGATCGCCATCGGCCTCGTCGCCGGCGTGCTCTGCGCCCTGGCGGTCGGCCTGAAGTACAAGTTCGGCTACGACGACTCGCTCGACGTCGTCGGCGTGCACCTGGTCGGCGGTCTCGTCGGCACCGTCCTCATCGGCCTGTTCTCCACGGACGCCAACGCGACCTGGTACCCGGACGGCGCCGCGAACGGCCTGTTCTACGGTGGGGGTGCCGGCCAGCTGGTCACCCAGATCATCGTGGCGCTCGCGGCCATGGTCTTCAGCGGCCTCGCGACGCTCGTCATCGCCCTGATCCTCAAGGCGACGATCGGCCTGCGTGTCCCCGAGGACCAGGAGGTCCAGGGCATCGACCTCGCCGTCCACGGCGAGACCGCGTACGAGACGCAGGGCTCCGGCGCCCGCGTCGTGACGGAGGTGAAGTGATGACGAAGCTCGTGACTGCTGTCATCCAGCCGCACCGGCTGGACGACGTCAAGTCGGCCCTCGAGGCCGCGGGCGTCCGTGGTCTGACGGTGAGCGAGGCCAGCGGCTACGGCCGCCAGCGCGGCCACACCGAGGTGTACCGGGGCGCCGAGTACACGGTCGACCTGGTCCCGAAGGTGAAGATCGACGTCCTCGTCGCGGACGAGGACGCGGCGGGGGTCACCGAGGTCATCGTCCAGGCGGCGCAGACCGGCAAGATCGGTGACGGCAAGGTCTGGGTCGTGCCGGTCGAGGACGTGGCTCGCGTCCGCACCGGCGAGCACGGCGACGACGCCCTCTGACCGGGACGGCGCCCGCACCCGCATGAATGCAGCACGGCCGCCCGCAGGGGGCGCGGCCGAGAACGGCTCGTCGCAGGTCCCGCACCCCGCCGGGGTGCGGGACCTGCGTGCCGCTCGGCTCGACCTCGCCGCCCGGATGACCGGCCCCGGGACCGACGGCGTCGCCCGTCGGCGCGCGATCGCCGACCTCGTCGTGCACGCCCTCGCCGGGCTCTGGACCGAGGCCACGCAGGGGCGTGACGTCACCGGCGTCGCGCTCGGCGTCGTCGGCAGCGTCGGGCGCGGCGACGCCAGCCCCGTCAGCGACCTCGACCTGCTCCTCGTCCACGAGGGCCGCGGGCACTCGCCCGCCGAGCTCGCCGAGCTGGCCGAGCGGCTCTGGTACCCGATCTGGGACGCCGGGCTCGACCTCGACCACTCGGTCCGCTCGCTCGCGCAGTGCCGTCAGGTCGCCTCGCGCGACCTGCCCGCCGCGGTCGGGCTGCTCGAGCTCCAGCACGTCGCCGGCGACGGCCTCGTCGTGGCCCGGGCGACCTCCGCGCTCCTGGCCGACTGGCGCTCGGCCGCCCGGCGCCGTCTGCCCGAGCTGCTGGCCTCGACCAAGCAGCGCGCCGACCGGCACGGCGAGCTCGCGTACCTCATCGAGCCGGACCTCAAGGAGGCCCGGGGCGGCATCCGCGACGCGGTCGTGCTGTCCGCGCTCGCCGCGACGTGGCTCACGGACCGCCCGCACGGCGCGGTCGACCACGCCTACACCCACCTGCTCGACGTGCGCGACGCCGTGCAGGTCAGCACCCGCCGGCACACCAACCGCCTGCTCCAGGCCGACCAGGACGAGGTGGCCTCGCTCGTCGGGTTCGACGACCGCGACGACCTGCTCGCGTCGATCGCCGAGGCAGGCCGGGTCATCTCGTACGCGCTGGACACGACGGCCCGCAACGCCCGCCAGGCCCTGCAGCGCCCGGCGCGCACGCCCCGGCTCGTGCGCGGCCGGCGGACCCCGCCGCGCCTGCGGACCATCGCCGAGGGGCTCGTGGAGCACGACGGCGAGCTCGTGCTCGCGGTCGACGCCCGGCCTGCCGAGGACCCCGTGCTCTCGCTGCGCGCCGCGGCGACGGCCGCCCGCACGGGGCTGGTGCTCTCGCCCGTGACCGTCGCCAGCCTGGAGCTGACGCCGCCGCTGCCGACCCCGTGGCCGCGCGCCGCCCGCCAGCAGCTGCTGCACCTGCTGGGCTCCGGCCCGGCGCAGGTGCCCGTGTGGGAGGCGCTCGACCTGGCGGGCGTCGTCACGACCTGGGTGCCGGAGTGGGCCGGCGTGCGCAACCGCCCGCAGCGCTCGGCGATCCACCGGCACACCGTCGACCGCCACCTCGTCGAGACCGTGGCCCGCGCGGGACGGGACCGCCGTGACGTCGCCCACCCCGACACGCTGCTGCTCGCGGCGCTGCTGCACGACATCGGCAAGCGCGCCGGTGCCGGCGACCACTCGGTGGAGGGTGCCCGGCTGGCCGGGCCGATCGTGGCGCGGATGGGCTTCGGGCCCGAGGTCGGCGCCGACGTCGTGCGACTCGTGCGCGAGCACCTGACCCTGTCCGAGCTGGCCACCACGGCCGACCCGGAGGACCCGGCGACCGTGGCGCGGCTGCTCGAGGCCGTCGACCACCGGGCCGACCTGCTGGTCATGCTGCGGGCCCTGACGGAGGCCGACGCGTCGGCCGCCGGGCCCGCCGCCTGGACCACCTGGCGCCAGGCGCTCGTCGACGACCTCACGGCACGGGCGGCACGGGCGCTGGACGGTACCCTGGGACGTCCGTAGAAGTCCGTCTCCCTCAGCGAGGTCCGGTTGTTCGCCACCCTGTCCGACCGTCTGACGTCGACGTTCAAGAACCTGCGGACGAAGGGTCGGCTCTCCGAGGCCGACATCGACGCCACGATCCGGGAGATCCGGCGCGCGCTGCTCGATGCCGACGTCGCCGTCCCGGTCGTCCGGCAGTTCACCGGCGCCGTGCGCGAGCGCGCGCTCTCCGCCGAGGTGTCCGGCGCGCTCAACCCGGCGCAGCAGGTCGTCAAGATCGTCAACGACGAGCTCGTGGCGATCCTCGGCGGGCAGACGCGCACGCTGGCCTTCGCCAAGCAGCCGCCGACCGTCATCATGCTCGCGGGCCTCCAGGGTGCGGGCAAGACGACCCTGGCCGGCAAGCTCACGCGCTGGCTCAAGGAGCAGGGCCACACGCCGCTGCTCGTGGCCGCCGACCTGCAGCGCCCCAACGCGGTGACGCAGCTCCAGGTCGTGGCGGAGCGCGCGGGCGTGCCCGTGTTCGCCCCGCACCCCGGCAACCAGGGCGCGGACGACGTGCTGCCTGCCGGCGCCGACCCCGTGGCCGTCGCCCGCGCCGGCCTCGAGCACGCGCGGACCCGCCAGCACGACGTGCTGGTCGTGGACACGGCCGGCCGTCTCGGCGTCGACGCCGAGCTGATGACCCAGGCCGCGGACATCCGCGACGCGGTCCAGCCGGACGAGATCCTCTTCGTCGTCGACGCGATGATCGGCCAGGACGCGGTCACCACCGCGCAGGCCTTCGCCGACGGTGTCGGGTTCACCGGCGTCGTGCTGTCCAAGCTCGACGGCGACGCCCGCGGCGGTGCGGCGCTGTCCGTCGCCAGCGTCACCGGCCGGCCCATCATGTTCGCCTCGACCGGTGAGAAGCTCACCGACTTCGAGGTGTTCCACCCCGACCGCATGGCCTCGCGCATCCTCGACATGGGTGACGTGCTCACCCTCATCGAGCAGGCCGAGAAGGCGTTCGACTCCGAGCAGGCCGAGAAGATGGCCGGCAAGCTCGTCTCGGGCGAGGACTTCACGCTCGAGGACTTCCTGGTCCAGATGCAGCAGCTGAAGAACATGGGCTCGATCAAGAAGATGTTCGGCATGCTGCCGGGCATGGGCCAGATGCGCGAGGCGCTGGAGAACTTCGACGAGCGCGAGGTCGACCGCATCGAGGCGATCATCCGGTCGATGACGCCGGGCGAGCGGCAGAACCCGAAGATCATCAACGGCTCGCGCCGCGCCCGCATCGCGCGCGGGTCCGGCACCACGACGAGCGAGATCAACCAGCTCCTCGAGCGCTTCGACGGCGCGAAGAAGATGATGCGCCAGATGGCCAAGGGCGGCGGCATGCCGGGCGGCGTGCCCGGGATGGGCAACCTGCCGGGCATGGGCGGCAAGAAGTCCCGCGGACGCCAGGCCCCCGCCAAGAAGGCGCGCGGCGCCCGCTCCGGCAACCCCGCCAAGCGCGCCGAGCAGGAGCGCGCCGCCGCGTCGCGGGGGGCGGGCGAGGGACCGGCCGCCCCCGCGGGCTCGGCGTTCGGCCTCGGTGCCCCCGCACCGCAGGCGCCCGCCGCGCCGACGGAGCTGCAGCTGCCCGCCGGGTTCGACAAGCTCCTCGGCGGTCGCTGACGGCCATGGGGGTCCTGCACCTGCGGGGCACGGTCGTCCTCGACGACGAGCGCGAGGTCGGTGAGGCGTGGGTCGTCGGCGACCGCCTGACGCTGGAGCGGCCGGCGGGCGTGCCCGACGCGACCCTGCACGGCTGGGTGCTGCCGGGCCTGGTGGACGTGCACTGCCACATCGGGCTCGACGCCGACGGACCCGTCGACGCCGCCGCCGCGGAGCAGCAGGCGCTGGCCGACCGGGACTCCGGGGTCCTGCTCGTGCGCGACGCCGGCTCGCCCGCCGACACCGGGTGGGTGCACGCGCGCACGGACCTGCCGCGGCTGCTGCGCGCGGGCCGGCACCTGGCCCGGCCGCGCCGCTACCTGCGGCACTACGGTCGCGAGCTCGACGCCGTCACGGACCTGCCCGGGGCCGTCCGCGAGGAGGCCGCGCGCGGCGACGGCTGGGTGAAGGTCGTCGCGGACTGGATCGACCGCGACCTCGGCGCCGACGGCGACCTGCGCCCCCTGTGGCCGGACGACGTGCTCGCCGAGGCCGTCGCCGCCGCCCACGACGCGGGCGCGCGCGTCACGGCGCACACCTTCTCGACCGAGGCCCTCGACCCGCTGCTCGACGCGGGTGTCGACTGCCTCGAGCACGCGACCGGTGCCACGCCCGCGCAGGTCGAGCGCATCGCGGCCGCGGGCGTCCCGGTGACCCCGACGCTGCTGCAGGTCGAGCGGTTCGACGCGATCGCCGCGCAGGGCGAGGCCCGGTTCCCGCGGTTCGCGGCACGCATGCGGGCCATGCACGCCCGGCGCGAGCAGCACGTGCGGGACCTGCACGACGCGGGCGTGCGCCTGCTGGTCGGCACGGACGCCGGCGGCACGATCGGCCACGGCCGGGTCGCGGACGAGGCGGCGGCCATGGTGGCGGCCGGCGTGCCCGTGCGGGACGTGGTCGCCGCCGCGAGCTGGCGCACACGGGCCTGGCTCGGCGTCGACGGCATCGGCGAGGGCACGAGCGCGGACGTCGTCGTCTACGACCGGGACCCGCGCGCCGACGTCACGGCGCTGGCGGAGCCTGCCGCGGTGGTCCTGCGCGGCGTGCGCGTGCGCTGAGCCGCCCCGCCACGGGCGCGACGGCGGCCCGCGCGAGGTGCCGGCGCGGTCGCGGTGGCACCGTCCGGCGGACGTGCGGGCAGCACCCCCCGCCGTCTGGCACAATGGTCGGCTGTACTCGGCTCGCACAGCCCCTCTACCTGTGCCCGCCGTGTCCCCGGCCGGACCGGTGCGCCCTACCCCACGGGAAGCGCCGCGAGGTCCCTGGAACAGACATCAGGAGAAGACCACACCGTGGCCACGAAGATCCGTCTCAAGCGCATGGGCAAGATCCGCGCACCGTACTACCGCATCGTCGTCGCCGACTCGCGCACCAAGCGTGACGGTCGCGTGATCGAGGAGATCGGCAAGTACCACCCCACCGAGGAGCCCTCGCTCATCGAGGTCGCCTCCGAGCGCGCGCAGTACTGGCTCGGCGTCGGCGCGCAGCCGACCGAGCAGGTGCTCGCGCTCCTCAAGGTCACCGGCGACTGGCAGAAGTTCAAGGGCCTGCCCGGTGCCGAGGGCACGCTGCGCGTCAAGGCGGCGAAGGCTGACGCGAAGGCTGCGGTCGACGCGGTCGCCGCCGACGCCGAGAAGGCCAAGGCCAAGGCGTCCGAGAAGAAGGCCGCCGCGGCGGCCGCGGACGCCCCGGCGCCCGCCGAGGACGAGCAGGCCTGATGCTCGCCGACGCGCTGGAGCACCTGGTGCGCGGCATCGTCGACCACCCGGACGACGTGCACGTGCGCACGTCCTCCCTGCGGCGCGGCGAGATGCTCGAGGTGCGCGTGCACCCCGAGGACCTCGGCCGTGTCATCGGCCGCGGCGGGCGCACCGCGAAGGCGCTGCGCACCGTCGTCGGCGCCCTGTCGGCCGACGGGCCCGTCCGGGTCGACGTCGTCGACGTCGACCGGCGCTGAGCCGACCGGCGCTCAGCAGGCCGACCCCAGCACGTGCCGCACGACGGCCCGGACCCCGCACGGGGCCGGGCCGTCGTCGTCCCCACCCCACCACCCCGGAGGAGCTCGTGGAGCTGACCGTGGCCCGCATCGGCCGACCGCACGGACTGCGCGGCGAGGTGCTCCTCGACGTGCGGACCGACGCGCCCGAGGAGCGGCTCGTCGTCGGCGCCCGGTTCGCGACCCAGCCCGTCTCGGCCGGCCCGCTCACGCTCACGTCGGTGCGCCGCGCGCAGGAGCGCTGGTACGTGACGCTCGACCGCGCGCCGGACCGCACCGCCGTCGAGGCGCTGCGCGGTGTCGAGCTCGTCGTGGACGCCGACGCGGACGCCGACGACGACGAGGACGCCTGGTACCCGCACCAGCTCGTCGGCCTGCGGGTCGAGCACGTCGCCGACGGTCGTCTGCTGGGCGAGGTCGTCGGGCTCGAGCACCTGCCCGCGCACGACGTCCTCGTGGTCCGGGAACCGGCGGGGGAGCGCACCCGGGTGCCGTTCGTCCGTGCGATCGTCCCGGTCGTCGACGTCCCCGGCGGGCGCGTCGTCCTGGACCCGCCGGGCGGGCTCCTGGCCGCCGACGCGGCGTCCCTCGTCGTCGACGACGAGGCCTGAGCGCGTGCGCGTCGACGTCGTCTCGATCTTCCCGGAGTACCTGGCGCCCCTGGAGCTGTCGCTCGTCGGCAAGGCGCGCCGCAGCGGGCTGCTCGACCTGCGCGTGCACGACCTGCGCGACTGGACCGACGACCGGCACCGCACCGTCGACGACACCCCGTTCGGCGGCGGTGCCGGCATGGTCATGCGTCCCGACGTGTGGGGGCGCGCGCTGGACGACGTGCTCACGCCGGCCGGTCACCTGCTGGTGCCGTCGCCCGCGGGGGAGCGGTTCACGCAGCGGACCGCCGAGGCCCTCGCCGGCGAGGAGCAGATCGTCGTGGCGTGCGGCCGGTACGAGGGCATCGACGCCCGCGTGGTCGAGGACCGGGCGGCCCGCGGCCGGGTCACCGAGATCTCGCTCGGGGACTACGTGCTCAACGGGGGCGAGGTCGCGGCGCTGGTCGTGGTCGAGGCTGTCGCGCGGCTCCTGCCGGGCGTCGTCGGCAACCCCGAGTCCCTGGTGGAGGAGTCGCACGGCGCGGCGGGGCTCCTGGAGTACCCCGTGTACACCAAGCCGCCGTCGTGGCAGGGGCACGACGTGCCCGAGGTGCTGCTGTCCGGGCACCACGGCCGGGTGGCGCGGTGGCGTCGGGACCAGGCCCTGGAGCGGACCGCCCACCGGCGCCCCGACCTCCTGGCGGCGCTCGACGTGGCGGAGCTCGACCGCGCCGACCTCGCGGTCCTCGCGGCGGCCGGATGGGTCGTCGAGGGCGGCGTGCTGGTGCCGTCGCCCACCGGCGGGCCGGCCGGCGACGGGCCCGCGACGCCCTGACGGGCGATTCGGCACGGGGCCTCTGCTGTGGCAGACTGGTCGGTCGGTGTGCGTCGACCGCCTCCCTGCCGCAGGGGGGAGCGACCACGACGCACGGACCGGACGCCCCGCGGGGCGTCCCGGCCCGGACCACCGGACCACGAACCCTCGGGTCGTCGCCCTGCCCCGCAGCGCGCCGGCCCGTCGATCACGTACCTGACCTGCGGCAGGGCGGGGAAGCGACACGACATGCAGACGCTCGACGCGCTCGACGCAGCATCGCTGCGCAGCGACATCCCGGAGTTCCGTGCCGGCGACACCCTCAAGGTCAACGTCAAGGTCGTCGAGGGCAACCGCTCTCGCGTCCAGGCGTTCCAGGGCGTCGTCATCGCCCGTCAGGGTGCCGGTGTCCGCGAGACCTTCACCATCCGCAAGATCAGCTTCGGCGTCGGCGTGGAGCGCACGTTCCCCGTCAACTCCCCGACGCTGGACACCGTCGAGGTCGTGACGCGCGGTGACGTCCGTCGCGCGAAGCTCTACTACCTGCGTGCCCTGCGCGGCAAGAAGGCGAAGATCAAGGAGAAGCGCGACAGCGTCCCGGCCAAGAAGGGCTGAGCGCACGCGCACCCCACGACGGGCGGTCACCGGTTCACCGGTGGCCGCCCGTCGGCGTTCCTGCCCCTCGCCGTCCGGCGGCTGCCTGCCGCGCGGGACGGGCGCGCGCAGGGCACCCGCCGTGCCGGACACCGGGCCCCCGTGCGGGGGTGCGCGCCGGGCGACACGCTCCCCGGGGCCGCGCGACGCGGCACGAGCGTGCGTCGCGCGTGCGACAGTTAGTCGGTGAGCGAGCGACGCCCCGATGACCTGAGGACGACGCCGGCGGCGTGGCAGCACGAGACCCGGGCGACGCCCTGGCAGCCGACCAGCGCGCAGGAGCCGCGGTTCGGCGCGACCGCGTCGACGCCCGGCCCCGACGCCCCGGCGGGCGCGCGTCGGGTGCCGGTGCCGCAGGTGCCCCGCCGCCGGGAGCGCGCCTCCGTGCACCGGCGCCGCTGGTCCGCGTGGAGCTGGGTGCGCGAGACGGCCATCATCCTCGTCAGCGCGCTCGTGCTGTCGCTCGTCGTCAAGAGCTTCCTGGTGCAGGCGTTCTTCATCCCGTCCCAGTCGATGCACGAGACGCTCGTGGAGAACGACCGCATCCTCGTCAGCAAGCTCACGCCCGGCCCGTTCGACCTGCGGCGGGGCGACATCGTCGTGTTCAAGGACCCCGGGGGGTGGCTGCAGCCCGAGCCGGTGGTGGAGCGCGGACCCGTCGTCGACACGCTCACCGAGGTCGGCACGTTCATCGGCCTGCTCCCGCAGGACGCCGGCGAGCACCTCGTCAAGCGCATCATCGGGCTGCCCGGCGACCACGTGGCGTGCGCCGGTCCCGGCGAGCCGGTGACCGTCAACGGCGTCGCGCTCGACGAGACCGCGTACCTCGCGCCGGGATCGGTGCCCAGCGAGCGCGCGTTCGACGTGGTGGTGCCCGAGAACAGCCTGTGGGTCATGGGCGACAACCGTCAGCACTCGTCGGACTCCCGCTACAACCAGGGCCGCCCGGGCGGCGGGTCCGTGCCGGTCGACAACGTGGTCGGCATGGCCTTCGTGACCGTCTGGCCGCTGGACCGCACGACCGTGCTGCGCAACCCGACCGAGACCTTCGCGAACGTGCCCGACCCCGCATGACGACCACCGCAGGACCGGCCGCCGGGCCGCAGGGCGCGCCGGCGCTCGCCCGTGCCGCGCGGCGGTCGACCAGGCCCGCCCCGCACCTGCGCCACGAGCGGGCCCTCCTGCGCACCGGCAGCACCTACGTCGCCGGCATGGACGAGGTCGGGCGCGGCTCGCTCGCGGGCCCCGTGAGCGTGGGCGTCGTCGTGGTGGACGCGTCCACGCGCTCGGCGCCGCGCGGCGTGGCCGACTCCAAGCTGCTGACGCCCGCGGCGCGGACGGCGCTGCTGCCCGCACTGAGCCGGTGGGGCGTGGCCCGCGCCGTGGGGCACGCGTCGGCCCAGGAGATCGACGAGCGCGGCATCGTCGCCGCGCTCCGGCTGGCCGCGACCCGTGCCCTGACCGGGGTGAGCGCGGTCGTCGGGCCCGTCGACGCCGTGATCCTCGACGGCTCGCACGACTGGCTGACCCCGCCCGACCCGGACCTGTTCGGCGTGCAGGACGACCTCTTCGTCACCGCGGTGCCGACGCCGCGCGTGCACCTGCGCGTCAAGGCGGACCGCACCTGCGCGAGCGTCGCCGCGGCGAGCGTCCTGGCCAAGTGCGAGCGGGACGCGCTGATGGTCGAGCACGCGCGCGTGCACCCGTCGTACCGGTGGGACGAGAACAAGGGCTACGCCGCGCCCGACCACCTCGCGGCGCTGCGCGAGCACGGCCCCAGCCAGCTGCACCGCCGGTCCTGGCGCCTGCCCGAGGCCGTCCCCGCAGCCCCGCAGGCCGTGCCGCCGTCGGGCGGCGCGTGGGCGGCGGGCACGCTGGACGTGTGACGCGCCGCGGCCGCGCACGTCGGCGGGCCGCGGGGGATGGGGGATGATGGTCCGGTGAGCGCCGAGGACCTGGAGAACTACGAGACCGACATGGAGCTCGCGCTCTACCGCGAGTACCGGGACGTCGTGGGGCTCTTCTCCTACGTGGTGGAGACCGAGCGTCGCTTCTACCTGGCGAACCACGTCGACCTGCAGGTGCGGTCCGCCGCCGGGGAGGTGTACTTCGAGCTCGCGCTCGTCGACGCCTGGGTGTGGGACGTGTACCGCTCGGCGCGGTTCGTGAAGTCCGTGCGCGTGGTGACGTTCAAGGACGTCAACGTCGAGGAGCTGGCGAAGGCCGAGCTCGACCTCGGCTCCGGCACCGGCTTCGCGCGCTGACCTGACACCGGGCGGGGAGCCTCGACGGGCCCCGTGATCGCCCCTGCGTCCCCCGGCTCGTCGCTGCGGCTCCCGGCCCGAGCCGCCCACAGCCCTGGGTGCCGGCGCCTGGCGCCCGGCGCGCGGTCCGCCCCGGGCCCGGGACCCCGGCCGCACCGCAGGGTGTGCGGCGGAGGTGGTCCGGTGCAGGCGAAGGACGCAGTAGGTCGGTACGGCGAGGACGTCGCGACCGCATGGGTGCAGCGCGCGGGCTGGCAGGTGCTCGACCGCAACTGGCGGTGCGCGGACGGTGAGCTCGACCTGGTCGCGCTCGACGGCGACGAGCTCGTCGCCGTCGAGGTCAAGACGCGGCGGTCGGCGACGTTCGGCTCGCCCGCGGAGGCGGTCACGGCGCGCAAGCTCGCCCGGCTGCGGCGGCTGACGGCGCGCTGGTTGCGCGAGCACGACGTGCGGCCGGCGTCCGTGCGCGTCGACGTCCTCGCGATCGTGCTGCCGCGCGCCGGGCGCGCGCAGGTCGAGCACCTCGCGGGGGTGGTCTGAGTGCTGGGGCGCACGCACGCCGTCGCGCTGCTGGGCCTCGAGGGGCACGTCGTCGAGGTCGAGGCGCACCTCGCCCCGTCGCTGCCGGCGTTCACCCTGGTCGGGCTGCCCGACGCGTCGCTCGCGGAGTCCCGCGACCGGGTCCGGGCCGCCGTCACGTCGTCCGGCCTCGCCTGGCCGAACCGACGGATCACGGTGAACCTCTCGCCCGCCAGCCTCCCGAAGGCCGGGTCGGGCTTCGACCTCGCGGTCGCCGTCGCGACGCTCGCCGCCGCGGGTGCCGTCGACGCCGCAGGCGTCTCCGGGTGGGTGCACGTCGGCGAGCTCGGGCTCGACGGTCGCCTGCGGCCCGTGCGCGGCGTCCTGCCGGCGGTCGCGGCCGCCGTGGCTGCCGGGCTGCCGCGCGTCGTCGTGCCCGCCGCGAACGCCGCCGAGGCGGCCCTCGTCCCGGGCGCGCACGTCGTCGGCGCGACGAGCCTCGCCCACGTGTGCGCCGTGCACGGGGCCGACGTCGTCGTCCCGGACGTCACGCCCGTCGCCGACGTCACGGCGGCCCCACGGTCGGCCGCGCAGGCCCCCGACCTGGCCGACGTCCTCGGCCAGGAGGAGGCCAGGCACGGCGTCGAGGTCGCCGCGGCCGGCGGCCACCACCTGCTGATGGTCGGTCCGCCCGGTGCGGGCAAGACCATGCTCGCCGCGCGGCTGCCCGGACTGCTGCCGGACCTCGAGGAGCCCGACGCCGTCGAGGTCACGGCCGTGCACTCCGTCGCCGGCACCTTCGACCCCACCCGGGGCCTGCTGCGCCGGCCGCCGTTCGAGGACCCGCACCACACCGCCACCGCCGCGAGCGTCGTCGGTGGCGGGTCCGGCGTGCCGCGCCCCGGTGCGGCCTCCCGCGCCCACCGCGGCGTGCTCTTCCTCGACGAGGCCCCCGAGTTCCGCCCGGCCGTGCTGCAGACCCTGCGGCAGCCGCTCGAGCAGGGCGAGCTCGTCCTGCACCGGGCCGCCGGCACCGCCCGGTACCCCGCGCGCTTCCAGCTGGTGCTCGCGGCCAACCCCTGCCCGTGCGGGCGGGGCAGCGGCAAGGGCCTGGGCTGCACGTGCCGCAGCGAGCAGCGTCGCCGCTACTTCGGGCGGCTCGCCGGCCCGCTGCTGGACCGTGTCGACCTGCAGCTGGAGCTTCCGCCCGCCCGCGCCACCGACGCCCCCGGCGAGCCGACCGCGGCCGTCGCCGCGCGTGTGGCGCAGGCCCGGGCCGCGCAGGGGGAGCGCTGGCGCGGTCACGGGTGGCGCACGAACGCCGAGGTCCCCGGGGCGCGCCTGCGCGAGCGGCTGGGACCCGACCGTGCGCTCGTCGCCGACCTGGACCGTGCCGTCGACCGGGGCACGCTGTCGCTGCGCGGAGTCGACCGGGTCGTGCGCGTGGCGTGGACGTTGGCCGATCTCGACGGCCGCACCGCACCGTCCCGCGCCCAGGTGCGCGAGGCGCTCCTGCTGCGGACGCGGGGGCACGGCGCGTGACGGCGACCCGCCCGACCCCGCCCGGCCCGACCCCGCCCGGCCCGACGCCTGCCGGCCCGACGTCGCCCGGTCCGATGCTGCCCGGCCCGACGTCGCCCGGTCCGATGCTGCCCGGCCCGACGTCGCCCGGTCCGACGTCGACAGGTCAGACCCCGACAGCACCGACGCCGCCTGCCGCGCCGGCTCCCGCGCAGCGCGACCGCGTCGCGCGTGCCGTGTGGTCGGCGCTCGTCGAGCCCGGGGACGAGGTCGCCGGGGCGCTCGTCGCCGCGTGCGGGGCGGCTGCCGCGCTGGACTGGGTCGACAGGTCGCTCGCCGGGAGCACGGACTGGGACCTCCTCGGTGCCGGCTCGGACCTGGCACCCCCGGCGCGTGCCCGCCTGACCCGCGCGCTCGACCGCTGGGCGGCCCGCCGCCCCCGCGTCGACGCCGCGGCCCTGGCCCGCGCCGGCGCCCGGTCGGGCGCCCACCTCGTCGTGCCCGCGGACCCGCACTGGCCCGCACGGCTCGACGACCTGGGCGCCGCCGCGCCCTTCGCCCTGTGGGTCCGCGGCGAGCCCCGCGCCGTCCGGACCCCGGGCGTCGCCCTCGTCGGGGCGCGTGCCAGCACCTCCTACGGCGAGCGCGTCGCCGTCGACCTCGCGGCGGGCCTCGTCGCGGCGGGCCTCGGCGTCGTGTCCGGGGGTGCCTACGGGATCGACGCCGCCGCCCACCGCGGTGCCCTGGCCGGCGGCGGCCGCACCGTCGTGGTCCTGGCCGGCGGCGTGGACCGCGCCTACCCGGCGGGCAACGCCCGGCTCCTGGAGGAGGTGGTGCGCACCGGCGGCGCGGTGGTCTCCGAGGTCCCGCCCGGTGCGGCGCCGACCCGCAGCCGGTTCCTGCAGCGCAACCGCCTCATCGCGGCGCTCGCCGACGCGACGGTCGTCGTCGAGGCCGCCTGGCGCTCGGGTGCGGCGAGCACCGCGCACCATGCCGCGCGGCTGCTGCGCCCGGTCGGCGCGGTCCCGGGGCCGGTCACGTCGGCCGCGTCGGCGGGGTGCCACCGGCTCGTGCGTGACGGGGTGGCCGTGCTGGTCACCGACGTGGCCGAGGTGCTCGACCTCGTCGGTCCCCTCGACGCCGGGCGGGGCGAGGAGCCGGCGCCGGCGCCGGGGGACGGGCTCGACCCGGTCGCGGCCCGCGTGCTGGAGCACGTCCCGCGCCGCGGTGCGCTCGAGCCCGGGGAGCTCGCCGCGCGGGCCGGGACGAGCCTGGCGGAGGTGCGCGGTGCGCTCGGCGCACTCGAGCTGGAGGGGCTGGTCCGCAGGGTGGGGGCCGGATGGGCGGCGCGTCCGCGGGGTGAGCGGGGCGAGGGATGAAAAAATACGGCGTTCGTGGGAATCGGGACCCGGTAACCGGACATCGTCGCCGCAACCGGACCGACCAGGTCCCTCGAACGATTCTTGCGCCTTGTCGACTGGACGGTCGACCGTCACCTTAGGGGACATGTTCATGGCAGAGGTCACGGCGGGGGCGCCCGCACGCGAGCGCCTGCTCGCCGACTTCGCCCTGCACCTGCGGGCCCAGCGCGGCCTGTCCGAGCACACGGTGCGCGCCTACGTCGGCGACGTGCAGCAGCTGCTCGACTTCGCGGTCCGCCAGGGCAGGTCCCGCCTGGACCAGGTCGACCTGGCGGTGCTGCGCGCCTGGCTCGCCGCCCAGGCCGCGCGCAACGCCCGGGCGACGCTGGCGCGCCGCTCGGCGGCCGCACGCACGTTCTTCGGGTGGGCGACGCACACGGCCCGCCTCGCCACGGACCCCACCCAGCGGCTCGCCGCGGCGCGCACCGGCGGCACCCTGCCGGTGGTCCTCGCCCAGGAGCCTGTCGCCCGGCTGCTGGACGTCGCCCGCGGGCGCGCGTCCGACGGCGACCCGGTGCACGTGCGGGACTGGGCGGCGGTCGAGGTCCTCTACGCCACGGGTGTCCGCGTCGGCGAGCTGTGCGGTGCCGACGTCCACGACGTCGACCTCGACGACCGCCTGCTGCGGGTCGTCGGCAAGGGCGACAAGGAGCGCGTGGTGCCGTTCGGGCTGCCGGCCCGCGACGCGCTGCGGACCTGGCTCGACGTGGCCCGCCCGCAGCTCGTCGGTCCGGCCACCGGTGCGGCCCTCCTGCTGGGCCGTCGGGGCGGGCGCGTCGACCAGCGCACCGTGCGCGCGGTCGTCCACGAGCTCGCCGCGGTGGCGGGCGTGGACGACGTCGCACCGCACGCGCTGCGCCACACGGCCGCGACGCACCTGCTCGAGGGTGGGTCGGACCTGCGCTCGGTGCAGGAGATGCTCGGGCACTCGAGCCTGGCGACGACGCAGCGCTACACCCACGTCTCCGCCGAGCGGCTCCGCTCGGCGTACCGACTCGCGCACCCGCGGGCGTGAGGCCGGTGGACCCACGCACCCCGACCGGGCGCGGCGCGACGCTGCAGCTCGTGCCCCCGTACGACCCGCACGCCGCACGCACCACCGACGCAGCCCCAGAGGAAGAGCAGCCGATGACGACCCTGCACGTGGTCCCCCGGGGACTCCAGCAGCACGCAGGGACGGCGCCGAGCGGTGTGATCCCGCAGCAGCGCCCGGCGGACGAGGCGCTCGACGCCGCCGCCGTCGACGCTGCTGCTGCTGCCGACGCCACCGCGCTCGTCGACGACCCGCAGGTCGTGCACGGCGCGGGGCTGCGGGTCGCGGACGAGGTCGACGCCCTGTGGGAGGAGTTCGTCCAGACCCGGTCGCCGCAGACCCGGGAGCGCCTCATCCTGCACTACGTCCCGCTGGTGACGGCCGTCGCCGGGCGCATCGGCATGCGCCTGCCGTCGACCGTCGAGCACGCCGACCTCGTCTCGTACGGGGTCTTCGGCCTGATCGACGCGATCGAGAAGTACCGCACGGACCGTGCGGTGCGGTTCGAGGCGTACGCGTCGTCGCGGATCCGCGGCGCGATCATCGACGAGCTGCGGGCCATGGACTGGGTGCCGCGCTCGGTGCGGACCAAGGCCCGTGCGGTCGACCGCGCCTACGCCGAGCTCGAGGGCGAGCTGCACCGGGCCCCGACCGAGCAGGAGCTGGCCCGGCGGATGCAGGTGCCGGTGCGCGACCTGCGCGCCGTGTACTCCCAGCTGGCGTCGGTCAACATGATCGCGCTCGACGAGCTGCTGTCCGGGTCGGACGACCGCCCCGGTGCCGCAACGCTCGCCGACACGCTCGCCGACAGCCGCACCCAGGACCCCGCGGGTGCCGCCGACGCCGCGGAGACGAAGTTCCTGCTGGCGCGCGCCATCGAGTGCCTCGGTGAGCGGGAGCGCCTGGTTGTGGTCCTGTACTACTACGAGAGCATGACCCTCGCGGAGATCGGCCGCGTGCTGGGGGTCACGGAGTCGCGCATCTCGCAGATCCACACGGCGGCGATGATCCGGCTGCGGACGCGTCTGGTCGAGGCCGAGCGGGGCTGATCGCGCCGCGCGTGCTCGCGCCCCGGGCGACCACGGCCGCTCACCGGTCGTGCGCGGGCAGCAGCACGACCGGCCCGGCGCCGGGCAGGAGGGCCAGGGGGTCGACGTACGTCTCGCCCTCGCGCACGCCCCAGTGCAGGCAGGGGAGCGGCGCGCAGTGGGCCGGCCCGGCGACGACCGCGACGACGTCGCCGGCAGCGACCGCGGTGCCGACGGCGGCCACGGGCCGGACGGGCTCGACGCTGCTGCGGCGCCCGTCGGGGTGGGTGATCGTCAGCACGCCGCGGTCGACGACCGTGCCGGCGAACGTGACCACACCGGTGGCCGGCGCGACGACGGCGTCGCCGTCCTGCGCCGCCAGGTCGGCGCCGCGGTGCCCGGCCGCCCACCGCTGCGGCGGTGCCTCGAACGGGCGCTGCACCTCGAGGGCGCGCAGCAACGGTCCGCGGTAGAGCACAAACCCGTCCTGGGCGGACGTGGTGGCCGGCCCGCCGTCGGCCGACCGGCCCGCGGCGCTGCCCGCCGCCGCTCCGGTCACGGCGAGCGCGGCGCAGACGAGGACCGCGGCTGCGCCCCGCCGTGCCCTCCGGTGCGCCCGTGGTGGCTGGCCCGGCCCGTGCATGGTCGCGGCCTGCCGGCGTGCGGCGTCGACGGTGCGGGTCGGTCGGCTGCGAGGTGTCGGGGCCATGGGGCCAGGCTGGGCGACGTCGACGGCGCGGGTCGTGGACGGACCGAGCTCCGGGGGCCGGGGCCGCGGCGGCGGGGCTGTGGGCGGCTCGTCGGTCCGCGGGGCCGGGCGGCGCGGTGCGGTGGACGGGGCGGCGGCAGGGGTCCGCTAGACTCCTCTCACGACCGGCACGTGCCGGTCGAATTCGCGTGCCATGGCTCGGTCATGACGCGGGGGGCGACCCCGCGGCGTGGACCGGGGCGTCGCCTGCAGCGGTCCGGGTCCCCGACCCGGTGCGGGTGGTGCATGGCACCAGGGGATCGCCCGCCGGGCGGACCGACAACCGATGACGCGGGCCCCCGGGGCCCGCTCGACGACGCGCGCACCCGTCGGTGCGCGCCGGGAGGACGTGCCATGGCCGTCGTGACCATGCGCCAGCTGCTCGAGAGCGGTGTCCACTTCGGGCACCAGACGCGCCGCTGGAACCCCAAGATGAAGCGCTTCATCTTCACCGAGCGCAACGGCATCTACATCGTCGACCTGCAGCAGTCGCTGACGTACATCGACCGCGCCTACGAGTTCGTCAGCCAGACCGTCGCGCACGGTGGCTCGATCCTCTTCGTCGGCACGAAGAAGCAGGCGCAGGAGCCCGTCGCCGAGCAGGCCGCGCGCGTGGGCATGCCCTACGTCAACCAGCGCTGGCTCGGTGGCATGCTCACCAACTTCTCGACCGTCCACAAGCGTCTCCAGCGCCTCAAGGAGCTCGAGCAGATCGACTTCGACGACGTCGCGGGCTCGTCCCTGACGAAGAAGGAGCTGCTCGTCCTGCGTCGCGAGAAGGACAAGCTCACCAAGACGCTCGGTGGCATCCGTGACATGGCCAAGGTCCCCTCGGCCGTCTGGATCGTCGACACGAACAAGGAGCACCTCGCCGTCAACGAGGCGCGCAAGCTGGGCATCCCCGTCGTCGCGATCCTGGACACCAACTGCGACCCCGACCTCGTCGACTACCCGATCCCGGGCAACGACGACGCGATCCGCGCCGTGCAGCTGCTCACCCGCGTGATCGCCGACGCGGTCGCCGACGGCACGCTCAAGCGTCACTCCGGCGGCTCGTCCGCCGCCCAGGGCGCCCCGGCCGAGGCCGAGCCGCTGGCCGAGTGGGAGCGCGAGCTGCTCGCCGGCGCGTCCGCCGACGCCGCCGAGGCGCCTGCCGCCGAGGCCGCTCCGGCCGAGGTCCCCGCGGCCGAGGCCCCCGCCGCCTCGGACGAGGCTCCCGTCGTCGCCGACGAGGCCCCGGCCGCCGAGGCCCCCGCCTCGGACGAGGCCCCGGCCGAGCAGGCCTGACGCACCCGACAGCCCCGCGGGCGGGTCGCGTGACGCGACCCGCCCGCCGCACCGGTCGTCGCCGGTGCGGGACAGAACCGAAGGACGGACGGAACTGATGGCGAACTACTCGCTGGCCGACATCAAGGCCCTGCGCGAGCGGACCGGCGCGGGCATGATGGACGTGAAGAAGGCGCTCGAGGAGGCCGAGGGCGACACCGACAAGGCCCTCGAGATCATCCGGGTCAAGGGGCTCAAGGGCGTCGGCAAGCGTGAGAGCCGCGCCGCGTCCGACGGTCTCGTCGCCGCGCACGTCGGCCCCACCGCCGACGGCGCCGGTCACGTGGGCGTCCTGGTCGAGATCAACTCGGAGACGGACTTCGTCGCCAAGAACCAGACGTTCATCTCGCTCGCGGACCGCGTGCTCGCCGCAGCCGTCGCCTCCGGCGCGGCCGACGCCGACGCGCTCCTCGCGGCCGACACGGACGGCGCGACCGTCCAGGACGTCGTCACCGAGACGGCCGCGACGCTCGGCGAGAAGGTCGTCGTGCGCCGCGTCGCCCGCCTGTCCGGCGAGCACGTCGAGGTCTACCTGCACAAGGTCAACAAGGACCTGCCGCCCCAGGTCGGCGTCCTCGTCGCCACGGACGCGGCCGGCGCGGCCGTCGCCCGCGACATCGCCACGCACGTCGCGGCGTACTCCCCGACGTACCTCTCGCGCGACGAGGTCCCCGCGGACGTCGTCGAGAACGAGCGGCGCATCGCGGAGGAGACGGCCCGCAACGAGGGCAAGCCCGAGGCCGCCCTGCCGAAGATCGTCGAGGGCCGCCTGAACGGGTACTTCAAGGAGAGCGTCCTGGTCGACCAGGCGTTCGCCAAGGACCCGAAGAAGACCGTGGGCCAGGTGCTCGCCGAGGCCGGCGGCACCCTCACGGGCTTCGTGCGCTACCGCGTGGGAGCCTGATCCGTTGACGACGGCGGTGGCCCCGGTCCGACAGGTCCGGGGCCACCGCCGCACCGGGCGCCCGCGGCCCGCCGGGCACGGTCCGGAAGCCCAGCGGGCGAGCGCGCCGGACCGGCGCCCGAGCGACGTGGAGGACACGTGACCCAGGACCCGTCCGCCGGAGCCGGACCGAAGACCGACCCGACGCCCGGTGCCGTCCCGGCCCGGCGCGTGCTGCTCAAGCTCTCCGGCGAGAGCTTCGGCGGCGGCGACGTCGGCCTGGCCGTCCCCGTCGTGCGCCGCATCGCCGGCGAGATCGCCGTCGCGGTGCGCGCCGGCGTGCAGGTCGCCATCGTCGTGGGCGGTGGCAACTTCTTCCGTGGCGCCGAGCTCTCGCAGTCCGGCATGGACCGTGCCCGCGCCGACTACATGGGCATGCTCGGCACGGTGATGAACTGCCTCGCGCTCCAGGACTTCCTCGAGCAGGCCGGGGTGAGCACCCGCGTGCAGACCGCCATCACGATGGGCCAGGTCGCCGAGCCGTACATCCCCCTGCGCGCGATCCGGCACCTGGAGAAGGGTCGTGTCGTGATCTTCGGGGCCGGCGCCGGCATGCCGTACTTCTCGACCGACACCGTGGCGGTGCAGCGCGCGCTCGAGACGCACTGCCAGGAGGTCCTCATGGGCAAGAACGGCGTCGACGGCGTCTACTCCGCGGACCCGCGGCACGACCCCGACGCCCGCAAGCTCGACCACCTGACGTACACCGAGGCGATCGTGGGCGAGCTCGGCGTGATGGACACCTCCGCGCTGAGCCTGTGCCGCGACAACGACGTGCCGATGCGGGTCTTCGGCCTCGAGGAGCACGGCAACGTCACGCGTGCGCTCGAGGGTGAGAAGATCGGCACGCTCGTCACCGCGAGCTGACCGACCCGCCCTCCGGGGGCGACCTGCACCACCAGACGTTAGGAGCACCGGTGATCGACGACACACTCCTCGAGGCCGAGGAGAAGATGGACAAGGCCGTGGAGGTCGCCAAGGAGGACTTCGCGGCGATCCGCACCGGCCGGGCGAACGCGGCGATGTTCGCGAAGGTCTTCGTCGACTACTACGGCGCCCTGACCCCCCTGCAGCAGCTGGCGTCGTTCAACGTCGTCGAGGCGCGCACGATCCTGGTGTCGCCGTTCGACAAGTCGTCGATGACGGCGATCGAGCGTGCCCTGCGCGACTCGGACCTCGGCGTCAACCCGACCAACGACGGTGCGGTCATCCGCGTCGTGCTGCCCGCGCTGACCGCCGAGCGTCGCAAGGACTTCGTCAAGCTCGCCAAGAGCAAGGCCGAGGACGCGCGCATCTCCGTGCGGTCCGTGCGCCGCCGCGCCAAGGAGACGCTCGACAAGATCGTCAAGGACGGCGAGGCGGGCGAGGACGAGGTCGTGCGCGCCGAGAAGGAGCTCGAGGTGCTCACCAAGAAGCACGTCGAGCTGATCGACCACCTCCTCGCGTCCAAGGAGAGCGAGCTGCTCGAGGTCTGATGACGCAGCTCGCCGCCCCTCGCAACACCAGCCCCGGCCGGGACCTGCCGGCCGCGGTGGTCGTCGGCCTCGTCCTCCTGGGCGTGGTGGCGGCCTCGCTGTTCGTCCGCAAGGAGGCGTTCGCGGTCGTCGCGGTCGTCGCGGTGGGCGCGGCGGTCTGGGAGCTCGCGCACGCGTTCTCGCGCCGCTCGATCCACCTGCCGCTGCTGCCGCTGCTCGTCGGCACCGCGGGCATCCTCGTCTCGGCCTACGCCGCCGGCACCGAGGCGCTCTTCGTCTCGTTCCTGCTGACGGTCGGCGGTGCCGTCGTCTGGCGGGTCCTCGACGGCAACGGCGAGCCCGCGCTGCGGGACGCGACGGCGGCCGCGTTCGCGGCTGCCTACCTGCCGTTCCTCGGCGGGTTCGTCATGCTCATGCTCGCCGAGCCCGACGGCGCGCTGCGCGTGCTGGTGTTCATCCTGCTCGCGGTCGCGTGCGACACCGGCGGGTACGTCGTCGGCACGCTGCTCGGCCGGCACCCCCTGGCCCCCTCGGTCAGCCCGAAGAAGTCCTGGGAGGGGCTGCTCGGCTCGATCGTGCTCGCGAGCGTCGTCGGCGTCGTGGGCGTGCAGCTCGCGTTCGACGGGGAGCCGCTCGTGGGCGTCGTCGTGGCCCTGGGCGTCGTCGTCTCGGCGACCCTGGGCGACCTCGCCGAGTCCATGCTCAAGCGCGACCTCGAGCTCAAGGACATGGGCCGGCTGCTGCCGGGCCACGGCGGTGTGCTCGACCGCATCGACTCGATGCTCCTGACCGCGCCCACGGTGTGGGTGCTGCTCACGGTGCTGCTGCCCTCGGGTGGCTGAACCGCACGCACCCTCGCCCGGTGCCCCCGGCGCCGACCCACCGGCGACCACCACGACCACGCCGCCCGTCGGCGACGACCCCCACGCGAGAGGAGCCGCGACCATGAGCGCCACCCCCGTCCGGCTGCAGCTGAGCGCCACCACCCGCGGTGCGCGCGGCAAGCCCCCGCGCCACTTCGTCGACCTGACGCCCGAGGAGCGGGTCGAGGCCGTGACGGCGCTCGGCGAGAAGCCGTTCCGCGCCAAGCAGCTCGCGACGCACTACTTCACGCACCTGACGAACGACCCCGAGAAGATGACGGACCTGCCGAAGGCCTCGCGGGACGTCCTCACCGGTGACCTGTTCCCCCGGCTGCTGACGGCGACGCGGACGTTGACGGCCGACGGCGGCACGACCGTCAAGACGCTGTACCACCTGTTCGACGACGCCAAGGTCGAGTCGGTGCTCATGCGGTACGCGAACCGCACGACCCTGTGCGTGTCGAGCCAGGCGGGCTGCGGCCTCGCGTGCTCGTTCTGCGCGACCGGCCAGCTCGGCCTGACGCGCAACCTGTCGACCGCGGAGATCGTGGAGCAGGTGCGCGAGGCGGCGCGGGCGCTGGCGGCCGGCGAGGTGCCGGGCGGCGCGACCCGCCTGACCAACGTCGTCTTCATGGGCATGGGCGAGCCGCTGGCCAACTACAAGGCCGTGATGGGCACCGTGCGACGCCTGGTCGCGCCCGCCCCCGACGGCCTCGGCATGTCGGCCCGCAACGTCACCGTCTCGACGGTGGGGATGGTGCCGGCGATGGACAAGCTCGCCGGCGAGGGCATCCCGGTGACGCTCGCGCTGTCGCTGCACGCCCCCGACGACGAGCTGCGCAGCGAGCTCGTGCCGGTGAACACGCGCTGGGACGTCGACGACGCGCTGGACTCCGCACGCCGGTACTTCGACGCGACGGGCCGGCGGGTGTCGATCGAGTACGCGCTGATCCGGGACGTCAACGACCACGCGTGGCGTGCGGACCTGCTCGGCGAGAAGCTCGCGGCGCGGGGCACCGGCTGGGTGCACTGCAACCCGATCCCGCTGAACCCGACGCCGGGTTCGCGCTGGACGGCGAGCGACCCGGCCGTGGAGCGGGAGTTCGTGGCACGCTTGCGGGCGCACGGCATCCCCACGACCATCCGGGACACGCGCGGCAGCGACATCGACGGCGCCTGCGGGCAGCTCGCCGCGGAGGAGGACCAGTGAGCGACGGCATGTTCCGCACCGTCTCCGGGCTCAAGCGCGGGTACGACCCCGACGAGGTCGACGAGTTCTTCGAGCACGCGCGCACCCTGTACGAGACGGGGCCGGCGAGCGAGCTCACGGGAGCCCAGGTGCGCAAGGTCGCGTTCGACATGGTCCGCGGGGGCTACGTGACCTCGGCGGTCGACGCGGCGCTGGACCGGCTGGAGCACGCGTTCGTGGCGCGCCAGCGCGCGCAGCACGTGGCCGAGCGCGGCCAGGACGCGTGGATGGCGGAGCTCGGCGCGCAGGCGCGGACGCTGTACGGCCGGCTCGGACGCCCCGACGGTGACCGGTTCGCCCCGCCGCAGGGCCGTGAGCCCGGCTACGAGCCCGCCGACGTCGACGCGCTGTGCCACCGCCTCGTCGCGTACTTCGACAAGGGTGCGCCGCTGACCGCCGCGGAGGTCCGCTCGGCGACCTTCCGGCGCCGCAACGGCCGCAACGGCTACGCCGAGGGCCCCGTCGACGCGTTCTTCGCCCGGGCCGTGGACGTGCTGCTCGGCGTGGAGTGACCTCGCGCCGCTGAGGCGTCGTCCCCGCTGGGCCGTGGTGCCTGGTGGGGCGTCGTCCCTGGTGCGACGGCGTCCCGTGGTCGCGCGGACGCCGCGAGGTGGCCCGGGCGGTGCCGGTCGTCTGGGATCATCGACGCCATGAGCAGGCGCACCGTCACCGTCCTCGGCTCCACCGGCTCCGTCGGCACGCAGGCGTTGGAGCTCCTCGCCCGCGACCCGTCGCGCTTCGCGCTCGTCGGGCTGTCCGCCGGCGGGGGCAACGTCGAGCTGCTCGTCGAGCAGGCGCGCGCGCACCGCGTGCCGGTCGTGGCCGTCGCGGACGTCGTCGCCGCGGCCGTGGTGCGCGACCTGCTGCCCGGCGTCGAGGTCCTGTCCGGCCCCGACGCGGCCGCCGACCTCGCCGGCCGCGGGGCGGACGTCGTGCTCAACGCCATCACGGGCTCGGTCGGGCTGCTGCCGACGCTCGCCGCGCTGCGGGCGGGCAGCACCCTGGCCCTGGCGAACAAGGAGTCGCTGGTCGTCGGCGGCGCGCTCGTGCGCGCGGCGACCGTGCGGCCCGACCAGATCGTCCCTGTCGACTCCGAGCACTCCGCCATCGCCCAGGCCCTGCGCTCGGGTGCGCGCGCCGAGGTGCGCCGCCTGGTGCTGACCGCGTCCGGCGGGCCGTTCCGCGGCTGGTCGGCCGACGCGGTGGCGCGGGCCACGCCGGAGCAGGCGCTCGCGCACCCGACGTGGGCGATGGGTCCGGTGATCACCGTGAACTCGGCGAGCCTGATGAACAAGGGCCTGGAGCTCATCGAGGCGCACCTGCTCTTCGACGTGCCGGTCGACGACGTCGCCGTGGTCGTGCACCCGCAGTCGGTGGTGCACTCGATGGTGGAGTTCGTCGACGGGTCGACGATCGCGCAGGCGTCCCCGCCGGACATGCGGCTGCCGATCGCGCTGGGCCTGGCGTGGCCGGAGCGGGTGGCGGGTGCGGCGAGCCCGTGCGACTGGTCGACCGCCACGTCGTGGACGTTCGAGCCGCTGGACGAGGTGGTGTTCCCGGCGGTGCGGCTGGCGCGCGAGGCGGTGGCGGCGTCGGCGACGCACCCCGCGGTGTACAACGCGGCCAACGAGGAGGGCGTCGCGGCGTTCCTCGCGGGGCGGATCGCGTTCGGCGACGTCGTCACGACGGTGGAGAAGGTGCTCGCCGAGCACGAGGGCACCACCGCCGACGGCACGACGCTCGACGTGGTCCTCGAGGTCGAACGCTGGGCCCGGGCGCGCGCGAACGAGGTCCTGGCGGTCTGACCCGCCGCCCGTCGCCGGCCCGCGGGGGCGTCACCGGGACGAGCCGGGCCGTCGCCGGCCCGGACGGGGACGGCCGTGCCGTGACGTCCGGGTCAGTGCCCGAGGAACGGGGACAGCGCGCGGGCGACGAGGCTGGGACGGCCGGTGCGGCGCTCGGCGGCGTCGGCCCAGGTCGCGGCCCAGCGGGCGGCGGTGATCTCGGCCCAGCGCACGGGCTCGGGCTCCCACGCCGGCGAGCGGTGCCCGACCCACGGGAGCCGGGTCAGGGGCGTGTCGGCGCCGGTGATCAGATCGGCCAGGGTGCGCCCCGCGAGGTTGGCGGTGCCGACCCCGTCGCCGACGTAGCCGCCGGCCCAGCCGATCCCCGTCGACGGGTCGAGCCCCACGGACGCGTGCCAGTCGCGGGGCACGCCGAGCGCACCGCCCCACGTGTGGGTCACGGCGTGGTCGGCGACGGCGGGGAACAGCTCGACGAGGGTGCGGTGCAGGTGCGCGTGCACGCGGGGCACCTGGTCGTACCGCGCGTCGACCGCCGAGCCGGGGTGGTACGGCGCGCCGCGGCCGCCGAACGCGAGGCGGTCGTCGGCGGTGCGCTGCCCGTAGACGACGAGGTGCCGGGCGTCGGTGAGCGTCTGCCCGCGGTCGAGGCCGATCGTGGCCCACACGGACGCGGGCAGGGGTTCGGTCGCGACCATGAGGGAGTAGACGGGCACGACGTCCCGGGCCGACCCGGGCAGGCGCGGCGTCCACGCCTCGGTGGCGCGCACGACCCAGCGGCAGCGCACCGTGCCCTGGTCGGTGACGACGGCCCGCGGCGACGTCCGCAGCGCCCGGGTGCGCTCGGCGATCCGCACGCCGCGGGCCGTGAGCACCTGCGCGAGCCCGTGCGCCAGACGGGCGGGCTGCACGCGCGCGCAGTCGGGCGTCCACGTGCCGGCCAGCACGCCCTCGGCGCGCACGTGCTCGGCCACGCCCTCGGGGTCGAGGAGCTGGACCTCGTCGCCCCAGCGGGCGCCCTCGGCGGCCTCCCGGGTCACGCGGTCCACCTGCGGCGCCGTGCGGGCCAGCGTCACGGTCCCGCCGTAGGCGAAGTCGCAGCCGATCTGCTCGGCGGCGGCGACCCCGCCGACCTCGACGACGGTGTCCCGCATGGCGGCGCGCATCTCCCGGGCCGCGTCGGGGCCGTGCCGGCGGGCGAGCGCGTCGGGCGACGTCGGGAACAGGGCCGAGCACCAGCCGCCGTTGCGTCCGCTGGCACCCGAGCCGGCCACGTCCTGCTCGACGACGAGGACGTCGAGCGAGGGGTCGGCCTCCAGCAGGTAGTACGCCGTCCACAGCCCGGTGTACCCGCCGCCGACCACGACGACGTCGGCGGTGGTGTCCCCGTCCAGCGGGGGGCGGGGCGTCGCGGCGCCAGGGTCCTCGGCGACGACCTGGTCCCACCACAGGGACAGCCCGCGCAGGTGCGTCGCGTCGTCGACCCGGGCCGCGGCGCTCACAGCCGGGACCACGCCTCGCCGAGCACGCCGCGCAGGATCTGCTCGATCTCGTCGAACTGCGCGGGGCCGCAGGTCAGGGGCGGTGCGAGCTGGATCACCGGGTCCCCGCGGTCGTCGGCCCGGCAGTACAGCCCCGCCTCGTACAGCGCGGGGGTGAGGAACCCGCGCAGCAGCCGCTCGGACTCGTCGTCGTCGAACGTCTCGCGGGTGGCCTTGTCCTTGACGAGCTCGATCCCGTAGAAGAAGCCCTCGCCGCGCACGTCGCCGACGATCGGCAGGTCCAGCAGCCGTTCCAGGGTCCGGCGCAGGACGGGCGCCTGCTCGTGCACGTGGTCCACGACGTGCTCGGCCTCGAACAGGTCGAGGTTGGCCATGGCGACGGCCGCCGAGACGGGGTGCCCGCCGAAGGTGTACCCGTGCGCGAAGCTCGTCGAGCCGGTCGCGAAAGGCTCGAACAGCCGGTCGGAGGCGAGGCAGGCGCCGATGGGGGAGTAGCCCGACGTCATGCCCTTGGCGCACGTGATCATGTCGGGCTGGTAGCCGAGGTCCTCGCACGCGAAGATCGACCCGATCCGCCCGAACGCGCAGATCACCTCGTCGGAGACGAGCAGCACGTCGTGCTCGTCGCAGATCTCCCGCACCCGCTCGAAGTACCCCGGCGGGGGCGGGAAGCACCCGCCGGCGTTCTGCACCGGCTCGAGGAACACCGCGGCGACGGTCTCGGGCCCCTCGAACTCGATGGCCTCCGCGATCCGGTCCGCGGCCCACCGGCCGAACGCCTTCGGGTCGTCGCGCAGGTGCTCCGGGGCGCGGTACTGGTTGGTGTTGGGCACCTTGTGCCCGCCGGGCACCAGCGGCTCGAACGCCTGCTTCAGCTCGGGCAGGCCCGTGATGGACAGCGCGCCCTGGGTGGTGCCGTGGTAGGCGATGGCCCGGGAGATCACCTTGTGCTTGCCGGGCCGGCCCTTGAGCTTCCAGTACTGCTTGGCCAGCTTCCACGCGGTCTCGACGGCCTCGCCGCCGCCGGTGGTGAAGAACACCCGGTTGAGGTCGCCCGGGGCGTGCGCGGCAAGCCGCTCCGCGAGGTCGATCGCGTGGGGGTGGGCGTACGACCACAGGGGGAAGAACGCGAGCTCCTTGGCCTGGTCGGCCGCTGCCTGCGCGAGCTCGGTGCGCCCGTGCCCGAGCTGGACGACGAACAGCCCCGACAGCCCGTCGATGAGCCGGTGCCCGCGGGAGTCCCACACGTGGTGGCCCTCGCCGCGCACCATGATCGGCACGTCGTGCTCCCACGCGCTCTGCCGCGTGAAGTGCCCCCACAGGTGGTCGCGGGCGGCGGTGGCGCGGTCGGTGCCGCGGGGCGTGGTGCTCATCTGGTCCCCCAGTTGTAGAGCTGCTTGTGCAGGCGCAGGTAGACGAACGTCTCGGACTCGCGCACCCCGGGCAGGGTGCGCACGGACTCGTTGAGGACCCGCAGCAGGTGCTCGTCGTCCTCGCAGACCACCTCGACGAGGACGTCGAAGGACCCCGCGGTCACGACCACGTAGTCGACCTCGGGCACCGCGGCGAGCGACTCCGCCAGCGCGGTCAGGTCGCCGTCGGCGCGCACCCCGATCATCGCCTGCCGGCGGAAGCCCACCTGCATGGGGTCGGTCACGGCGACGACCTGGATGACGCCGGCGTCCTGCAGGCGCTGCACGCGCTGGCGCACCGCCGCCTCGGACAGCCCGACGGCCTTGCCGATCGTCGCGTACGGGCGGCGGCCGTCCTCCTGGAGCTGCTCGATGATCGCCTTGGCGACGTCGTCGAGCACCACCGGGGCGGCGGGTCGGGTGGTCATGACGCCCGATCGTGCTGCCTGCCGGCGGCTCCGCGCAAGGGATTCCGTGCCAGATCGTCATGTGAACTTCTGATTTCGCGCCCCGAAACACTCTCGACATCCGGATACCGACGTCGCAAGACTCCACCGTGGCGGGCGTGCCACGCCCCGCCGGGCCGACCCGCCCCGCCGGGCCGACCTCCCGGACCACCCGCAGGAGCCGGCGTGACCACGACCCTCGAGCTGACCAACCTCGTCGACGGCGAGCCCCGCCCCGCCCGCGACGGCGCCACCACCCCCGTCGTCGACCCGAGCACGGGCCAGGAGTACGCCCGCGCCCCGCGCAGCGGCGCCGCCGACGTCGCGGACGCCTACGCCGCGGCCGACCGCGCCGCCGTCGGCTGGGGCCGCACCACCCCGGCCGAGCGCCAGCTGGCCCTGCTTGCGCTCGCGGACCTCGTCGAGGAGCACGCCGACGAGCTCGTCGCGGCGGAGTCGCGCAACACCGGCAAGCCCCTGCACCTGACGGCCGCCGACGAGGTGCCGCCGTGCGTCGACCAGCTGCGCTTCTTCGCCGGGGCCGCGCGCGTGCTCACCGGCCTGTCCGCGGGGGAGTACACGCCCGGCCACACGTCGTGGGTGCGCCGCGAGCCCGTCGGCGTCGTCGGGCAGGTCACGCCCTGGAACTACCCCCTGATGATGGCCGTGTGGAAGATCGCGCCCGCGCTCGCGGCAGGCAACACGATCGTCCTCAAGCCGTCGGACACGACGCCCGTGACGACGCTGCGCCTGGCCGAGCTGGCCGCGCAGGTGCTCCCGAAGGGCGTGCTCAACGTGGTGTGCGGCGACCGGGACACCGGCCGTGCCGTCGTCTCCCACCCGCGCCCGGACATGGTCGCGATCACCGGGTCGGTCCGCGCCGGCGCCGAGGTCGCCCGCGCCGCCGCCGACGGGCTCAAGCGCGTGCACCTCGAGCTCGGGGGCAAGGCGCCGGTGCTGGTCTTCGACGACGCCGACCTGGCCGTGGCGGCCGCGGGGATCGCGGACGCCGGCTACTACAACGCGGGGCAGGACTGCACCGCGGCCACCCGCGTGCTGGTGCACGAGAAGGTGCACGACGACTTCGTCGCGGCGCTCGCGCAGGCGGCCCGCGAGCGCCGCACCGGGGTGCCGACGGACTCCGACGTGGCGTTCGGCCCGGTCAACAACGCCGCGCAGCTCGACCGGGTCACCGGGTTCCTCGACCGGCTGCCCGCGCACGCCCGCGTCGTGGCGGGCGGCGAGCGGCCCGACGGGCCGGGCTGGTTCCTCGAGGCGACGGTCGTCGACGGGCTGCTCCAGGGCGACGAGGCCGTCCAGGAGGAGATCTTCGGCCCCGTGGTGACGGTGCAGACGTTCGCCGACGAGGACGAGGCGCTGCGCCTGGCCAACGACGTGCGGTACGGGCTGTCGTCGTCGGTGTGGACCGCCGACCACGGCCGGGCGATGCGCGCGTCGCGGGCGCTGGACTTCGGCGTGGTGTGGATCAACACCCACATCCCGTTCGTGGCGGAGATGCCGCACGGCGGCTTCAAGCACTCGGGGCACGGCAAGGACCTGTCCATGTACGGCTTCGAGGAGTACACGCGGATCAAGCACGTGATGTCGGCGTTCGAGGGCTGAGGCCACCGTCTGCGCGGCCGAATGTTCCAGGGATGCAAACTTTTCGTTGCCGCGAGCGCAGATCACCACGAATTCCTTGTGTCGGGCGCGGTCGCTACGACACGATCCGGTCAGCCCGGCGCCCCGTGCCGGCTCGTCGAGAGGAGACGACGTGAGCGACCGCCGCCCGCCCGTGACCGACCCCGTGGTGCGCGACCTCGTGCGCCTGGCCCGGGCGTCCGTCTCCCGCCGACGGCTCCTGGCCGGTGCCGCCGGGGCGGTGGGCACGGGTGCCCTGCTCGCGGCCTGCGGCACCGGGGGCGCCCCGACGTCGGCCGGGGGAGCCAGCGCGTCCGCGGGCGGGGCCGTGCGGTGGGCGAACTGGACCCAGTACCTCGACCAGGACGAGAGCGGGACGAGCTTCCCGACGCTCGAGGCGTTCACGGAGCAGTCGGGCGTCGAGGTCGCCTACGCCGAGGACATCGAGGACAACGACACGTTCTACGGCAAGGTGTCGGGGCAGCTGGCCAACGGCCAGGACATCGGGTACGACGTGGTGACGCTGACGGACTGGATGGCGGCGCGCTGGATCCGCCAGGACTACGCCGCGCTGCTGGACCGGGAGAGCATCCCGAACGCGGCCAACATCCTCACCACCCTCCAGGACGTCGCGTTCGACCCGGGCCGCAACCACTCGCTCACGTGGCAGTCCGGCATGACGGGCATCGCGTGGGACAAGGAGAAGATCCCCGGCGGGCTGCGGTCGGTGTCGCAGCTGTGGGACCCGCAGTACGCGGGCCGGGTCGAGGTGCTCTCGGAGATGCGCGACACCATCGGCCTGCTGATGCTCGACCAGGGCGTGTCGCCGGCCGGGCCGTGGACCGACACGGACTGGACGGCGGCCCTGGAGGTTCTCGAGGCCCAGCTCGCGTCGGGCCAGATCCGTCAGGTCCGCGGCAACTCCTACACCCAGGACCTCGCGTCGGGCGACGCGGTGGCGTGCATCGCGTGGTCCGGGGACATCACGTCGCTGAACTACGAGTTCGACGGCCGGTTCGGGTTCGCGGTGCCCGACGCGGGCGGGATGCTGTGGAGCGACAACCTCATGGTCCCGACGCCGTCGCCGCGCAAGGCGGCCGCGGAGCAGCTCTTCGACTACTACTACGACCCGCAGGTCGCCGCGCAGGTCGCCGCGTGGGTCAACTACGTCACGCCCGTGCAGGGGGCGCAGGAGGCGATGCTCGAGATCGACCCCGCGCTCGCGGAGGACCCGATGATCTTCCCCGACGACCTCGTCCTCGAGACCGTGCACGTGTTCGGGAGCCTGACGGCCGACGAGGAGGAGCTGTACAACGGGCGCTTCCTCGACGCGATCGGCGCCTGAGGTGGCCGCCGTCGAGGAGGCCGTGGCACCGGTGCGCACGCAGCACGGTGCCGCGCTCGAGATCGCGGGGGTCACCAAGCGGTTCGGCGGGTTCGTGGCCGTCGACGACCTCACCCTGACCGTCCCGTCGGGCAGCTTCTTCGCGCTGCTCGGCCCGTCGGGGTGCGGCAAGACCACGACGCTGCGCATGGTCGCGGGGCTCGAGCGTCCCACCGCGGGGACGATCAGCCTGGCGGGTCGCGACGTGACGGACGCGCCGCCGCACCGGCGCCCGGTGAACACGGTGTTCCAGAGCTATGCGCTGTTCCCGCACCTGAGCGTGGGGGAGAACGTGGCGTTCGGGCTGCGCCGGACCCGGGCCGCGGAGGTCGCGCGCCGGGTCCGTGAGGGCCTGGAGCTCGTCGAGCTGGCGCACCTGGCGGACCGTCGCCCGGGCCAGCTGTCGGGCGGTCAGCAGCAGCGGGTCGCCCTGGCCCGGGCGGTCGTCAACCGGCCGGCGCTGCTGCTGCTGGACGAGCCGCTGGGCGCGCTCGACCTCAAGCTGCGCCGGCAGATGCAGCTCGAGCTCAAGCGGATCCAGTCCGAGGTCGGCCTGACGTTCGTGCACGTGACCCACGACCAGGAGGAGGCCATGTCGATGGCCGACACCGTGGCCGTGATGAACGGCGGGCGGATCGAGCAGATGGGCGCCCCGGCGGACCTGTACGAGCTGCCGCGCACCGCGTTCGTGGCGAACTTCCTCGGGCAGTCGAACCTCGTGCCGGGCACCGTGGTGGAGACCGGCGACGACGTGCTCGGGGTCGACGTGGCCGGGCAGCGGCTGCTGGTGCGGGCCGACCGTGCGGTGCGCACGAGCGGCGACGTCCTCGTGGGCGTGCGCCCGGAGAAGGTCCGCCTCCTCGACGCGGACGCCGGGGCGGACGGCCCCGGGCCGGACGAGGACGTGCTGGGACCCGGCACGGTCGTGGACGTCGCGTTCACGGGGGTCTCGACGCAGTACCAGGTGGTGCTCGACGGCGGCCTGGGCACGTTCGGCGTCTTCGCCCAGAACCTCGGGGGCGGCACCCGGGCGCCGGGCGACCGCGTCCGCCTGGCGTGGCGGCACGGGCACACGTTCGCGCTCGACGGGCACGACGCGCCCGCCGCGGGCACCGTCGACCTGGACGGCGAGCCGTGAGCCTCACCGCGGCGCTCGGCCAGCGCGGCACCACGCCCGCCCCGCCGCCGACCGCGCGGCGCAGCGGCTACCGCGGCCTGGTCGTCCCCGGAGTGCTGTACCTCGTGGCGTTCTTCGTCGTCCCCGTCGCCGCGCTGCTCGCGACGTCGCTGTACACGTCCGTCCCGGGCGGCGAGCTGGGCCAGTACGCGCCCGCGCTGCGGTGGCAGAACTACACCGAGGCGCTCGCGCAGTTCTGGCCCCAGCTGCTGCGCTCGTTCGGGTTCGCGCTCGTCGCGACGCTGGCCACCCTGGCGATCGGGTACCCGATGGCCTACCTGATCGCCGTGCGCGCCCGCGGTCGTCCGACGCTGCAGGGCGTGCTGCTGGTGCTCGTCGTGGCGCCCTTCTTCACCAGCTTCATCCTGCGGACCGTCGCGTGGAAGCAGATCCTCGCCGACGACGCCGCGGTCGTGGCCGCGCTGCGCTGGCTGCACGTGCTGCCTCCCGACGGCCGTCTGGCCGCGACACCCGCGGCCGTCGTGATCGGCCTGACCTACGCGTTCCTGCCGTTCATGGTGCTGCCGCTGTACGCGGCCCTCGAACGCCTCGACCCGCGGATGCTCGAGGCCGGCGCCGACCTGTACGCCTCGCCGGTCACCACGTTCCGGACCGTGACGCTGCCGCTGTCGATGCCCGGCGTCGTCGCCGGGACGCTGCTGACGTTCATCCCCGCGACCGGGGACTACGTGAACTCCTCGCTGCTGGGCAACAACACCGACACCACGATGATCGGCCAGGTCATCGACGGGAGGTTCTTCCGCGTGCTCGACTACCCGACCGCCGCGGCGCTGTCGGTCGTGCTGATGGTCTCGATCCTGCTGCTCGTCACCGCGTACGTGCGGCGCACCGGCACCGAGGACCTGGTGTGAGCGGCCTGCGCACCGCCCGGCCCGGGGCGCTCGTGGTCCCGCTGTTCGCCGGCCTGGGGTTCGTGTTCCTCCTCGTGCCCGTGGCGTACACCGTGCTGTTCTCGTTCAACGACGCGGGCAAGACCAACCTCGTGTGGCGGGGGTTCACCCTCGACGCGTGGCGCAACCCCTGCGGGGCGCCGCAGGTGTGCGAGGCCCTGGGCAACTCGCTGCGGGTCGGCCTGCTCGCCACCCTCGTCGCCACGACGCTGGGCACGATGCTCGCGATCGCCCTGGTCCGGGCCCGGTTCCGCGGGCGCAGCGCCGTCAACCTCCTGGTGTTCCTGCCGATGGCGACCCCCGAGGTCGTGCTCGGCGCCGCGCTGGTCGCCCAGCTGCTGTCGCTGCGGGTGCCGCTGGGGTTCGGCACGGTCGTCGCCGCGCACGTGCTGTTCTGCATCAGCTTCGTCGTGGTCGCCGTCAAGGCCCGGGTCGCGAGCCTCGACCCCGCCCTGGAGGAGGCGGCTGCCGACCTGTACGCCTCGCCCTGGCAGGCGTTCTGGAAGGTGACCTTCCCGCTCCTGCTGCCCGGCATCGGCGCGGCGGCGCTGCTCGCGTTCTCCCTGAGCTTCGACGACTTCATCGTCACGAACTTCACCTCCGGAGGGTTCGTCACCTTCCCGAAGTTCGTCTACGTGTCCGCCACGCGCGGGATCCCGCCCCAGGCCAACGTCATCAGCTCGGCGATGTTCGCGATCGCGCTGGTCCTCGTCGTGGGCACCCAGGTCACCCAGGCGGCCAGGCGCCGCGCGGCCCGCTGACGGGACCGCCCCGGCGCCGTCGGGGCGCACCCAGCCGGCTCCCAGGCGCGGGGGTGAAGGTGGGCGTCGCGCCGGGGCGTCCGGCGTATCCTGCCGAACGCGCGGACCCGTCCTGCCGGCTCCCGGCGGACCCGCGCGCCGGACCCTGAGGAGGACGTGTGGCCTACGTCATCGGCGTGCTCGTGTTCGTCCTCGTGCTGCTCGCGTCGATCGCGCTGCACGAGGTCGGGCACATGGTGCCCGCCAAGCGGTTCGGCGTGCGCGTCAGCCAGTACATGGTCGGGTTCGGCCCGACGCTGTGGTCGCGCACGCGCGGCGAGACCGAGTACGGCGTCAAGGCCATCCCGCTCGGCGGGTACGTGCGCCTCGTCGGCATGTACCCCACCTCCGACGCCGTCGGCGCCCGCGAGCCCCGCTCGTGGTGGCAGCGCGTGGCCGCCGACGCACGCGACGTCAGCGCCGAGGAGATCCGCCCCGGCGAGGACCACCGCGCGTTCTACCGGCTCTCCACGCCGAAGAAGCTCGTCGTCATGCTCGGCGGGCCCACGATGAACCTGGTCATCGCGTTCGTGCTGCTCGCCGTCGTGCACGTCGGCATCGGCGTGCCCGGTGCCTCCACCACGGTCGCCGCGGTGCCCGAGTGCGTGGTGCCCGCCGACGCCCCCGCCGACCGCGAGTGCACCGACGCCGACCCCCCGACGCCGGCGCTCGCGGCCGGGCTGCTGCCCGGCGACACCGTCGTCGCCTACGACGGCACCGACGTCGAGGACTGGGCCCAGCTCACCGGGCTCATCCGGGCCACCGGGGACCAGACCGTGACGATGGTCGTCGAGCGCGACGGCACCGAGGTCGACCTGACCGTGACGCCCGTCGTGGCCGAGCGCCCCGTCGTGGACGACGACGGCCTCGTCGAGACCGACGCCTCGGGGGACGTCCGCACCGCCGAGGTCGGGTTCCTCGGGATCCGCCCCGCCGACGAGCTGCAGCGGCAGTCCGTCGCTGAGGTCGGCGTGCTCACCCTCGAGCGCACCTGGCGCACCGTCGAGGTCGTCGCGACCCTGCCCAGCCGCATCGGCGAGATCGTCACCACCACCGTGACGGGTGCCGAGCGCGACGCCACGTCGGTCGTGGGCATCGTCGGCGTCGGGCGGTTCGCGGGCGAGATCGCGTCGGTCGAGGGCGAGGGCATCACGAACGCGACCCGGCTCGCCGGCATGCTCGAGATGCTCGCGATGCTCAACGTCGCGCTGTTCGTGTTCAACCTCGTGCCGCTGCCGCCGCTGGACGGCGGGCACGTGGCCGCCGCGCTCTGGGAGGGCGGGCGGCGCCAGGTGGCGCGCCTGCGCGGCCTGCCGAGGCCCGGCCCGTTCGACACCGCCCGCCTCGTGCCGGTCGCGTACAGCGTGTTCGTGCTGCTCGCGGGCGTGGGGCTGCTGCTGGCGTGGGCGGACGTGTTCAACCCCGTGCGGGTGTTCGGCTGACCGGCGCGCCCGGCACCCGCCCGTCGACCAGCAGGCGGGCGTGTGCACGTCGGGTGACGGCTCGGTGAGCACCCGCCCGGCCGCTGCGGTGCACCCCGCGGCAGGTGGGATGATGGACGGGTGACCACCCCGATCAACCTGGGCATGCCGCAGGCGCCGGTGCCCGTCATCGCGCCCCGCCGCAAGACGCGCAAGATCCGTGTCGGCAAGGTCGAGGTCGGCGGCGACGCCCCGATCTCGGTGCAGTCGATGACGACGACGCCGACCACCGACATCAACGCCACGCTGCAGCAGATCGCCGAGCTCACCGCCTCGGGCTGCGACATCGTGCGCGTGGCCGTCCCGTCGCAGGACGACGCCGAGGCGCTGCCCGCCATCGCGCGCAAGTCGCAGATCCCCGTGATCGCGGACATCCACTTCCAGCCCAAGTACGTGTACGCCGCGATCGACGCCGGCTGCGCCGCGGTCCGCGTCAACCCGGGCAACATCCGCAAGTTCGACGACCAGGTCAAGGAGATCGCGCGCGCCGCGGCCGACGCCGGCGTCTCGATCCGGATCGGCGTCAACGCCGGCTCCCTCGACCCGCGGCTCATGGCCAAGTACGGCAAGGCCACCCCGGAGGCGCTCGTCGAGTCCGCCGTCTGGGAGGCGTCGCTGTTCGAGGAGCACGACTTCCACGACTTCAAGATCTCCGTCAAGCACAACGACCCCGTGATCATGGTGCGCGCGTACGAGCTGCTCTCCGAGCGGGGCGACTGGCCGCTGCACCTCGGCGTCACCGAGGCCGGGCCCGCGTTCCAGGGCACGATCAAGTCCGCGACCGCCTTCGGCGCGCTGCTCAGCAAGGGCATCGGCGACACGATCCGCGTCTCCCTGTCCGCGCCGCCGGTCGAGGAGGTCAAGGTCGGCAACCAGATCCTCCAGTCGCTGAACCTGCGGCCCCGCAAGCTCGAGATCGTCTCCTGCCCGTCCTGCGGGCGCGCCCAGGTCGACGTGTACACGCTCGCCGAGCGCGTCACCGCCGGCCTCGAGGGCATGGAGGTGCCGCTGCGCGTCGCCGTCATGGGCTGCGTCGTCAACGGCCCCGGCGAGGCCCGCGAGGCCGACCTCGGCGTCGCCTCCGGCAACGGCAAGGGGCAGATCTTCGTCAAGGGCGAGGTCATCAAGACCGTCCCCGAGGCGATGATCGTCGAGACCCTCATCGAGGAGGCCATGCGCCTGGCCGAGTCGATGGACCCGGTCGAGGCCGGCCAGGGCACCCCCGTCGTCTCCGTCGGCTGACGCCCCGACGTGCGCGCAGGTGCCAACGACGCGCGCAGGGGCGTGCCGCACCCGGCACGCCCCTGTGACGTGGGGCACAATCAGCGCATGGCACCGCGAACGACCACCGCGCGGGCGCGGGTCCTCACCGACGAGGACGTGCCCGCCGCGCTCGCGGTGTGCGCGCAGGACCCCGTCGCCGCCGTCCTGGCCTCGCACCGGCTGGAGCACGCCGCGGTAGCCGGCCTGCGCCGCGCCGGCGGCGAGGTGTGGGGCTACGCCGAGGACGGCGTGCTGCTCGCCGTGTGCTGGGCCGGTGCCAACCTCGTCCCCGTGGTGCCGGAGGGCGACCCCGCGCTGCTGCGCCGCGCCGTCGAGGCGTTCGCCGACCTGGCCCGCGACCGCGGCCGGCGCTGCTCGTCCGTCGTCGGCGCCGCCCGGCCCGTCCTCGACCTGTGGGCGCTGCTGCGCGGGGCGTGGCCCGTCGAGCGCGAGGTCCGCGCGCACCAGCCGTCGATGGTGATCGACACCGCGCCGTCGGTCCCCGCGGACCCGCGCGTGCGCCGCTCGACGCCCGACGAGTACGACCTCGTGCTGCCCGCGTGCATCCGGATGTTCACCGAGGAGGTCGGGTACTCGCCCGCCTCCGGCCCCGGCGGGCCCTACGAGGCGCGCGTGCGCACGCTCGTCGAGCAGGGGCGCTCGTTCGTGCTCGTGGACCGCGCCGGGACCGGCTGGCGCCGCCCCCGCGTGGTCTTCAAGGCCGAGGTTCCGGCGGTCGCGCTCGGCGTCGCCCAGGTGCAGGGCGTGTGGGTCGAGCCGGAGCGCCGCGGCGAGCGCCTGTCCGAGGGCGGCATGGCCGCTGTCGTCGAGGCGACGCGGCGCGAGATCGCGCCGACGGTCTCGCTCTACGTGAACGGCTACAACACCCGGGCCGTGCGCGCCTACGAGGCCGTGGGCTTCCGCCAGGTGGGGGAGTACGCGACCGTCCTGTTCTGACGGCGCGACGGACCGCCGACGGGCGCCCGCAGCGGCGGCGCGACCAGCCAGGCTGCGCGACGTGTCACCGCAGGAGGCGGGACATGCGGCGGTCGGCGAGCGGGCGCCCGCCCGTCTGGCACGTGGGGCAGTACTGCAGCGAGGAGTCCGCGAACGACACCTCGTGCACGGTGTCGCCGCACGGGCTGCCGTCCCAGCCGGGGCAGGCCTCACCCGTGCGCCCGTGCACCCGCATGCCCCGGCGCTTGGCGTCCTTGAGCTCGGCCGCCGGGCGCCCCGACGCCGTCGCCACCGCCTCGGCGAGCACGTCCCGGACCGCGGTGTGCAGGGCCGCGGTGCGTGCCGCGTCGTACGAGCGCGTGGGGGCGAACGGGCTCGTGCGCGCGACCAGCAGGATCTCGTCGGAGTAGGCGTTGCCGATGCCCGCGATCGTCGACTGGTCCCGCAGCAGGCCCTTGACCTGCTGGTTGCGCCGCGCCAGCAGCTCGCCCAGCACGGCCGGGGTGAACGCGTCGGACAGCGGCTCCACCCCGAGCGTCGCGATCTGCGGCACCAGCGCGGGGTCGGCCACCACGTGCACGGCCAGCCGCTTGCGGGTGCCGGCCTCGGTGAGGTCGAACCCGCTGCCGTCGTCCAGGCCCACCCGCAGCGCGAGCGGAGAACGCCCCGGCCGCGCCGGCCGCTCGGGCAGCGTCTCGTACCAGCGCACCCACCCGGCGCGCGAGAGGTGCCACACCACGTGCAGCGGACCCTCGTCGGGGGCGTCGACGACCAGGTCCAGCCACTTGCCGTGCCGCTGCACGTCGGTGACGACGGCGCCGCGCAGCGCCGTCGGCGGCGGCCGGAACGTCTTGAGCGCGCTGATCGCCGCGACCTCGACGCGGGTCAGCGTGCGCCCCACGGCCCGCCCGCGCAGGAACTGCGCGAGCGCCTCCACCTCCGGCAGTTCGGGCACCCGGCCATCCTGGCGCACGCCCGCGCACCGCGCAGCAGGCACGCGGGACGTGCGGGGACCGGGCCCGGCGCGCACTAGGCTCGCCCCCATGCTCCTGCGCATGTCCACGCTGTTCGTCCGCACCCTGCGCGAGGACCCCGCCGACGCCGAGGTCGCCAGCCACCGGCTGCTCGTGCGTGCGGGGTACATCCGCCGCGCCGCCCCCGGCATCTACACCTGGCTCCCGCTCGGCCTGCGCGTCCTGGCCAAGGTCGAGGCCGTGGTGCGTGAGGAGATGGCCGCGATCGGCGCCCAGGAGGTGCACTTCCCGGCGCTGCTGCCGAAGGAGCCCTACGAGGCGACCGGCCGGTGGACCGAGTACGGCCCCAACATCTTCCGCCTCAAGGACCGGCGCGACGGCGACTACCTCCTCGCCCCCACGCACGAGGAGATGTTCACGCTCCTGGTCAAGGACCTGTACTCCTCGTACAAGGACCTGCCGCTGGCGCTCTACCAGATCCAGACCAAGTACCGCGACGAGGCCCGCCCCCGTGCCGGGCTGATCCGCGGGCGCGAGTTCGTCATGAAGGACGCCTACACGTTCGACGTCGACGACGAGGGGCTCGACCGCGCCTACGAGGCCCAGCGGGGTGCGTACCAGCGCATCTTCGACCGCCTCGGGCTCGAGCACGTCATCGTCGCCGCGACGTCCGGGGCGATGGGGGGCTCGCGCTCGGAGGAGTTCCTCACGCCCACGGCCATCGGCGAGGACACGTTCGTGCGCTCGCCCGGCGGGTACGCCGCCAACGTCGAGGCCGTCACCACCGTCGTCCCCGACCCGGTCGACTGGTCCGACGCCCCCGCGGCGCACGTCGAGGACACGCCGGGCACGCCGACGATCGAGTCCCTCGTCGCCGTCGCGAACGAGCGGCAGCCCCGCGCGGACCGGCCCTGGACCGCCGCGGACACGCTGAAGAACGTCGTCCTGGCCCTCGTGCACCCCGGCGGGGAGCGCGAGCTCGTCGTCGTCGGCCTGCCCGGCGACCGCGAGGTCGACCTCAAGCGCCTCGACGCCGCCGTCGCCCCGGCCGAGGTCGAGCCCGCCGGCGACGCGGACTTCGCCGCGCACCCCGAGCTGGTCAAGGGGTACATCGGGCCCCGCGCCCTCGGGCCCAACGCGCCCACGGGCGCCGACGGCGAGCGGACGGCCGTGCGGTACCTGCTCGACCCGCGGGTGGCCCCCGGGACCCGGTGGATCACGGGTGCCGACGAGCCCGGCAAGCACGTGTTCGACCTCGTGGCGGGCCGCGACTTCACCGCGGACGGCACCGTCGAGGCGGCCGAGGTCCGCGCCGGCGACCCCGCGCCCGACGGCTCCGGCCCGCTCGAGCTCGCCCGCGGCATCGAGATCGGCCACATCTTCCAGCTCGGCCGCAAGTACGCCCAGGCGCTCGGCCTGACCGTGCTCGACCGCAACGGCAAGCAGGTCGTCGTCACCATGGGCTCGTACGGCATCGGCGTCACGCGCGTGCTGGCGGCGCTCGCCGAGGCGAACCACGACGACGCCGGGCTCGCCTGGCCCGCGCACGTGGCACCCGCGCACGTGCACGTGATCGCCACCGGCAAGGACCCCGCCGTCTTCGAGGCCGCCGAGGCGCTCGCCACGACGCTGTCCGCGCGCGGCATCGAGGTGCTCTACGACGACCGGCCGGGGAAGGTGTCGCCCGGCGTGAAGTTCGCGGACGCCGAGCTGCTCGGCGTCCCGCTCGTCGTCGTCGTTGGCCGCGGCCTGGCCGAGGGCCTCGTCGAGGTCCGGCCCCGCGTCGGCGGGCAGTCCGAGCAGGTGCCCGTGGACACGGCCGCCGACCGCGTCGCCGAGCTCGTCGACGCGCTGCTCGCGGGCTGAGCCGCGTCGGTCCGACCGGGACGTCCGCCGAGGGCGCCCCGGTCGGACCGGTCTCAGCCGTCGGTGCCCGGTGCGGCGTCGGTGGCGTCGTCCGTCGCGGTGCCGGTCGCCGCGAGCTCCGGCATGCCGGGGAACGGCACGGGGGCCGCGCCCCAGCGGGACGCCGCCGTCGTGGCCGTCGCGAGCTCGGCCAGCAGCGGTGCGCGTGCCCCGGCCGGCGTCGTGGCCAGCGCCGCCGACGCCGCGTCCGCGACCGTCGTCTCCAGCCGCCGCGCGAGATCGGTGAGCACCGCCCCGTCCTGCAGCTCCGCGGGCAGCGCGTACGACGCCCGACGGGGGTCGCGCGCCGTGCCCACCAGACCGGCGGCCTCGGCGTGGTCGGTCGCCGCGGCGCGGTGGCGCGAGGCCGCGGCCAGCGAGGCCTCGCGGTCCGCCCCGTCGAGGCGCGCGGCCAGGACCTCGAACCCGAACCCCGCCTCGTCGTGCGCGAGCACGAGCGCCACCAGCGCCTCGGGGTCCGTGCCGGAGGTCGCCGAGGGGTCGGCCCCCGGCGTCGGGCCCGCGGCGCCGGAGACGTCGTCGGACGGGTCGTCCGACGGCCCGGCGGTCGCGTCGTCGGTCGGCGCGTCGGACGTCGCCTCCGGGACAGGGACGCCGAGCGCGTCGGCGAGGCGCGACGCCAGGGTGCCGCGCGCGACCGCGACCGAGCCGACGAGACGCCCCAGCGTGCCGTCGGAGGCCGTGTCGGCGTCGGCGGACGCGGTCGCGCCCGCGTCGACGAGGTCGGCCAGCACGTCGTCCGGGTCCGGGACGGCCGTCGGGGACGGCGCGGGCGCGGTCGTCGAGACGGTGGGTTCGGGCAGCCCCGAGTCGTAGACGCCGCCCAGGGCGTCGGCGTGCGCGACCGACCACGTGCCCGCGTCGGTCAGCACGGCCAGGACGTCGTCGGCCGCGTCGGAGCCGGCGAGCGCGTCCGCGGCGTGCGCCAGGGCGAGGGCGTCGTCCACCGTCCGGGCGCGGACCTGCTCCAGCGCGTCGGGGGACGGCTCGAGCGGCGCCGGGGTCTCCGCGCGCAGCCCGCAGGCCCCGAGCACGAGGGCGCCGACGACGACGAGCGCCGAGACGACGGCCGGACGACGGCCGTGCGCGCCACGGCTCGCACCCGCGGGCACGGGCGCTCCCGTCGTCGGGGGAGCGGGTGCCGGGGCGGTGGTCGGGGCCGTGGTCGGCGGGCGGGACCACGGACGGGTCCGGGAGCGGGGCGGGGCGTCGTCCATCGGGCGTGATCCTCCCACGCGCGGACCGCCCGTCGGGGTGAGGACGCGGCGTGCGTCCGGCCCGTGGCGGGCCGGGCCCGCGGAAGTCGTTACGCTGGTCGCACACACAACGTCACAAGGGTCGTCCTCCGCGCGTGAGGGCCCGCGAGGGAGCCGACAGGAGGCCGCGTCATGGTCGCGCCATCGTCCGCCGCACGGGTGCGTGAGGTCGTCGACCCCGCCGTGCGCGGTGCCGGGCTGCTGCTGGAGGACCTGGAGGTCGTCCGGGCCGGCGCCCGTTCGGTCGTCCGGGTCGTGGTGGACGTCGACGACGCCGACGCCGAGCTGGACCTCGACCGGGTCGGCGAGGTCACGCGGGCCGTCTCGGACGCGCTCGACGCGTCCGACGCCGTGCACGGGCACTACACGCTCGAGGTGAGCAGCCCCGGCGTGGACCGGCCGCTGACGCAGCCGCGGCACTGGCGGCGCGCGACGGGCCGGCTCGTCGTGCTCACGCGGGCGGACGGCACCTCGGTGCGCGGACGCCTGCAGGACGCGGGTGCCGGCGACGCGCCGACGCTGGTCGTCGTGCCCCTCGGGGTGCCCGCCAAGGGCCGTCCCGTGCGGGAGGGCGCCCCGGTCGAGGTGGTGTGGGCCGACGTGCGCGCCGGGCGCGTCGAGGTGGACATGAGCGGGCTGGGGCCCGCCGACGACGACGGACCTGGAGAAGGCTGACGTGGACATCGACATGGCGGCGCTGCGCCTCATCGAGCGCGAGCGGGAGATCGACCTCGGCGTGCTCGTCGAGGCGATCGAGCAGGCGCTGCTCTCGGCCTACCACCACACGCCGGGTGCGCAGCAGCGTGCCCGCGTCGAGGTGGACCGGCGCAGCGGGCACGTGACCGTGTGGGCGCGCGAGCAGCCCGACCCGGAGGACCCCGAGGCGGCGACGCCGGAGTTCGACGACACCCCGGCGGGCTTCGGGCGCATCGCGACCGCGACGGCGCGGCAGGTCATCGTGCAGCGGCTGCGCGACGCCGAGGACGACCAGGTGCTGGGCGCGTTCCGCGGGCGCGCGGGCGAGGTGCTCGGCGGTGTCATCCAGCAGGGTCGCGACCCGCGCACGGTCATGGTCGACGTCGGCGGCGTCGAGGCCGTGCTGCCCGCGCACGAGCAGGTGCCCGGAGAGAAGTACGTGCACGGCGAGCGTCTGCGGGCCTACGTCCTCGACGTGGCCCGTGGCCCCCGCGGCGCGCAGATCACGCTCTCGCGCACGCACCCGAACCTCGTGCGGCGGCTCTTCGAGCTCGAGGTGCCCGAGATCGCCGACGGCACGGTCGAGATCATGGCGATGGCGCGCGAGGCCGGTCACCGCACCAAGATGTCGGTCCGCGCGAACGTCGCGGGCGTCAACGCCAAGGGCGCGTGCATCGGCCCGATGGGCGGCCGCGTGCGCGCCGTGATGGCCGAGCTGCACGGCGAGAAGATCGACATCGTCGACCACTCCGACGACCCGGCGCAGATGGTCGCGCACGCGCTGTCGCCGGCCCGGGTGCTGCAGGTGACGGTCGTCGACCCGGTCGCGCGGGCCGCCCGTGTCGTCGTGCCCGACTACCAGCTGTCGCTCGCCATCGGCAAGGAGGGGCAGAACGCCCGCCTCGCCGCCAAGCTCACGGGCTGGCGGATCGACATCCGGTCCGACGCCCAGGACCAGGACGGCGACGCGGCCCCCGCGCCCGACGAGCGGCCCGCCGACCGGGCGGACCAGGCCGCGCGCAGCGGGCAGGACGGGCGCAGCGGTCACACCCGGTGACCCGGCGCGGTAGACTCTCCGAGGCTGGGCCGGACGACCGGCTCCCCGTGCCGCGCAGGCGGACCCCAGATCCCGCACCTCCCGTGCCCGACCAGGGTCCTGCCCGCACGTGCGTGGGGTGTCGTGCGACCGCCCACCGGTCGTCCCTGCTGAGGGTGGTGCTGGGTCACGACGACGCGGGAGATCCCGTGCTCGTCGTGGACGAGCGCCGCCGGATGCCGGGGAGGGGAGCCTGGCTCCACCCCGACCTGCACTGCCTCGAGCTCGCCGTCCGCCGGCGGGCGTTCCCGCGGGCCCTGCGTCACGCGGGGCCCCTCGCGGGCGAGGTGCTCGCCGCTGCCGTGGCACGGCACGCAGGTCACGACCAGCAGTGAACGAACGACGCCGGACGAGGTCCGACGTCGACCGCCGACAGGGAAAGCGGGTCTGGAAGCCGATGGCTACCCGATGAGCACGCACCGATGAGTACCCAGCGATGAGTACCCAGCACTAACGACGGTCCGACCTGTCCGGGCGGACCGAGACAGGAGAGATGTGGCCAAGGTCCGCGTCTACGAGCTCGCCAAGGAGCTCGGGGTCGACAGCAAGACCATCATGACCAAGCTGAACGAGCTCGGAGAGTTCGTCCGCTCGGCGTCCTCGACGATCGAGCCGCCCGTCGTGCGCAAGCTGCGCGACACCTACCCCGTGGGCGGCTCCGGCAACGGCTCGTCCGCGCCGAAGCCGGCTCCCGCGCGCCCCGCGGCGCCGGCGCCCGCAGCCCGTCCGGCCGCTCCGGCCCCCGCCCCCGCGGCGGCTCCGGCAGCGCCCGCCCCGGCAGCACCGGCAGCGGCAGCACCGTCGGCGCCCGCGCCGGCCGCTCCCGCGCCGCGGGCCCCGCAGCCCGCACCGGCCGCCCCCGCGGCCGAGGTGCCCGCCCCGCAGGCGCCGGCCGCCCGCCCCGCGGCGCCCGCGCCGCGCCCGGCGACGCCCCGCGCCGCCGGCACGAGCGCCCCCGGCGCCCGGCCCGGTCCGCGCACGCCCGCCGCACGTCCGGGCAACAACCCGTTCGCGCCGTCCCAGGGCATGCCCCGTCAGGGCGGCGACCGCGAGCGTCCCGGCGGCGAGCGCACCGGCGGCGGCGACCGTCCCGGCGGCCCGCGTCCGGGCGGTCCCCGTCCCGGCGGCCCCCGTCCGGGCAACAACCCGTTCGCGCCGTCCCAGGGCATGCCCCGTCCCGGTGACCGGCGCCAGGCCGAGGGTGCACCCGCGGGTGCCTCCGGCGACCGTCCGGGCGGCCCCCGCCCGGCGGCCCCCCGCCCCGGCGGTCCGCGTCCCAACCCGGGCATGATGCCCGGCCGCACCTCGAGCGGCGTCGGTCGTCCCGGCGAGCGTCCGGCCGGTGCCGGTCGCGGCGGCCCGGGCGGCGGCGGCGGTCGTGGCGGCTTCGGCGGTCGTCCCGGCGGCGGTGGCGGTGCCCCCGGCGCGGGTGGCGGCGGCTTCGCCGGTCGTCCCGGCGGCGGCGGTCGTCCCGGCGGCGCCGGTCGCGGCAGCACCCAGGGTGCGTTCGGCCGTGCGGGCGGGCGTCCCGTCCGCGGGCGCAAGTCGAAGCGGGCCAAGCGCCAGGAGTTCGAGCAGATGCAGGCGCCGTCGCTGGGCGGCGTGTCCGTCCCGCGCGGCAACGGCAAGACCGTCATCCGGCTCCGGCACGGGTCCTCGCTGAACGACTTCGCGGACAAGATCGACGCCAACCCGGCCTCGCTCGTGACCGTGCTCTTCCACCTCGGCGAGATGGCCACGGCCACGCAGTCCCTCGACGAGGACACGTTCGGCGCGCTCGCGACCGAGCTCGGCTACGTCATCGAGATGGTCTCGGCCGAGGAGGAGGACCGCGAGCTGCTCGGGTCCTTCGACATCGACCTGGACGCCGAGCTCGAGGGCGAGGGCGACGAGGACCTCGTCGCGCGCCCGCCGGTCGTCACCGTCATGGGTCACGTCGACCACGGCAAGACCAAGCTCCTCGACGCGATCCGGTCCACGGACGTCGTCGCGGGCGAGGCCGGCGGCATCACCCAGCACATCGGTGCCTACCAGGTGCACACCACGCACGAGGGCGCCGACCGTGCCCTGACCTTCATCGACACCCCGGGCCACGAGGCGTTCACCGCCATGCGTGCCCGTGGTGCGCAGGTCACCGACATCGCGATCCTCGTGGTCGCGGCGGACGACGGCGTGATGCCCCAGACGATCGAGGCGCTCAACCACGCGCAGTCGGCCAACGTGCCGATCGTCGTCGCGGTCAACAAGGTGGACAAGGAGGGGGCCAACCCCGACAAGATCCGCCAGCAGCTCACCGAGTACAACCTCGTGGCCGAGGAGTACGGCGGCGACACGATGTTCGTGAACATCTCGGCGCTGAAGCGCACCGGCATCGACGACCTGCTCGAGGCCGTCCTGCTGACCGCCGACGCGTCGCTGGACCTGCGGGCCAACCCCGACAAGGACGCCCGCGGCGTGGCCGTCGAGGCCAACCTCGACAAGGGTCGCGGTGCGGTCGCCACGGTGCTGGTCCAGTCCGGCACGCTGCACGTCGGCGACGCGATCGTCGCGGGCACGGCCCACGGCCGCGTCCGGGCGATGTTCGACGAGCACGGCGAGACCGTCGCCGAGGCCGGCCCGGCCCGTCCGGTGCAGGTCCTCGGGCTGGCCTCGGTCCCGAGCGCCGGCGACACGTTCCTCGTGGCGCCCGACGAGCGGACCGCACGGCAGATCGCGGAGAAGCGCGAGGCCGCCGAGCGTGCCGCCCTCCTGGCCAAGCGCCGCAAGCGCATCAGCCTCGAGGACTTCACGCAGGCGCTCCAGCTGGGCAAGGTCGAGACGCTCAACCTCGTCCTCAAGGGCGACGTGTCGGGTGCCGTCGAGGCGCTCGAGGACGCGCTGATGAAGATCGACGTCGGCGAGGAGGTCGCCCTGCGCGTCATCCACCGCGGCGTCGGTGCCATCACGCAGAACGACGTCAACCTGGCGACGGTCGACAACGCGATCATCATCGGGTTTAACGTCAAGTACGCGGAGCGCGTCGAAGAGCTGGCCGACCGCGAGGGCGTCGACGTGCGCTTCTACTCGGTCATCTACCAGGCGATCGACGACGTCGAGGCCGCCCTCAAGGGCATGCTCAAGCCGGAGTACGAGGAGGCGCAGCTCGGCACCGCCGAGATCCGCGAGATCTTCCGCTCCTCCAAGCTCGGCAACATCGCCGGTGCGCTCGTGCGTTCCGGGGAGATCCGCCGCAACTCCAAGGCACGCGTGCTGCGGGGCGGCAAGGTCATCGCCGACAACCTCACGATCGAGTCGCTCAAGCGGTTCAAGGACGACGCCACCGAGGTCCGCGAGGGCTACGAGTGCGGCATCGGCCTCGGGTCGTACAACGACCTGCGCGTCGAGGACGTCATCCAGACGTTCGAGATGCGGGAGAAGCCCCGCAGCTGACGTCCGACGGGGGTGGGTGGCGACACCCACCCCCGGCCGACCTCCGGGAGGGGGCGGCGGGCCTACCGCGGGCCTGGCGGCCCGTGCCAGGCCCACCACGGCCCGCCGCCCCCTCCCTGCGGTCGGCCTCGTTCGTCGTCCCGCCGCCGGCGGGCAGAGGGTCAGAAGAGACGAGATCACACATGGCAGACACAGCACGGGCGCGCAAGCTCGCCGAGCGGGTGCAGCAGGTCGTCGCCCGCATGATCGACACCCGCGTGAAGGACCCGCGGCTCGGGTTCGTCACGGTCACCGACGTGCGCGTCACCGGTGACCTGCAGCACGCGGACATCTACTACACCGTCCTCGGCGACGAGGAGGCGCGGACCGGCTCCGCGGCGGCGCTCGAGAGCGCCAAGGGGCTCATCCGCTCCGAGGTCGGCAAGCAGACGGGCATCCGGCTGACGCCGACGCTCGCGTTCCACCTCGACGCCGTCCCCGAGACCGCCGCGCACCTCGAGGCCGCGCTCTCCGAGGCGGCGCGCCGCGACGCGCAGGTCGCCGCGCTCGCCGCGCAGGCCCGGCCCGCGGGTGACGCCGACCCCTACCGGCACCGCGACGAGGACGACGAGGACGCCGGGTGAGCGCACCCGGCGCACGCCGGGCACCGCGCGACCCCGACCGGCCGCGGCAGGTCCGTGACCCCGACGCACCCCGCCCCCCGCGCCGGCCCACGGCCGCCGACGGGGTCGTCGTGGTCGACAAGCCCCAGGGCTGGACCAGCCACGACGTGGTCGCACGCATGCGCGGCATCGCCGGCACGCGCAAGGTCGGGCACGGCGGCACGCTCGACCCCATGGCCACCGGTGTGCTCGTCGTCGGCATCGGCCGGGCCACCCGCCTGCTCACCTACGTCTCCGGCGCCGACAAGGACTACGACGCCACCGTGCGCCTGGGCGTGACCACCACGACCGAGGACGCCGAGGGCGACGTCCTGACGGTCCGGGACGCCTCCGGGGTCGACCGGGCCCAGGTCGAGGCCGCCGCGCTGCCGCTCACCGGCGACGTCCTCCAGGTGCCGAGCGCGGTCTCCGCGCTCAAGGTCGACGGGCAGCGCGCCTACGCGCGCGTGCGTGCGGGCGAGACCGTCGAGCTCGCCGCGCGGCCCGTGACGGTCGCCCGGCTCGACGTCGTGGACGTCCGGACCGCGCAGGTCGAGGCGCCCGACGGCAGCACAGTCGCCGTGCTGGACGTCGACGTCGCCGTCACGTGCTCGTCGGGCACCTACGTGCGCGCGATCGCACGCGACCTCGGGGACGCCCTCGGCGTGGGCGGGCACCTGACGGCCCTGCGGCGCACCCGCGTCGGCGGCTACACGCTCGGTGCGGCGCGGACGCTCGACGACCTCTCCGCCGGCCCCGCGGACGAGCCCGTGACCGTCCTGCCGCTGGCCGAGGCCGCCCGCGCCGCGCTGCCGGCGCGCGAGCTGAGCGAGCCCGAGGCGCGCGCCCTGTCCTACGGGCAGGCCATCGGCGCGGGTCCCGGCGACGACGGGCCGACGGCCGCGATCGGTCCCGACGGCTCGCTGGTCGCGGTGGTCGCGCTGCGCGGCACCGGCGTCCGACCGCTCGTCGTCTTCGCCCCGGCCTGACGCGCGACCGCTGCCCGGCGCGACCCCGGCCCGGCGCGACGCCTGGTCGTGCTCCCCGTCGCGTCGCCGCGGGCTGCTCGACCGGAGCGTGCCTAAACGTTTCCGTCTCGCGGCCGGCCTTCCGTGGTCCTGGACGCACCCCTAGCCTGGCGCACGTCGTCGCACACCGTCGTGCGGCGCCCGTGAGGGGGACGAGATGGCGCGACGCAGGGGACCGCACGTCGGGGCGGCCGCAGGAGCCGTGGTCGGCGCCGCGGCGATGGTGCTGGCAGGCCTCGTGCCCGCCGCCGCCGTGGACGACGGGTTCGACGACGGCCCCGGCGGATGGGTGGCGTACGGCACCGCGGGCGAGGCCGACACCAGCAGCGGCGCGTTCTGCGTCGACGTCCCCGCCGGCTCGGCCCAGTACGCGGTCGGCGTCGTGCTCAACGGCGTGGCCGTCGAGGAGGGCGCGACGTACACGCTGGCGTACACCGCCACGGCGTCGACCGACGTCACGATCCGCGCGCTCGTCGGCCAGAACGGTGCCCCGTACGGCACGGTCCTCGACACGAGCCCTGCGCTGGCGTCGGAGCCGGCGCCCGTCGAGGAGACCTTCACGGCGGGCGCGACCTACCCCGCGGCCCCGACCGACGAGGAGCCGGAGGGGCAGATCGCCTTCCAGCTCGGCGGCTTCACGCCCGACGCGTGGACGTTCTGCCTCGACGACGTCTCCCTGACGAGCGACAACGAGCTGCTCCCGCAGACGTCGTTCGCCGACGGGCTCGGGCCGTGGGGTCTGTACGGCACGGCCGACCCGACCTTCGCCGACGGCGAGATGTGCGTCGCGGTGCCCGGCGGCAACGCCAACCCCTGGGACGCCGGGCTCTCGTTCACCGGCCTGCCGGTCGAGGAGGGCCAGAGCTACGTGCTGAGCATGACCGGCCGGACCGAGCCGTCCACGCCGGTCCGGGTCCTCGTCGGCGAGGGCGGCGGTGCGTACCGCACGGTCCTCGACCAGGGGGCGGCCACGCTCGGCACGTCGACCACGACGCTCGAGTACCCGTTCACCGCCGCCCTGTCGTTCCCGTCCGACGGCACCGCGCCCGGCCAGGTGGCCGTCCACCTGGGCAAGCAGGCGCCGTACACCTTCTGCGTCCAGGAGATCTCCTTGACCACGTCGGCGACCCCGCCGCCGCCCTACGAGCCCGACACCGGGCCCCGCGTGCGCGTCAACCAGGTCGGCTACCTGCCGCAGGGCCCCAAGCGCGCGACGCTCGTCACCGACGCCACGGAGCCCGTGGCGTGGCAGCTCCTCGCCTCCGACGGGTCCGAGGTCGCGACCGGCACGTCGCAGCCCGTCGGCGCCGACGCCTCGTCGGGCCAGGACGTGCACGTGCTCGACCTGTCGGACGTCCGCACCACGGGCACCGGGTTCACGCTCGTGGCCGACGGTGAGACCAGCCATCCCTTCGCGATCGACGCGGACCTGTACGCCCAGCTGCGCTACGACGCGCTGAACTACTTCTACCTCGCGCGCTCGGGCACCGACATCGAGGCGTCGATCGTGGGTGAGGAGTACGCGCGTGAGGCCGGCCACGTGGGGGTGGCCCCGAACCGGGGCGACACCGACGTCCCCTGCATCGGGCCGCGCGACTACTACGACGGCTGGACGTGCGACTACACGCTCGACGTGACCGGCGGCTGGTACGACGCGGGCGACCACGGCAAGTACGTCGTCAACGGCGGCATCGCCGTCGCCCAGCTGCTGTCGACGTACGAGCGCACGCTCACGGCGCCCACGGCCCGGGCGGGTGCGCTCGACGACGGCACGCTCGACCTGCCCGAGCACGGCGACGGCGTCCCGGACGTCCTCGACGAGGCGCGCTGGGAGCTGGAGTGGATGCTGAAGATGGTCGTGCCGTCCGGCGAGTACGCCGGCATGGTGCACCACAAGGTCCACGACGAGGGCTGGACGGGGCTGCCCCTGATGCCCGCCGACGACCCGCAGGCGCGCTCGCTGCACCGCCCGTCGACGGCCGCCACGCTCAACCTGTCCGCGGTCGCGGCCCAGGGTGCGCGGCTGTTCGAGGCCTACGACGCGGAGTTCGCCGCGACGCTGCTCGCCACGGCCCGCTCGACGTACGAGGCGGCGCTGGAGCACCCCGAGGTGTACGCCCCGGCCGCGGCCGGCGCCGACGGCGGCGGTCCCTACGACGACGCGAACGTGGCCGACGAGCTCTACTGGGCGGCTGCCGAGCTGTACGTCACGACGGGGGAGCAGCGGTTCGCCGACGACCTCACCGCGAACCCGACCCACACCGGCGTCGTCTTCGACGGCGGCGGCTTCTCGTGGGGCAGCACGGGAGCCCTGGGCCGGCTCAGCCTGGCGACGGTGCCGAACGGCCTGGCCGACCGCGGTGCCGTCCGCGCGTCGGTGGTCGAGGCCGCGGACGCGTACCTCGCCGCCCAGGGCGACCAGCCGTGGGGCTCGGTCTACTCGCCGACGACCGGGGCGTACGACTGGGGCTCGAACTCGTCGGTGGCCAACATCCTCGTGGTGATCGCCACCGCGTACGACCTGACCGGTGACGAGCAGTACCTGCGCGGCGTGCTCGAGGGCCTGGACTACCTGTTCGGGCGCAACGCGCTCAACAGGTCGTACGTCACGGGCTGGGGCACGGTCGCGTCGGAGAACCAGCACTCGCGGTGGTTCGCCGCCCAGCTGGACCCGTCGCTGCCGCACCCGCCGCCGGGCTCGCTCGCGGGCGGTCCCAACTCGCTGACCGGGACGTGGGACCCCACCATGCAGGCGGCGTTCACCGAGGGCTGCGCCCCGGCGACCTGCTACCTCGACGAGATCAGCTCGTGGGCGTCCAACGAGATCACCGTCAACTGGAACTCGGCGCTGTCGTGGGTCGCGTCGTTCGTCGCCGACCAGGGCGACGGCTCGGTGCTCGCGGTCGCGCCGGCGGTCACGACGCAGCCGACGGACGCCGTCGCACCCCGGGGGGAGACCGCCACGTTCACGGCGGCCGCATCCGGCGTGCCCGCGCCGTCCGTGCAGTGGCAGGTGCGCGGGCACCGCGGCTGGAAGGACGTGCCGGGCGCGACGTCGACGACGCTCGAGGTCGTGGCCGCGCGCGCCGTCGACGGGGCGCGGTACCGGGCGGTGTTCACCAACGCGTCGGGCTCGGCGACCACCGGGACGGCCCGGCTGCGCGTCGAGCGGGCCGCGCCGCAGGTGCTCGAGCACCCCGAGCCGGTGACCGCCCGGGTGGGCACGTGGGCCACGTTCACGGCGTCCGCGCAGGGCTACCCCGAGCCCGCGGTGCGGTGGCAGGTGCGCCGCGGGAGCGGCCGCTGGGTCGACGTGCCGGGCGCGTGCAGCACGACGCTGCGGGTGCGGGTGAGCGCGCTGGCCGCGGGCACGTCCTACCGCGCGGTGTTCCGCAACGCCGAGGGCACGGCGACCACGGACGCGGCCGCCCTGACGCTGCTGCCGCGGCGCAGCTGACGCCTGCGCTGCCGACGCGTGCGGCGGGCCGTCGACGGCCCGCCGCACGTGCCCCGCGTCGTCCGGGGGCCGTGCGGCGTGGCAGGCTTGTCCGTCGGGCCTCGCGACGGGCGTGGCCGGTGGTGGCGACGGGAGCGCGCGTGCTGGTCTGGACCGAGCTGTCGCAGGTGCCGGCGGACTTCGGACCGTCGGTGGTCACCCTCGGCAACTTCGACGGCGTGCACCGCGGGCACGTGGCGGTGCTGACGCAGATGGTCGCCGACGCCCGGCGTGCGGGCGTCCGTGCGGTCGCCGTGACCTTCACGCCCCACCCGGCGCAGGTGCACCGCCCCGACGAGGCCCCGCCGCTGCTGTGCGGCGACGAGGACCGCCTCGAGCTGCTGGCCGCGACGGGGCTGGACGCCGTCCTGCTGGTGACGTACACGCTCGCGTTCGCGCGGCAGACGCCCGAGGAGTTCGTCTCCCGCTGGCTCGTGGAGCACCTCGCGGCCCGCACGGTCGTCGTCGGGCGGGACGTGCGCTTCGGCTGGAAGAACTCCGGCGACCTGTCGACGATGCGCGCGCTGGGCGAGCGGTTCGGGTTCGACGTCGAGGTCATCGACGACGTGACGCCGTCGGCCGGCGCGGACCCGGCGGGCGCCGAGGTCCCGCCCGCGCGCCGCTGGTCGTCGACCTGGGTGCGCGAGCTGCTCGAGCGGGGTGACGTGGCGGGTGCCGCGCACGTGCTCGGCCGGCCGCACCGCGTGCGCGGGCGGGTCGTCCACGGCGATGCGCGCGGGCGCGACCTGGGCTACCCCACGGCCAACCTGGCGCAGGACGCGACCGGCATGGTCCCGGCCGACGGCGTGTACGCGGGCCGCCTGCGCCGTGTGCGCGACGCGGCCGGCGCCCCGGTGCCCGACGGCGCCCCGGACCGCGTGCTCCCCGCGGCGGTCTCGGTCGGCACCAACCCGACGTTCGACGGCACGCAGCGCCGCGTCGAGGCCTACGTGCTCGACCGCGACGACCTGGACCTGTACGACCAGGAGGTCGTCGTGGAGCTGGTCGAGCGGATGCGTCCCACGCTGCGCTTCGACTCGGTCGAGGAGCTGTGCGTGCAGATGGCCCGCGACGTCGAGGACGTGCGACGCGTGCTCGACGCCTGACGGCCCGACCGGCGCGGTGCTGCCGCCCTGCTAGAGTGAACGTGCCGTACGACCGGCCGCGGACCGAGAGAGCCCGGGTGGACATGCCCCGGTGCACCGCGCAACGAGAAACCTGAGGAGCACCGTGTCGCTCGACAACGCCACGAAGCAGGCCATCATGGCCGAGTATGCAACGCACGAGGGTGACACCGGCTCGCCCGAGGTGCAGATCGCGGTGCTCACGCGCCGCATCAACGACCTGAACGAGCACCTCAAGACGCACAAGCACGACCACCACAGCCGTCGCGGGCTGCTGCTCCTCGTGGGTCGGCGTCGTCGTCTGCAGGCCTACCTGCAGAAGATCGACATCAACCGCTACCGCAGCCTGATCGAGCGCCTCGGTCTGCGTCGCTGACCACCGCACCAGCCCGGACCGTGACGGTCCGGGCTGGTGCTGCGTCGGGCCCTGTCCGTGCCGGACGGGTCCCGGGTGCGGCCCCGCGGACGCGGGGCACCCGCACCACCCGTAGTGCCACACACCGCGCCGACCCGCTCGTCCGGTCCTCGGTAGTGGCTCCCGTGACCCGCTGGGTCCGGGGACCACGGTCGAAGACCGCCGCGGGGCTGGGCGGCGCCTTCGAGGAAGAGGAGGGCACCCGTGGAGGGTCCCGAGATCCAGTTCGCCGAGGCCACGATCGACAACGGTCGCTTCGGCACCCGCACCGTCCGGTTCGAGACGGGCCGCCTGGCCAAGCAGGCCGCCGGTGCCGCCGTCGCGTACCTCGACGAGGAGACGATGCTGCTGTCGGCCACGACGGCCGGCAAGCACCCCAAGGACCACTTCGACTTCTTCCCCCTCACGGTGGACGTCGAGGAGCGCCAGTACGCGGCCGGCAAGATCCCCGGCTCGTTCTTCCGCCGCGAGGGCCGCCCCTCGACCGAGGCGATCCTGGCCTGCCGGCTCATCGACCGCCCGCTGCGCCCCCTGTTCGTCAAGGGCCTGCGCAACGAGGTCCAGGTCGTCGTGACGGTCCTGTCGATCAACCCCGACGACTCGTACGACGTGCTGGCGATCAACGCCGCGTCGATGTCGACGCAGCTGTCCGGCCTGCCGTTCTCCGGCCCCGTCGCCGCGACGCGCCTCGCGCTCGTCGACGGCCAGTGGGTCGCGTTCCCCCGGTACTCCGAGCGCGAGCGCTCGACGTTCGACATGGTCGTCGCCGGCCGCGTCGTCGGCGACGACGTCGCGATCGCGATGATCGAGGCCGACGCGCCCGAGGGCTCGTGGGCGCTCATCCACGGCGGCGGCGGGACCGTGCCGACCGAGGAGGTCGTCGCGCAGGGCCTGGAGGCCGCGAAGCCGTTCATCAAGGCGCTCGTCGAGGCCCAGCAGTCCCTCGCGCAGCAGGCCGCCAAGGAGACCCAGGTCTTCCCGACGTTCCCCGACTACCAGCCCGACGCGTTCACCGCCGTCGAGCAGGTCGCCACGGGCCCGCTCGGCGAGGCGCTGTCGATCGCGGACAAGCAGGACCGTGAGGGCCGCCTGGACGAGATCAAGGCCGACGTCGTCGCCCAGCTGGCGGCGCAGTTCGAGGGGCGCGAGAAGGAGCTCTCGGCGGCGTACCGCTCGCTGCAGAAGCAGCTCATCCGCCAGCGCATCCTCACCGACGGCTTCCGCATCGACGGCCGCGGCCTGCGGGACATCCGCACGCTGTCGGCCGAGGTCGAGGTGCTCCCGCGGGCGCACGGCTCGGCGATCTTCGAGCGCGGCGAGACCCAGATCATGGGTGTCACCACGCTGAACATGCTCCGCATGGAGCAGCAGATCGACTCGCTGTCGCCCGAGACGCGCAAGCGGTACATGCACCACTACAACTTCCCGCCCTACTCCACGGGCGAGACGGGCCGCGTCGGCTCCCCGAAGCGTCGCGAGATCGGCCACGGCGCGCTCGCCGAGCGCGCGATCGTGCCGGTGCTGCCGTCGCGCGAGGAGTTCCCCTACGCGATCCGCCAGGTCTCCGAGGCGCTGGGCTCCAACGGCTCGACGTCCATGGGCTCGGTCTGCGCCGCGACGCTCTCGCTGCTCAACGCCGGTGTGCCGCTGCGCGCGCCGGTCGCGGGCATCGCGATGGGCCTGGTGTCCGACACGGTCGACGGTGAGACCCGCTACGCGGCGCTCACCGACATCCTGGGCGCCGAGGACGCGTTCGGCGACATGGACTTCAAGGTCGCCGGAACGCGGGAGTTCGTCACCGCGATCCAGCTCGACACCAAGCTCGACGGCATCCCCGCCTCGGTGCTGGCCGGCGCGCTGACGCAGGCCAAGGACGCGCGCCTGGCGATCCTCGACGTCATCGGCGAGGCCATCGACGTCCCGGACGAGATGAGCCCGTTCGCGCCGCGCGTCATCACGGTGAAGGTGCCGGTCGACAAGATCGGCGAGGTCATCGGCCCCAAGGGCAAGATGATCAACCAGATCCAGGAGGAGACCGGCGCCGACATCTCCATCGAGGACGACGGCACGGTCTACATCGGCGCGACCGACGGCCCGTCGGCCGAGGCGGCGCGGGCCGCGGTCAACGCGATCGCCAACCCGCACATGCCGGAGATCGGCGAGCGCTTCGTCGGGACGGTCGTCAAGACCACGACGTTCGGCGCGTTCGTGTCGCTCTCGCCGGGCAAGGACGGGCTGCTGCACATCTCGCAGATCCGCAAGCTCGTCGGCGGCAAGCGTGTCGAGAACGTCGAGGACGTCGTCCAGATCGGCCAGAAGGTCCAGGTCGAGATCGGCGAGATCGACCCGCGCGGCAAGCTGTCGCTGCACGCCGTGGTCGACGAGGAGCCGGCTGCCGAGGGCGAGAAGGCGGCCGCGCCGGCCGGCGACGACGCCTGACGTGCCCCAGCACCTCCCTCTGGTCGCCCCCGGGGCGGCCGGCTCGGACCTGACCGTCGGGCAGGACGGTGACGCCCAGGTGCGTCGCACCGTCCTGCCCGGCGGGGTCCGGGTGCTGTCCGAGCACATGCCCGGACTGCGCTCGGCCACCGTCGGCGCGTGGGTCGGGGTCGGCTCGCGCGACGAGACGTCGGGCCACTTCGGCTCGACGCACTTCCTCGAGCACCTGCTCTTCAAGGGCACGACGCGGCGCTCGGCGATGGACATCGCCGAGGCGTTCGACGCGGTCGGCGGCGAGGCGAACGCGGCCACGGGCAAGGAGCACACCTGCTACTACGCCCGGGTGCTCGACTCGGACCTGCCGATGGCGGTCGACGTCATCGCCGACATGGTGACCTCGGCGCGCCTCGACCCCGACGAGCTCGAGACCGAGCGCGGCGTCATCCTCGAAGAGCTCGCCATGAACGACGACGACCCGAGCGACGTCGCGCACGAGCAGTTCGCGACGGCGGTCTTCGGCGACACACCCCTCGGTCGGCCGATCGGCGGTACGCCGCAGACCATCCGCGACGTGCCGCGCGACGCCGTCTGGGAGCACTACCGCGAGCACTACCGCGCGCCCACGCTCGTCGTGACCGCGGCGGGCGGGGTCGACCACGACGCGCTGTGCCGGCTCGTCTCCGACGCGCTGGCCACCGGCGGGTGGGACCTGGACCCGCAGGCCGTCCCGTCAGCCCGGCGCGCGGCGTCCGCCGGGGCGCCCGGTGCTGGTCCGGGGGCCGTCGAGCTCACGGTCCGCCGGCCCACGGAGCAGGCGAACGTCATCGTCGGCGGGCTCTGCCTGACGGCGACCGACCAGCGCCGGTTCACGCTCTCGGTGCTGAACGCGGCGCTCGGCGGCGGCATGTCGTCGCGGCTGTTCCAGGAGATCCGCGAGAAGCGCGGCCTGGCGTACTCGACGTACTCGTTCGCGAGCGGGCACGCCGACACGGGCCTGTTCGGCCTGTACGCAGGCTGCACGCCGGCCAAGGTCGACCAGGTCACGGCCCTGCTCGTGGCCGAGCTGGAGAAGATGGCGCAGGCGCCGATGGGCGCCGCGGAGCTCACGCGCTCGGTCGGCCAGCTCTCCGGCGGGCTCGTGCTCGGCATGGAGGACACCGGCTCGCGGATGAGCCGGCTCGGCAAGTCCGAGCTGGTGCACGGCGAGCTCATGAGCGTCGACGAGACGCTGGAGCGGATCCGCGCGGTCACGGCCCAGGAGGTCCAGGACCTCGCGGCCGAGCTCGCGGCCGTCCCGCGCTCGGTCGTGCGCGTCGGTCCCTTCGGGGACTGAGCGCCCGGTCGGGAGACCCACCGCCCGGTCACGGGCCGGACGCCCCGGGGCGCACCCGGGGCGTCCGGCCCTGCCGGTCGTGTTGCGCGCCGGTCCATGATGGACCCATGCCCGTCGCCGTCGACTCCTACGCCCGCACCGCCGCCCCGTCGCACCTCGAGGGGCTCGTCGAGCACGTGTGGGTCGCGCGGCACCGGGGCGGACGCACGCACCACGAGGTCCTGCTGCCCGACGGGCGCGGGCTGCTGCAGGTGGTGCGCGGCACCGCCGGGACCCGGCTCGACCCGCTCACCGGCGCCCGGGTGCCCGACGTCGACGGCCTGCGCGGGCCGTGGACCCGAGCCGAGCTGGCCGAGCAGAGCGGACCGGTGGCCCGGCTGGGCGTCCAGCTGCACCCCCTCGGTGCGGCGCGGCTGCGCGGCGGGCGCCCCGTGGCCGACACGTGGCTGCCGCTGCCCGACGTGCTGCCGGTCGCCGTGGTCGCCCGTGCCGGCGAGCTGCTCGACGCGCACCGCGACGCCGAGGCCGTCGCAGTGTGCCTCGAGGCGGTCGCCGCGTCGCCGCGGCACGACGACGCGGACCTGGACCGTCTGGACGAGGCGCTGGCGTTCGTCGACGCGCACCGCGGACTGGTCCGGGCCGCCGACGTCGCGCGCGCGGTCGGCACGAGCCTGGGTGAGCTGCACCGCTGGTGCGTGACGCGGCTGGGCACGACGCCCGCGCAGCACCTGGCCGCGGTGCGCTTCACGGGGTTCGTCCGTGAGGCGGTCGGGGCCGGGCCGGTCGACGCGGCGGACGTCGTGGCGGCCGTGGAGTGGTTCGTCGGGTCGGGCTACCCGCCGCGCGAGGTCGAACGGACGACCGGGATGCCGCCGGCCGAGCTCCGCCGCCTCGCCGAGCGCCTCGCCCACCGGCTCGGTCTGCCGGCCGCGGCCCTCTGAGCGGACGCGGGACGCGGCGGCGGGACGTGCGCGCCGGCGGCTAGGGTGCGTGCCGTGAGCGAACCGATCCGCGTGGCCGTGCTGGGTGCGGCCGGACGCATGGGGTCCACCGTCGTGCGCGCCGTGCAGGCCGCGCCCGACCTCGAGCTCGTCGCCCAGGTCGACGCGGGGGGCGACCCGCGGGCGGTGGCGGACGCCGGGGCCCAGGTCGCGGTGGACTTCACCGTCCCGGCGGTCACGGAGGGCAACGTGCACGCGCTCGTCGACGCCGGCGTGCACGCGGTGGTGGGCACCACCGGCTGGACCGAGCAGTCGCTGGGCCGGGTCAGGGACCGCCTCGGGGGAGCGCCCGGCGTCGGTGTGGTCGTCGCGCCGAACTTCGCGCTCGGCGCCGTGCTGGCGATGGCGTTCGCGCGCCAGGCCGCCCGGTGGTTCGAGTCGGCCGAGGTCGTCGAGCTGCACCACCCCGACAAGGTCGACGCCCCCTCGGGCACCGCGCGGCACACGGCGCAGGGCATCGCGCAGGCGCGCGCCGCCGCCGGCCTGGGGCCGATGCCCGACGCGACCACGCAGGCCGCCGACGGCGCCCGGGGTGCCGACGTGGACGGCGTGCGGGTGCACGCGGTGCGCCTGCGGGGCCTGGTGGCCCACGAGGAGGTCCTGCTGGGCAACCCGGGGGAGATGCTGACGATCCGGCACGACTCGTTCGACCGCGTGAGCTTCATGCCCGGGGTGCTCCTCGCGGTGCGGCAGGTGCTGCACCGGCCCGGGCTGACGGTCGGCCTCGAGCCGCTGCTCGACCTGGGCGCATGAGCGGCCCGGCGCCGCGGCGACGGCTCGGCCTGTGGGCGGCCCTGGCGCTGACGGCGCTGCTCGCCGTCTACGTGGTGCTCGTGGCGGTGCGAGCGGTCCAGCTCGTCGCCACCGGTGAGCCCGTCGGGGTCGTGCTCGGGGTCGCGCTGCTGGTGGGTCCGCTGATCGTGGTGGCGCTCATCGCCCGCGAGTGGATGCTCGCGACCGACGTGCAGCGCATGGCCGACGTGCTCGCGGCCGACGGGCAGCTGCCCGTCGACGACCTGCCGCGCTCACCGGGCGGCCGGGTGGACCGGGCCGCGGCCCGCGCCGCGTTCGGGCCGTACCGCGAGCGCGTCGAGGCCGACCCGGGGGACTGGCGCGGCTGGTACCACCTGGCGTTCGCGTACGACGCGGCGGGCGACCGACGGCGGGCGCGCGCCGCGCTGCGCACGGCCAGCAGCCTGCACCGCGGCCGCCCGGTGCGCCCCGACCTGCCCTGACGCGCCGTCGGCCATCCGGCGACCGGCGAGCGCGCCCCGCGGCTCAGATGCCGGCGTACCAGCGGTGCTCGGAGACGACGTGCGCCTCCTCGTCCGGTCCCGGACCGGTGGCGAGACGGCGGGTGCGACCGTCGGGCCCGAGCCCGGCGCTCTGCAGGAATGCCTCGCGCGCGGCGTCGCCGTCGACCACCCAGGTCTGCACCTGGTCGGCACCGTCGGCGCGCAGCAGGTCGACGGCGGCGGCGAGCAGCCGGGAGCCGTGGCCGCGGCGCTGGTCGGGCGGGTCGACCTCCAGCGCGAGGACGACCCCCCCGGGCGCCTGCGTCGCGTCGGGAGCGGCGACGGGTGCGACGGACGCCATGCCGACCACGCGTGGACCGTCGCAGGCCACGAGCACGTGGTGGCCGGGGCCCGGGGGTGCGGACACCGCGAGCCGCCAGCGGTCGACGAAGGCCTGCTCGTCGAGGGAGTCCAGCACGACCTCGCCGAGCACGTCGGCGTGCGCGACGCGCCAGGCGGCGAGCTGGATCCGGGCGATGCGTGACTCGTCGCCGGGGACGGCGGGGCGGACCGACACGTCGGCGGTGGGCAGCACCGGTCGAGCCTAACCCGCCCGGGTGACCGGCCGGAGGGCCGGCGCGGCGGTCACGGCATGCCCAGCAGGCGCAGACCGGCGGCGGTCACGGCGGCGAGCACGACGACGACCACGAACGGCGCGCGCAGCACGAGGGCCACGGCCGCGACCGCGAGCGCGGGCAGGCGCGCGTCGACGACCAGGCGCCCGCCGTCGGTCGCGGTCTGCACGGCGACGAGCGCGGCGAGCAGCGCGACGGTGACCAGCGCGGCGACGCGGGCGACGCGGGGACGTGCGAGCCAGTGCTCGGGCAGCACGTGCCCGGCGAGCTTGATGCCCAGGCAGGCCAGGCCGGCGAGTGCCACGGCCGCCCACAGCGCGTCCGGGGGCAGCGGGCTCACGCCGCGTCCTCGCGCTGCGCCGCCTCCGGTGCGAGCACCCCGACGCCGACGGCCACGAGGGCCGCCAGGAGGACCGGCACGCCCGCGGGCAGCACCGGCGTCGTGACGAGGGCGACGACCACGGCGGCGGCCGCGACGCCCTGCGCGACCCGGCCGGCCAGGCGTGGCCAGACGAGGGCGAGGAACGCGGCGGCCGCCGCGGCGTCGAGGCCGTACGCCCGCGGGTCGCCGAGCCGGTCGCCCGCGAGCGCACCGAGCAGCGTGAAGGCGTTCCACAGCACGAAGACGCCGGCGCCGGTCCACCAGAACCCTGCCCGGGCGGCGCTGCGCGTCGGCTGCGCGGTCGCGACGGCGGTCGACTCGTCGATGGTCAGGTGCGCGGCGGCGGGCCGCAGGCGGCGCGGCAGGTCGAGCAGCGGCGTGAGCTGCGCGCCGTACAGCCCGTTGCGCGCACCCAGCAGGGCCGCCGACGCGATCGCGGCGCCCGCGGCCCCGCCCGCGCCGACGACGCCGATGAAGGCGAACTGGGAGCCGCCGGAGAACATCAGCAGGCTCAGCGCCATCGTCTGGGGCAGGTCGAGACCGGCGGCCACGGACAGGGCGCCGAAGGAGATGCCGTACAGGCCGGTGGCGACGGACACCGACAGGGCCTGCCGGCGCACGGCGCGCAGCGGGTCGGTGGGCACGCGGGCACTCTCGCACACCCGTCGCGCGCGGCGTCGTCCCCGCCCGTGCCTCGTGCGTGCGGTGCCCCGCTCGGGGTGAGCGCCGCGGCCGGGTCGAGCGCCGCGACCGCGGTCAGAGCGCGACGTACACCGGGTCGAGGTACTCCTCGAGGCCGGCCTCGCCGCCCTCGCGCCCCAGGCCCGACTGCTTGACCCCGCCGAAGGGTGCGCTGGCGTCGGAGACCGCGCCGCGGTTGACGCCGAGCATCCCCGTCTCGACCTGCTCGGCCAGGCGCATGACGCGCCCGACGTCACGGGTGTAGGCGTAGGCCACGAGGCCGTAGGGCGTCGCGTTGGCCAGCCGGACGGCCTCGTCCTCGTCGCCGAACGTCACGACGGGGGCGACCGGCCCGAACGTCTCCTCGGTGACGACGCGCAGGTCGGGGGCGACGGAGGTCAGGACGGTCGGCTCGTAGAAGTACCCGGCGCGCCGGGGTGCGCGCCCGCCGATGCGCACGCGGGCGCCCGCGTCGACGGCCTGCGTGACGACCTCCTCGACGCGCTCGACCGCGGCGGCCTCGATGAGCGGTCCGACGGTGGTGCCGGCGTCGGCCCCGTGCCCGACGACGAGACGCGCGAACGCGTGGGTGAGCCGCTCGGCGAAGTCGGCGGCCACGGACTCGTGCACGAGGAACCGGTTGGCCGCCACGCACGTCTGCCCGGCGTTGCGCATCTTGGCCTGCAGGGCACCCTCGACGGCGGCGTCGAGGTCCGCGTCGGCGAAGACGAGGAACGGGGCGTTGCCGCCGAGCTCGAGGGAGGTGCGCAGCAGGTGCTGCGCGGCGGCGGCCTGCAGGGTGCGGCCCACCTCGGTCGACCCGGTGAACGACAGCTTGCGCAGGCGCGGGTCCGCCAGCAGCGGCTCGGACACCCGGCGCGCCGACGACGTGGGGACCACGTTGAGCACGCCGGTGGGCAGGTCGCGGGCGTCGAGCTCGGCCCGGACGATCTCGGCGACGTACGCGGTGGTCAGGGGCGTGAGCTGGGCCGGCTTGACGACGCACGTGCACCCGGCGGCCAGGGCGGGGGCGAGCTTGCGGGCGATCATGGCGACGGGGAAGTTCCACGGCGCGACCAGCAGCGCGGGGCCGACCGGCCGGCGCAGCACCAGCTGGTGGTGGGTGCCGGCCGGGGCGCGGCGGGCCAGGCCCTCGACGCGCACGGCCTGCTCGGCGTACCAGCGCACGTAGTCCGCGGCGTACGCGACCTCGGCCCGGGCCTCGGCCAGGGGCTTGCCGCCCTCGGCGGTGACGAGCGCCGCGATGTCCTGCGCGTGGGCGGTCATCGTGTCGAACACCGCGCGGAGCAGGTCGGCGCGCACGCGGGGCGCGGCGGCCCGCCACGGCGCGAACGCCTCGTCGGCGGCGGTCAGCGCGTCGAGCGCGTCCTGCTCGGAGGCGTCGGCGACGTCGAACAGCGTCTCGCCGGTGCCGGGGTCGGCGACGGCGAACGTCGCCCCGTCGCGCGCGGGGCGCCAGCGCCCGCCGACGAGCATGCCGGTGGGGACGTGCGCGGCGACGGACGGCGGCAGCGACGAGGTCATGGGCCCATCGTCGGGCGTGGACGTCCCCACCGCCACGGGTGGGCGCAGGTAGCCTGTGGCCCCATGGCCGATCTCGTCGTGGCGCCTCCCGCCCGTCCGACCGCCGTCCCGACCCCGTACGAGGACCTGCTGCGGCACGTCATGGCGACGGGAACGCCCAAGGCGGACCGCACGGGCACGGGCACGCGCAGCGTCTTCGGCCACCAGCTGCGCTACGACCTGCGCGCAGGCTTCCCGCTGGTGACGACGAAGCGGGTGTTCTTCCGCGGCGTCGCCGAGGAGCTGTTCTGGTTCCTGCGCGGGGAGTCGAACATCGCGTCCCTCGTCGAGCGGGGCGTGCACATCTGGGACGAGTGGGCCGACGAGCGCGGCGAGCTCGGCCCGGTGTACGGGGTGCAGTGGCGCTCGTGGCCCACGCCCGACGGCGGGCACGTCGACCAGCTCGCGCGGGTGCTGGGCGACCTGCGCACGAACCCCGACTCGCGCCGGCACGTCGTCTCGGCGTGGAACGTCGCCGAGCTCGACGCCATGGCGCTGGTGCCGTGCCACGCGTTCTTCCAGCTGTACGTCGCCGACGGGCGGCTGTCGTGCCAGGTGTACCAGCGCTCGGCGGACCTGTTCCTGGGCGTGCCGTTCAACATCGCCTCGTACGCGCTGCTCACGCACATGATCGCCCAGCAGGTGGACCTCGAGGTCGGCGACCTGGTGTGGACCGGCGGGGACTGCCACGTGTACGACAACCACGTCGAGCAGGTCGCCGAGCAGCTCGCGCGCGAGCCGTACCCGTACCCGACGCTGCACCTGCGCCGCGCGCGGTCCCTGTTCGAGTACACCTGGGACGACGTCGAGGTCGTGGGGTACCGCCACCACCCGACCATCGCCGCACCCGTGGCGGTCTGACGCGGTGATCGGCCTGGTCTGGGCCCAGACCCCCGCGGGGGTGATCGGGGCCGACGGCGCGATGCCGTGGCACGTGCCGGAGGACATGGCGCACTTCCGTGAGGTCACCGCCGGCGCGACCGTGGTCATGGGGCGGGCGACGTGGCAGTCGCTGCCGCCGCGGTACCGCCCGCTGCCCGGGCGCCGCAACCTCGTCCTCACCCGCGACCGTGGCTTCGACGCCCCGGGCGCGACCGTCGTGCACGACCTCGACGCGGCGCTCGCGTCGGCGCCGGACGTGTGGGTCGTCGGGGGCGGGGAGGTCTACGCGGCGACCCTCGCGCGCGCGGACCGGCTGGAGGTCACCGTCGTCGACGTCGACGTCCCCGGCGACACCCTCGCCCCCCGGGTCGGCGACGGCTGGGTGCGGGTCGCCGACGGCGCCTGGTCCACGTCGCGCACGGGCACCCGCTACCGGTTCGAGACGTGGGAGCGCACACCGGCGTGAGGTGCCCGGGCGGTACGGTGTGCCCATGCCCCCCGTGACGCCCGCCGGTCGCCCGTTCGGCGCCGTGCTGTCCGCGATGGTCACCCCGATGACGCCCGACGGCGCGGTCGACCTGGCCGCGGCGGTGCGGCTCGCGCAGCACCTCGTCGACCACGGTCACGACGGCCTCGTGCTCAACGGCACGACCGGCGAGGCACCGACGACGCACGCCCCCGAGAAGGCCGACCTCGTGGCGGCCGTGGTCGAGGCCGTCGGCGACCGTGCGTGGGTCGTCGCCGGCGCCGGCTCGAACGACACGGCGCACGCGGTGCGCATGGCCGTGCAGGCCGCCGAGGCCGGCGCGCACGGGCTGCTCGTCGTCTCCCCGTACTACTCGCGGCCCTCCCAGGACGGCATCGTCGCCCACGTCACGCACGTGGCGGGCTCCACGGACCTGCCCGTGATGCTCTACGACGTCCCCGGCCGCACCGGCGTCCGGCTCGCCGAGGCGACGATCGACCGCCTCGCCGCCCACCCGCGCGTCGTCGCGCTCAAGGACGCCACCGGCGACGTCGCCGCCGCGACCGCGAAGATCGCCCGCACCGGGCTGGCCTGGTACTGCGGGGACGACGGCCTGCTGCCGGCGTTCCTCGCGCACGGCGCCGTCGGCCACGTCGGCGTCGCGTCGCAGGTGCTCGGGGACGCGTTCGCGCGACTCGTCGCCGCGTGGGACGCGGGCGAGACCGCGACCGCGCTCGAGGTCTTCCGGGGGATGCTCCCCGCGATCACCGCCCTCAACGGCGACGGCTTCCAGGCGGCGGCGGCGAAGGCGGCGCTCGTGGAGGTCGGAGCCCTGACCAGCCGGGCCACCCGGCTGCCCCTCGTCCCGTACACCGACGACGAGGCCGCCCGCGTGCGCGACGGCCTGCGGGCCGCGGGCCTGCTCGGCGTCGTCCCGGCCTGACCCCACGACGGCGGGCCGCTCACCTCACAGGAGAACCATGAGCCACCCCCACCCCGACCTCACGCTGCCCCCGCCGCTGCCCGCGGGCGGCCTGCGGGTGGTCCCGCTCGGCGGGCTCGGCGAGGTCGGGCGGAACATGGCCGTCCTCGAGCACGAGGGCCGCCTGCTCGTCATCGACTGCGGTGTGCTGTTCCCCGAGGACAACCAGCCCGGCGTCGACCTGATCCTCCCGGACTTCGACTACATCCGGGACCGCCTCGACGACATCGAGGCGATCGTGCTCACGCACGGCCACGAGGACCACATCGGCGCGGTGCCGTACCTGCTGCGGCTGCGCGCGGACATCCCGCTCGTCGGCTCGCAGCTGACGCTGGCGTTCATCGAGGCCAAGCTCAAGGAGCACCGCATCGCGCCGCTCACGCTCGCGGTGCGCGAGGGCCAGGTCGAGCAGCTCGGCGTCTTCGAGTGCGAGTTCGTGGCCGTGAACCACTCGATCCCCGACGCGCTCGCGGTGGCCGTCACCACCGCCGCCGGGACCGTGCTGCACACCGGCGACTTCAAGATGGACCAGCTCCCGCTGGACGGTCGCATCACCGACCTGCGGGCGTTCGCGCGACTCGGCGAGCGGGGGGTCGACCTGTTCATGGTGGACTCCACCAACGCGGAGGTCCCCGGCTTCGTCGCCCCCGAGCGCGAGATCGGCCCCGTGCTCGACCAGGTCTTCTCCGAGTCCACCGGGCGTGTCGTCGTGGCCTCGTTCGCCTCGCACGTGCACCGCGTCCAGCAGGTCGTCGACGCCGCCGTCGCCAACGACCGCAAGGTCGCGCTCGTCGGGCGCTCCATGGTGCGCAACATGGGCATCGCCGCCGAGCTGGGGTACCTCAAGGTCCCCGACGGGGCGCTCGTCGACATCAAGCAGGTCGAGAACCTGCCCGACGACCGCGTCGTGCTCATGTGCACCGGCTCCCAGGGCGAGCCGATGGCGGCGCTGTCGCGGATGGCGAACAAGGACCACAAGGTCTCCGTCGGCGCCGGCGACACCGTGGTGCTCGCGTCCAGCCTCATCCCGGGCAACGAGAACGCCGTGTTCCGCGTCATCAACGGCCTGATGCGCCTGGGGGCGCGCGTCGTGCACTCGGGGAACGCCAAGGTCCACGTCTCGGGCCACGCCAGCGCGGGCGAGCTCCTGTACTGCTACAACGTCCTGCGCCCCCGCAACGTCATGCCGGTCCACGGCGAGGTCCGGCACCTCGTCGCCAACGCCGCGCTCGCGGTGAAGACGGGCGTGCCCGCGGACCGGGTGGTCCTCGCCGAGGACGGGGTCGTCGTCGACCTCGTGGACGGGCGGGCCAGCGTCGTCGGCGCCGTGCCCTGCGGGTACGTGTACGTCGACGGGTCGAGCGTGGGCGCCATCACGGAGGTCGAGCTCAAGGACCGGCGGATCCTCGGTGACGAGGGGTTCGTGTCGATCTTCGCCGTGGTGTCGTCGCAGGACGGCACCGTGCTCGCGGGCCCGCAGATCCACGCGCGCGGCGTCGCCGAGCCCGACGACGTCTTCGACGCCGTGCTGCCGCAGCTGACGCAGGCGCTGGAGGAGGCCGTGCGCGGCGGCGCGACCGACAGCCACCAGCTGCAGCAGGTCATGCGCCGCGTCGTGGGCAGATGGGTGTCGGGGCGGCTGCGGCGGCGCCCGATGATCATCCCGGTCGTCGTCGAGGCGTAGCCGCGCGCGGTCCGACACGCGTCGCAGCGCCCGCCGTCGCGGCGGCGGGCGGGCTACCGTGAGGACCATGGCGACCCGCACGACCTCGAGCTCGACGCGTCCGGCGCGCGCCGGCGCCCCGGCGAAGGGTGCTGCGCGCGGCGGGTCGTCGCGTCCCTCGGGCCGGTCGGCCCCGCCGCCGCGCCAGCCGGCGCTGCCGCTGCGGGTCGTGCGCGGCATCTGGATGGGCGGGGCCCACCTCGTCGGCGGCACGGCCCGTCGGCTCGGCCACGGTGCCCGCGACCTCGACCCCGCGCACCGCCGCGACGGCGTGGCGTTCACCCTGCTCGCGCTTGCGGTGGTCGTCGCGGCCCGCGAGTGGTGGGACCTGTCGGGCACCGCCGGCGACGTGATCCACAACGTCGTGGCCGGGACGTTCGGCGTCGTCGGGATCGGCGTCCCGGTGGTGCTCCTCGGCCTGGCCGTGCGGCTCATGCGCCACCCCGAGCGCACCCAGGCCAACTCCCGCATCACGATCGGCCTGAGCGCGATCGCCGTGGCCGTGTGCTCGATCGTGCACCTGACGTCGGGGCGGCCCGGGACCGACGACATGGCGGCCCAGCGCGACGCCGGGGGGATCGTCGGCTTCGCGGTCGGGACCCCGCTGGCGACGCTGCTCACCCCCGTCGTCGCGGGCCTGCTGCTGGGGCTGCTGGCGTTCTTCGGCGTCCTCGTCGTCACCGCGACGCCCGTGCACCTGATCGGCCCGCGCCTGGCCGGGCTGTACCGCCGCCTGACGGGGCAGCACCCGGCCGAGGAGGCCGCGCAGGACGACGACGCCCCCCTGGTCATCGAGGCCCTGCACAGCGCCCGGCCGCAGGACGAGCCGAAGCCGCGCCGGCCCCGCCGGCTGGGACGTCGGCCGAAGCGGGACGCGGCGGGCGACGAGCCCGACCCGCTGCTGGACGGGTACGAGGGGGACGAGGCCTTCGAGCGGGCAGCCCTCGTGCACCACGAGCACGCGGGCGAGCCGGTCGTCGACGACGTCGTCGAGGACCCCACCGAGCGGATGCCCGCGGCGACGCGCACCGCCCCCACCGAGAAGGTCGTCAGCCGGGCCGCGAACCTCAGCGCACCGCCCACGACCGCGGTGCCCCGCGGCGAGCAGCCGATGCTCGAGGGCGACGTCGTCTACGTGCTGCCCGGCGAGGACGCGCTCGCCAAGGGCGCACCGCACAAGGTCCGGTCGGCCGCCAACGACCGCGTCGTCGACTCCCTGACGTCCGTGCTCGAGCAGTTCGACATCGACGCCAAGGTCACCGGGTTCACCCGCGGCCCCACGGTCACCCGCTACGAGGTCGAGCTGGGCCTGGGCACCAAGGTCGAGCGCGTGACCGCCCTGTCCAAGAACATCGCGTACGCCGTGGCCAGCGCGGACGTGCGGATCCTCTCGCCGATCCCCGGCAAGTCCGCGATCGGCATCGAGATCCCCAACAGCGACCGCGAGACGGTCGCGCTCGGCGACGTGCTGCGCTCGTCGGCCTCCAAGCGCACCGAGCACCCCATGGTCATCGGCGTCGGCAAGGACGTCGAGGGCGGGTACGTCGTGGCGAACCTGGCGAAGATGCCGCACCTGCTGGTCGCCGGCGCCACCGGCGCGGGCAAGTCGTCGTTCGTCAACTCGATGATCGTCTCGATCCTCATGCGCTCCACGCCCGACGAGGTCCGGATGATCCTCGTGGACCCCAAGCGCGTCGAGCTGACCCTGTACGAGGGCATCCCGCACCTGATCACGCCCATCATCACCAACCCCAAGAAGGCCGCCGAGGCCCTCGAGTGGGTGGTCAAGGAGATGGAGGCGCGCTACGACGACCTGGCGATGTTCGGGTACAAGCACATCGACGACTTCAACGCCGCCGTGCGGGCCGGCAAGGTCAAGCCCCTGCCGGGCTCCGAGCGCAAGATCGCCACCTACCCGTACCTGCTGGTCATCGTCGACGAGCTCGCCGACCTCATGATGGTCGCCCCGCGGGACGTCGAGGCGTCGATCCAGCGCATCACCCAGCTCGCGCGCGCCGCCGGCATCCACCTCGTGCTCGCCACCCAGCGCCCCTCGGTCGACGTCGTGACGGGCCTGATCAAGGCGAACGTGCCGTCGCGCCTCGCGTTCGCGACGAGCTCGCTGACCGACTCCCGCGTCGTCCTCGACCAGCCCGGTGCCGAGAAGCTCATCGGCCAGGGCGACGCGCTGTTCCTGCCGATGGGCGCCGCCAAGCCCATGCGCACCCAGGGCGCGTGGGTCTCGGAGTCCGAGATCCACGCCGTCGTCGAGCACGTCAAGGGCCAGCTCAAGCCCGTGTACCGCGAGGACGTCGCGGTCGCGGCACCCAAGAAGCAGGTCGACGAGGACATCGGCGACGACCTCGACCTGCTCCTGCAGGCCGCCGAGCTCGTCGTGACCACGCAGTTCGGCTCGACGTCGATGCTGCAGCGCAAGCTGCGCGTCGGGTTCGCCAAGGCGGGCCGGCTCATGGACCTGCTCGAGTCCCGGGAGATCGTCGGCCCGTCCGAGGGGTCGAAGGCCCGCGAGGTCCTCATCACCCCCGACGACCTGCCCGGCACGCTCGCGATGCTGCGCGGCGAGCCCGGCGCCGAGGACGACGAGCCGGTCGCCGGCACGGACGAGGCAGCGCCCTGGTCCGACCCGCAGGCGTGAGGTGAGCGCCGACCTCGTCGCACCGGTCGGAGCGGTCAGCACGGTCATCGCGGCCGTCGCCGTGGTCGCCCTCGTCACCGTCCTCGTGCTGCTGGACCGGGCCCGGCGGCAGGCGCGCCGCAACGTCGACCTGCTGCGGCACGCGCTCGAGCTGCGGCAGCGGTACGACGCGCTGCAGGCCGTGACCCGCGAGGGCGTCCTCGTGCAGTCCGAGGACGGGCTGGTGCTCGACATCTCCGCGCGGGCCGCGGCCATCCTCGGTGTCGACGCCGAGGACGCCGTCGGCCGGCGCGTCGCCGAGCTCGGGGTGCCGTTCGTCGACGAGCACGGCCTGGCGATGAACCCCGCGGCGGTCCTCGGTGCGCAGCGCGGCGGACGCCCCGCCGGCGAGCCCCTCGTCGTCGGCGTGCTCGCCCCCGTGCCCGGCACCCGGCCGCGCGTCGTGCAGGTCGCCGCCCGGCCCGTGCCCGGGGCCGACGGCACCCGGCCCGCGGTCCTCACCACCCTGGTCGACGTCACCGTCCGGCACGAGGCCGAGGTCGCGCTGTCGCGCAGCGAGACGCAGTTCCGGGTGGCGATGGAGAACGCGCCGATCGGCATGGCCCTGGTCGACCTCGACTGGCAGATCACCGAGGCCAACGCGGCGCTCGCGGACCTGCTCGGCACGCACGTGGCGGGCCTGCGCGGGTACCGGCTGGACGAGCTCGCCGCCCCCGAGGACCGCGCCCAGCAGCGGATGGAGATGGACCGGCTGCTCGGCGGCGGCCAGCACCGGTTCTCCCTCGAGATGCGCTGCCGGCGGGCCGACGGGCACCTCGTCTGGGTGGTGCTCGACGCGGCGCTCGTGCGGGGGCCGGAGGGGCGGCCCGACCACTTCGTCGTCCAGGTGCGCGACGCCACCGAGTCGCGGCTGCAGGCCGAGATGCTCACGCACCGGGCCATGCACGACCCGCTGACGGGCCTGGCCAACCGGACCCTGCTGCAGGAGGTCCTGCAGTCCGCGCTGGAGCAGCCCGGGGCGCAGGACCGGATCGCGGTGCTCGCGTGCGACCTCGACGGGTTCAAGGAGGTCAACGACCGGTACGGGCACCCGGCCGGCGACGAGGTCCTCGTGCACGTCGCCGGAGTCCTGCGGGCCGCCACCGGCGGTGCGGGCACCGTCGCGCGGCTCGGCGGCGACGAGTTCGTCGTCGTCGTGCAGGACGCCGACGCCGTCAAGGCGGTGTTCGAGGTCGCCTCGGAGATCCACACGGGTCTGCGCGAGCCGCTGCGCGTCGGGCGCCGGCGCATGGGCGTCGGCGCGAGCGTCGGGATCGCGCTCGCCGAGGCGCACCTCGTCGAGGCGGGGGCCCCGACCCTGCTGGCGGCCGCGGACGCCGCGCTCTACCGGGCCAAGGCCGCCGGGCGGGGACGCACGGAGGTCTACGACGCGTCGATGGAGCTCGCGACCGCGACGACCCTGCAGCGCGAGCTCCAGCAGGCCGTCGCGCAGGGCGAGCTCGTGGTGCACTACCAGCCGATCGTCGACCTGTCCGACGTGCACGTGGTCGGGTACGAGGCGCTCGTGCGCTGGCAGCACCCGCAGCGGGGGCTGCTGCTGCCCGGTGCGTTCCTGCCGCACATCCAGGAGGCGGGCGTCGCCGTCGCGCTCGGCCAGCTCGTGGTGACCCAGGTCGTGGAGTTCCTCGCGCGGACCGAGGACACCGGTCGGTGGGTCTCGGTCAACGTCTCGGCCGACCAGCTCGGCGACGGCGAGTTCGCCACGCGCCTGCTGCAGGAGCTGTCCCGGCACCGCGTCACCGCGGGGCGTCTGGTCGTCGAGCTCACCGAGTCCTCGCTGGTGGCGTCGGGCACGCGCATCCGGCACGAGCTCACCCAGCTGTCCGCGGCGGGCGTGCCGATCCTGCTCGACGACTTCGGCACCGGGGTCTCGCCGCTGCAGTACCTGCGCGACCTGCCCGTGGCGGGCGTCAAGCTCGACATGTCCTTCACCTCGGGCATCCCGCACGACCCGACCGCGGGCCGGGTCGTGCGCGCCCTCGGCGCCCTGGCCCGCGAGCTCGCGATGGTCACGATCGCGGAGGGGATCGAGCACGAGGAGCAGGCCGACTTCCTGCGCCACAACGGCTGGCGCTACGGCCAGGGCTGGCTCTTCGGCGCCGCCCAGGAGGTCCCCTCCGAGCGCTGACGGCGAGCGTCTGCGCAGGTCGCGGCCCTGGCGGTGCGACCGTCCCCGAAGATCAGCCGCGCATCCTGGCCCGCGGGGCGCGGGGCCGGACGTAGGGTGTACCGGTGTCCGACGCCGTGCCCTCCGCCTGGAACCTGGCCAACGTCGTGACCGTCCTGCGGATCGCCGTCGTCCCGGTCTTCGCGGTGGTGCTGCTCGCCGACGGCGGGCACACGACCTCGGGCCGGGTCCTGGCCACCGGGCTCTTCGTGCTCGCCGCGGCGACGGACCGCGTCGACGGGTGGCTCGCCCGACGCTCGAACCAGGTCACCGACCTCGGCAAGATGCTCGACCCGATCGCCGACAAGCTCCTCATCGGCACCGCGCTCGTGCTGCTGTCCTGGCTGGGCGACCTGCCGTGGTGGGTGCCCGCCGTGGTGCTGGTCCGCGAGCTCGGGATCACCGTCATGCGCTTCTTCCTGCTGCGGTACGTGGTGCTGCCGGCCTCGCGCGGCGGCAAGCTCAAGACGGTGCTGCAGTCGGTCGCGATCCCGCTGTTCCTGCTGCCGCTCGACCGCCTGCCGGCGTTCGTCACCGTCGTGGCGTGGGTCGCCATGGTCGCCGCCGTCGTCGTCACGGTCGTCACCGGCCTGGACTACGTGCGCACCGCGCTGCGGATCCGGCGCGAGGCCCGGGCCGCCGCCCCGCGCGGGGCAGCGACCGGCAGGTCGTGACCGCCGACGGTGCAGGCAGGTCCTCGTCGACCTCCCACGAGCCGGCGCACGCGCTGCTCCACCTGCTGGCCGCCCGCGGCCTGACGCTCGCGGTCGCGGAGTCGCTCACCGGCGGCCTCGTGACCGCCGCCCTGGTCGACGTCCCCGGGGCGTCACGGGTGCTCCGCGGGGGCGTCGTCGCCTACGCGACCGACCTCAAGCACGCGCTGCTCGGCGTCGACGCCGACCTGCTGGCCCGGCGCGGGGCCGTCGACGCGCAGGTCGCGGCGGCGATGGCCGCGGGCGTGCGTGACCGGCTGGGTGCCGACGTGGGTCTGGCCACCACCGGTGTCGCGGGCCCCGACCCGCAGGACGGCCACCCGGCGGGGACCGTGCACGTCGCGGTCCACGCCCCCGGCGCGGCCCGTGGCCGCGAGCTCGCGCTGCCCGGCGGTCGCGACGCCGTCCGGCGGGCCACCGTCGACGCGGTCCTCGGCCTGGCCCTCGAGGCCCTGCGCGGCTGACGCGGCCGCGGGGGTGACTTCCCGGCCCCGGGGAACAGGGGCGTCGGGCACCGCGTTGGAGCAGGCGTGATGAGCACCCGACCGCCCCAGCGAGGCTCGGACGCGTACCCGGGCGGTGCGCGGTACGGTGGACGTCTCCCGACGGCCCACCTGTCGGGGACGGGCCGGCCCCTGGGGCGCGGCCCGCTCGACGAGGGACAAGACGTGAGGGGGGGAGCCCGGATGGTCGTGCTGCGACGTGAGATCGGCGACGTCCTGCGGGACGCGCGCCAGCGCCAGGGCCGCACCCTGCGTGAGGTGTCCTCGGCGGCCCGTGTCTCCCTCGGCTACCTCAGCGAGGTCGAGCGCGGGCAGAAGGAGGCGTCGTCGGAGCTGCTGAGCAGCATCTGCGACGCGCTCGACGTGCCCATGTCCCTCGTGCTGCGCGAGGTCAGCGACCGGATCGCGGTCGCCGAGGGCCTGCTCGTGCCCGACACCGTGCCGGCCGACCTGGCGGCGGCGGTCGACGGCGACACCGGCCGCAGCTGGATGCAGACACGGGCGGAGCTCACCCCGGTCGGCTGACCGGCGCACGCGGCGGCTCGCGCACCCGACGGGGTCGCGCGGGCCGCCGCTGCCGTCCGCGACCGGTGCTGCCACCGGCGTCCGTCAGCGGGTCGGTGCGCCGCGCACCTGGCAGCGCGGGCACCAGAACACCGGCCGCTGCTGCGGCGCCGCGCCGACCTCGTCGCGGCGCAGCCGGGTGCCGCACCGCACGCACGGGCGCCCGGCGCGGCCGTGCACCTTCGGGTCGGGCCGCCCGACGAGCACGGACGCACGCATGAGGGCGCGGGCCGTGCGCAGCACCGCGGCCGGGTCGTCCACGTGGTCGGCGGGGGCCCACGGCCACCAGCGCAGCGCGAACAGGGACTCCGCCATGAAGATGGTGCCGATCCCCGCGGCGACCCGCTGGTCGAGCAGCAGCTCCCCGACCGGGCGCGACCCCTGCGCGGCCCACCGGCGCACGGCCTCCGGCAGCCCGGGCACCGGGTGCTCGAGCACGGGCGCGCCGGTCCACGGCACGCCCGGCGTCTCGTCGTCGAAGTCCCCGTCGAGCACGTCCGGGCCCAGGTGCCCCACGACCTCGTGCTCGTCCCGGGTGCGCAGCACGTCGAGCATCCCGAGCAGCGACCCCACGGCCGTCCACCGCACCGTGCCGAGGACCGCCCGCACCCGCGGGTGCCGGGCGGCCGCCCGGGCGTCCGCGGTCGGCACCACCCGCCACGTGCCGTCCATCCGCAGGTGCGTGTGCAGGGTCCGGCCGTCGTCCAGCCGCGTGAGCAGGTGCTTGCCGTAGGGGCGGGTGCCGAGCACGGTGCGCCCCGTCAGGTCCGTCGTCGCCGCGGTCGGCCAGCGCAGGTCGGAGCGCACCAGCACCTGCCCGGCCAGTGCCGCGTCGAGCCGCGCGGCGGTGCGGCGCAGCACGTCACCCTCGGGCACGGGCCCGCCTCCCGGTCGTCACGGCGCGTGCAGCCGCAGCCCGCGGGGCGTGGTGACGAACCCTGCGCCCGTCAGGGCCAGCGCCACCGGCGACTGCAGGGCGGCGGCCGTCAGCACCGGGGCCCCGTCGGCCCGGCTCACCGTGAGCCGGCCCGCGTGCCGGGTGCGGACCGCGTCCACGAGCCCGGCCGCCGCCGCCCGCAGCACCTCCGGGTCGTCGCTGAACGTCAGCAGGGTGCGCCCGCCGCGCTCGAGGTGCAGCACGAGCGCGCCGTCGACCAGCACGACCAGCGCACCGGCCTTGCGGCCGGGCCGGTGGCGCGGGCCCTCGCCCGGGTGCGGCGGGTCCGGCCAGGCGAGCGCGGCGCCGTACGGGTTGGCCGGGTCGGTGGCGGCGAGCACCACGACCCACGGGGTGCCGGACGCGACGGAGGCGGGCTCCGGCGCCCCCGGTGACCAGGGCAGCGGTCCGGCCGGCGCCGACCACGGGACGGGCGGCACCTCCTGCCACGGCAGCTGCGGGCCGCTCGCGGCACCGTCCTCGCGCCGCAGCGTGGCCCGCTCGCGCGCGCGGTCGACGACGTCGCCGTCGGCGCGCAGACGGTCCACGGCCCCGGGCAGCGCGAACTGCGAGCCCCCGAGCCGCTCCACGAAGTACCCGCGGCGCACCTGCCCCGCCTGCTCGAGCGTCGAGAGGACCTTGTACACGTCGCCGAACCGTGCGCCGATCCCCTCGGCGGGGGCGACCGCACGGGTGAGGACGCCGTGGCGGTCCAGGAGCTGCGCCGCCAGCGCGTGGGCCCGCAGCGTCGGGTCCTGCTCGCGCGCCGGGAGCAGAGACCACCGGCCCGAGCCGGTCGCCCCCGTGCGGGCGTCCACGCGCGGGGCGCCGAGCGCGGGCAGCGCACGCAGACCGAGGCGGGGGCGCAGCGCACGGCCGCGCGCGGGCGCGGGCTGGGTGCGGTGCGCCGTGGTGCCCGTGCCGAGCCACGCCCGCAGGGGTGTGAGGGCGTCGTTCGTGACGTGCCCGGACCAGACGAGGTCCCACAGCGCGCCGAGCACCGCCGTCGAGCCCGGCACCGGCTCGGGTTGCCCGTCGTCGCCGGACCAGGCCGCGTGCACCCGGTCGACCAGGGCCTGCAGGAACCACGCGCCACCCCCGGCGAGCGCGTCCAGCACGGCCGCGTGCACCGGTCCGTGCGGGACGGCCGGCTCCGCGGCCGGGTGCGCGAGCGTGAGGTCGGCCACGGCGACGGGGTGCAGGGACACCAGGCCGTCGTGCCCCGCGAGCGCGGCGTGCCCGGCCCACAGGACCTCGCCCGCCGCGGTCAGCTCGTCGAGCATCGCCGGCTGGTACCCCGGGACGCGTGCGGGCAGCACGTGGGTCTCCAGGGCCGAGGCCGGCAGCGGGACGCCGGCCAGCTGCTCGACCGCCCGGGCGACGGCGTCCACGCCGCGCAGCCCCGAGCCGCCGTCGGCGCGCCGCCCCACCGGGTGCACGCCCTGCCAGCGGGGCAGGAACACGCCGAGGACCTGCGGGTCGACGGGTTCGACCTGGGCGCGCAGCGCGGCCAGCGACCGGCGTCGCAGGGTCCGCAGCACGTCGGCGTCGCAGTACTCGTCGCCCGTGCCGCCGAGCACGTCGGGCCGCAGCCTCCCCTGCACGAGCACGCCGGCCGCCTCGAGCCGGCGCAGCGTCTCGGTGACCACGGCCACGCCGAGCCCGAACCGGGTGGCGGCGGCGGACGCGGGGAACGGGCCGTGCGTGCGCGCGTGCCGGCGCAGCAGGTCGCCGAGCGGGTCGGGCAGCACCTCCGTGAACACCTCGGGGACGCCCACCGGCAGCGCGACGCCGAGCGCGTCGCGCAGCCGGCCGGCGTCCTCGACGGCCGCCCACTGCTCGGCCCGGTCGGGCGGCAGGCCGCCGATCCGCACCCGGATCGCCCGCCGGGACCGCGCGAGCGCGTCGAGCCACGCCGGGACCTGCTCGCGGACGGGCTCCGCGGTCCGCACGGCGACCTCGTCGACCGTGAGCGGGCCGTGCCGGCGCAGGACGTCGGCGACCTGCTCGAGGGTGCCCGCCCGGCGTTCGGGCGCCGTGCCGCCGATCTCGGCCTCGGTGCGCTCGACCGCGGCCGGGTCGAGCAGGTCGGCGAGCTGGGACTGGCCGCCCTGCCCCAGCAGCTCGGCCAGCAGCGTGGGGTCCAGCGTCAGGGCCGCCGCGCGGCGCTCGGCCAGCGGGGCGTCGCCCTCGTAGAGGAACTGCGCGGTGTACCCGAACAGCAGCGACCGGGCGAACGGGGACGGCTGCGGGGTCGTCACCTCGACGACCTTGACCCGCCCGGACGCGACGTCGCGCATGAGCTCGGTCAGGGCCGCGGTGTCGAAGTCGTCCTGGAGGCACTCGCGCACGGCCTCCAGCAGGATCGGGAAGTCCGCGTGCCGCGACGCGACCTGCAGCAGCTGTGCGGCGCGCTGGCGCTGCTGCCACAGCGGCTGGCGCCGGTCCGGGCGACGGCGTGGCAGCAGCAGCGCCCGCCCGGCCGCCTCGCGGAACCGCGCGCCGAACATCGCCGACTGCGCCAGCTCGTCCCGCACGGCGTCGAGCACGTCGTCCGGGTCGACCAGCAGGTCCTCGACCCGCAGGCCGGGACCGTCGGCGTCGGGGGTCTGGCCGCCGCCGAGGGGCTCGCCGTCCGGGGCCCAGCCGCCGTCGGGCCCTGCGTCGAGCACGTCCGGCAGGCGCAGCACGATCCCGTCGTCGGCGTGCATCGCGGCCACGTCGACGCCGTACCGCTCGCGCAGCCGGGCCGCCACCACGAGCGCCCACGGCGCGTGCACCCGCGCGCCGTACGGCGAGTGGACGACGACGCGCCAGTCGCCGAGCTCGTCGCGGAACCGCTCGACCACGACGACCGTGTCCGACGGCACCTGCCCGGTCGAGGCCTGCTGCTCGGTCAGGTACGTCAGGAGGTTGTCGGCGGCCCACGGGTCCAGGCCGGCGCCCTCCACGCGGGCCCGGGCCCCGGCGGGCGGCAGCGCGAGGACCTCGCGCACCCAGGCGCCCATCGCCCGCCCGAGCTCGGCCGGCCGGCCGGGGGAGTCGCCCTTCCAGAACGGCAGGCGGCCCGGCACCCCGGGCGCCGGGGTCACGAGCACGCGGTCCGGGGTGATCTCCTCGATCCGCCACGTGCTGGAGCCGAGCGTGAACGTGTCGCCGACGCGCGACTCGTAGACCATCTCCTCGTCGAGCTCGCCGACCCGGCGCCCGCCGCGCACCCGGCCAGCCGAGGTCTCGGCGTCGACGGGCACGTCGCCCGTGGGCGCCCCGGTGGCGAGGAACACGCCGTACAGACCGCGGTCGGGGATGGTGCCGCCGCTCGTCACCGCGAGGCGCAGCGCACCGGGCCGCGCCGAGAGCACGTCGCCCACCCGGTCCCACACGACCCGCGGCCGCAGCTCGGCGAACTCCTCCGACGGGTAGCGGCCGGCGAGCATGTCCAGCACCGCCCGCAGCGTCGCGTCCCCGAGCGTCGCGTACGGCGCCGCGCGGCGCACCACCCGGGCCAGGTCGTCGACCGTCCAGTCCTCGACCGCGACCATGGCGACCACCTGCTGGGCGAGCACGTCCAGCGGGTTCGCCGGCACCTGCATCGACTCCAGCTCGCCGCTGCGCATGCGCAGCGCGGTGACGGCGGCCGGCACCAGCTCGCCGCGGAACGTCGGGAACACCACGCCGCGCGAGACCGCGCCGACCTGGTGCCCCGCGCGGCCCACGCGCTGCAGCCCGGACGCCACCGACGGCGGCGACCCCACCTGCACCACGAGGTCGAGCGCACCCATGTCGATGCCCAGCTCGAGCGAGCTCGTCGCGACCACCGCCGGCAGCCGGCCCGCCTTGAGCTCGGACTCCGTGCGGGTGCGCTCGGCGCGGCTCATCGACCCGTGGTGGGCCCGCGCCACGACCTGGGCGGCGTCGCGCGTGTCGACGCCCACCGCCGTGCCGGACGCCGACGGCACCTGCGCGGGTGCGAGCGCGCCGGGGTCGGGCAGGTCCTGCCCCTGCCGCTCGGCCCACACCTCGTTGATCCGGGCCGTCAGCCGCTCGGCGCCGCGCCGGGAGTTGGTGAACACCAGCGTCGAGCGGTGCGCGGCCACGAGGTCGACCACGCGCTCCTCGACGTGCGGCCAGACCGACGCGCGGGTCGTCGCGTCGCCGGCGCCCGGGCCGGCCTCGTCGTCGCCGCCCCACGCGCCCGCCCCCGGTGCGGGCGGCGCCGCGCCCGCGGGTCCCGGCGCCCCGCCCGGTGCCGCCAGGTCCGGGACCGGGACCACGACCTCCACCTCGACGACCTTCTGCGACGGCGGCTGCACGACCACCACCGGCCGCCCGCCGTCGGCGAGCGGCCGCGACCCCCCGAGGTATGCCGCGACCGCGTCGACCGGGCGGACGGTCGCCGACAGGCCGACCCGCTGCGCCGGCCCCGGGCCCTCCTCGCGGTCGAGCAGCGCGTCGAGGCGCTCCAGGCTCAGGGCCAGGTGGGAGCCGCGCTTCGTGCCCGCGACCGCGTGCACCTCGTCGACGATCACGGTCCGCACGCCCGCCAGGCCCCGGCGCGCCGCCGACGTCAGGACGAGGTAGAGCGACTCGGGGGTCGTGATGAGGACGTCGGGCGGGGACGTGGCGAACGCCCGCCGCTCGTTCGGCGGGGTGTCGCCCGTGCGGATCCCGACACGGACCTCCGGCAGCTCCAGGCCCTGCCGCGTGGCGGCCTGCCGCACGCCCACCAGCGGGGAGCGCAGGTTGCGCTCGACGTCCGTCGCGAGCGCCTTGAGCGGGGAGACGTACAGCACCCGGCAGCGCTGCGACGGGTCCTGCGGCACCGGGCCCGTGAGCAGGCCGTCGAGCGCCCACAGGAAGGCGGCGAGGGTCTTGCCCGATCCCGTCGGCGCGACGACCAGCGCGTGCCCGCCGCCGGCCACGGCCTCCCACGCGCCGGCCTGCGCCGCGGTGGGCGCCTCGAACGCGCCCGTGAACCAGGCACGTGTCGCAGGGGAGAACCGGTCCAGCACCACCGGGCCATTGTGGGGGCGGGCACCCACACGTGCTGCCCGAGGTGCGTGCGGCGGCGTGCCCGCTGCGCGGCGCACCGCTGGCCGGTGGCAGGCTGGGGGCGTGAGGTACCGCGAGTTCACCGACCTGGTCGACGACGTGCTCGGGCGGGCCCAGGGGCGCCTGCTCGTCGACGAGCTGGTGCTGGACGCCCTCGGCGGGCGGACCGCGGGCGCCGCGCTCGCGGACGGCACCGAGCCGCGCGAGGTCTGGCACGCGCTGTGCGACGCGCTGGGCCTGCCGGACGCCCGGCGCTGGGGGAGCGACCCGCACCGGCAGGCGCCGCCGCGCCCCGGGCAGCGCTGAGGGCCCGGCGATGAGCACCGCGCCGCGGTGGGGCCTGCTGGTCGACGCGCTCGAGGCGGGCGTCGTCCTGCTGACCACCGCGGCCGGGCTGGGGCTCGCGATCGCCGTGGTCGACGGCGTGGGGGCGTCCGCCCCCTGGGCGGTGCTGGCCGTCGCGGCGGCCGTGACGGCCGGCGACGTGCTGCTGCGCGTGCCGCTGCGCAGCCTCGCGCACGTCGCCGGCGCCGGCGGTGCGCTGGTGGCCGGGCTGCTCGCGCAGGTCGCGGTCGCGTGGGCCGCGCTCGCGGTCGTCCCGGGCATCGTCGTCGCGTCGGCGTGGTCGGTCGTCGGGGTGCTGACGGTCGCCGCGGTCGTGCTGGGCGCGTCCCGGTGGCTGTGGGGGTCGAGCGACAACGAGTACGTGGTCGCCGACGTGCTCCTGCACGCCCGCCGGCACGCGCGCCGCGCCGGCGCCCGGCCCGTGGGTGCGCGACGCCCGCCGGGCCTGCTCGTCGTGCAGCTCGACGGCGTCAGCGCCCCCGTGCTCGCGCAGGCCGTCGACGCCGGCCTCGCCCCCACGCTCGCCCGGTGGCTCGAGGAGGGCTCGCACCGCGTCGAGCCGTGGTGGGCGTCGGTTCCCGCGACCACGCCGGCGGCGCACGCCGGCGTGCTGCACGGCGCGGCCGACGCGATCCCGGCGTTCCGCTGGTGGGACCGGGACCAGGGCCGTCTCGTCGTGACGAACCACCCCGACGACGCGGCCCGGGTCGAGGCCTCGATCAGCGACGGGCGTGGCCTGCTCGCCGGCGGCGGCACCGCGGTGGCGACGATGTTCTCGGGCGACGCGGCGGCGTCCTACCTGGTCATGAGCCGCGGCCGCCGGGACGGGCTGGGCCCGGGGCCGGGGTACGTGCGGTTCTTCGCCCGCCCGTTCGTCCTCGCCCGCGCGGTGACGGCCACCGTCGGCGAGGTCGTCAAGGAGCTGTACCAGGCACGCCGCCAGCGGGTGTACGACGTGCGCCCGCGCATCTCCCGCGCCGGCTGGTACGTGCTCCTGCGGGGTGTGACCAACGTGCTGCTGCGCGACCTGGCGACGTCCCTGGTCGCCGACGCGCTCGTGCGCGGGGACCCGGTCGTGTACGTCGACCTCGTGGACTACGACGAGATCGCCCACCACGCGGGCCCGACCCGGCCGGAGTCGCTCCGGGCGCTCGAGGGGCTCGACCAGGTGCTGCGGGTGCTCGAGCGCGTCGTGGCGGCGGCACCGCGCGCCTACGACGTCGTCGTGCTCTCGGACCACGGCCAGGCGCTCGGCGCGACGTACGAGCAGGTCGAGGGGAGCACGCTCCTCGGGACGGTCCGCGACCTCATGGGGCCCGCGGGCGCGTCCGGCCGCGGCGGGGCGGTCGACGGGGTGCAGGGCGCCGACGACGAGGCCTGGGGCCCGGTGAACGCCCTGCTGACGTCGTTGCTCGACCGCGGCGGCGAGCGCGCGCTGCTCGGCCCCGGGGGCGTGCACGACCGTCGGCGCCGGGGCCCGGACGCGCAGCGGCGGGTGCGGGAGCACGGGCGCGGCGCCGGACCGGGTGCGGCGCCGGCGGCCGCCGACGTCCCCGACGTGGTGGTCGTCGGGTCGGGGAACCTCGGTCTGGTCTGGTTCCCCGACGCTCCCGGCCGGATGACGCTCGAGGAGGTGTCCGAGCGCTGGCCGCGGCTCGTGCCGGGGCTCGTCGCGCGGCCGGCGGTCGGCGTGGTCGTGGCGGACTCGCGGGCCCACGGCCTGGTCGCGGTGGGTCCGCGCGGCCTGCGGGTCCTGGAGCCGGGGGCGTCGGGCGACGTGGTCCAGGGCGAGGACCCGCTGGCGCCCTACGGGCCGCGGGCGCACGCCGACCTGGCGCGCGCCGCGCGGCTGCCGCGCACGGGCGACCTGCTGCTCGTGTCGGCCGTCGGGGCCGGCGGCCGGGTGCACGCGTTCGAGGGGCAGGTCGGGTCGCACGGCGGGCTCGGCGGGCACCAGAACGACGCGTTCCTGCTGCACCCGGTGCACCTGGGCGTCGACGACGCGCTGCGCGAGGACGTCGGCGGCGCGCGGCTGCTCGTGGGTGCCGACACCGTGCACCGCCAGCTCGTCGCGTGGCTCGACGCGGCGGGGCTGCGGGACGACGTCCCGCAACGGGTGGGGGAGGTGCGGTGAGCGTCGACGTCCGGTGGCTGGGGCACGCGTCGACGGTGCTGGACGTCGACGGGGTCCGGCTGGTGACCGACCCGCTGCTGCGCCGGCACGCCGGTCTGCTGCGCCGGCGCGGGCAGGCGCCGCGCGTGCAGGACTGGGCCGGGGCCCGGGCCGCGCTGGTGTCCCACCTGCACCACGACCACGCCGAGCTGCCGTCGCTGCGCCTGCTGGGCGGGGTGCCGGTGCTGGCGGCGCCGAGCAGCGCGCACTGGCTGGCCGAGCACGGCGTGCACGGCGTCCCGCTCGCGGAGGGCCGGTGGTGGGACGTGCCCGGCGACGAGGGGGTGCAGGTGCGCACGGTGCACGCGGTGCACGGGCACCGGCCGATGCCGCACCGGCCCAACGCGGCGAGCGGCTTCGTGGTGCGGGCCCCGTCGCTGGCGCTGTGGTTCGCGGGGGACACCGAGCCGTACCCGGCCATGGCCGAGCTGCCCGCCCTCGCCGGCGGTGCCGTCGACGTGGCGCTGGTGCCGGTGGGCGGGTGGGGGCCGCGGCTGTCCGGCGGGCACATGGACCCGGTGCAGGCCGCGCGGGTCTGCGCCCTCGTGGGTGCGCGGCACGCGGTGCCGGTGCACTGGGGGACGCTGCACCCCCCGGTGTCGCGGCGGCTGCCGCCGGGGTGGATGGACCGGGCGGGGCGCGCGTTCGCCGCGGCCGCGCACCGGCTCGCACCCGGGTGCGAGGTCCACGTCCTCGAGCCCGGGCAGGCCGTGACGATCGGCTGACGGCGTGTCGCTGGCGTCGAACACGTGTTCGGCTACTGTGGTCCGCGGGTGGCACGGTCCGAGCCGTCCACAGCCCGCCGCGGAGGTGTCCGTGGGGCGGGCGGTGGCGGGGCGGGGCCGGGTGTCGGTGGTCGGGCATACGGTCACCCGAGAGTCAGACCAGCCCCGCAGGCGCAGCGCACGCTGCACGAGACGACGAGGTGACCATGCCCGCTCCGCAGGACAGACAGAAGGCTCTCGAGGCCGCGCTCGGCCAGATCGACCGCCAGTTCGGCAAGGGGTCGGTCATGCGGCTCGGGGAGGACACCCGCGCCCCGGTCGAGGTCATCCCCACCGGGTCCGTCACGCTCGACGTGGCCCTCGGCATCGGCGGCCTCCCGCGCGGCCGCGTCGTGGAGATCTACGGCCCGGAGTCCTCCGGCAAGACGACCGTCGCGCTGCACGCCGTCGCCAACGCCCAGCGGGCCGGCGGCATCGCGGCGTTCATCGACGCCGAGCACGCCCTGGACCCCGAGTACGCCAAGAAGCTCGGCGTCGACACCGACGCGCTCCTGGTCGCCCAGCCGGACAACGGCGAGCAGGCGCTCGAGATCATGGACACGCTGATCCGCTCCGGCGCGATCGACATCGTCGTCATCGACTCGGTCGCGGCCCTCGTGCCCAAGGCCGAGATCGAGGGCGAGATGGGCGACTCGCACGTCGGCCTGCAGGCGCGCCTGATGTCGCAGGCGCTGCGCAAGATCACCGGTGCGCTGAACGCCTCGGGCACCACGGCGATCTTCATCAACCAGCTGCGCGAGAAGATCGGGGTGTTCTTCGGCAGCCCGGAGACGACGACCGGTGGCAAGGCGCTGAAGTTCTACGCGTCGGTGCGCATGGACATCCGCCGCATCGAGACCCTCAAGGAGGGCTCGGAGCCGATCGGCAACCGCACGCGCGTCAAGGTCGTGAAGAACAAGATGGCCCCGCCGTTCAAGCAGGCGGAGTTCGACATCCTCTACGGGCACGGCATCTCCCGCGAGGGAAGCCTCATCGACATGGGGGTCGAGCACGGGTTCATCCGCAAGTCGGGCGCCTGGTACACGTACGAGGGCGACCAGCTCGGCCAGGGCAAGGAGAACGCGCGCGGGTTCCTGCGCGACAACCCCGACCTCGCCGACGAGATCGACAAGAAGATCAAGGAGAAGCTCGGCATCGGCGCGCGCGTCGACGCCCCTGCCGAGCCCGCGGCGGTCGACTTCTGACCGACGGCCCGCCGACGACGCGCACCGCCCGCCCTGCCGCTGCCGGCAGCGGCGGGCGGTGCCCGTCCACCGTGGCTCCGACGACCGCTCGGACGACCGCTCCGACGTCGACGTCGACGTCGGCGCCGGTGCCGTCCGGTGCCGACGGGTCGTCCAGCACCGGGGAGGAGCACGCATGAGCACGTTCGGTCGTGGGCGGCGCCGCGGGGCGCGGTCCGAGGAGCCACCGGCCACGGGCGACGCCGCGCAGGAGGCGGACGCCGATCCCGAGCAGGTGGCGCGCGCGATCGCGCTGCGCATGCTCACCGCCGCCCCGCGCAGCCGCGCCCAGCTCGCGGAGGCCATGGCCCGACGGGACGTGCCGGAGGCGGTCGCCGAGCGCGTGCTCGACCGGTTCGCCGACGTCGGGCTCGTCGACGACGCCGAGTACGCCGGCATGGTCGTGCGCACCCGGCACGCCGAGCGCGGCCTGTCCCGCCGGGCCCTGGGCACCGAGCTGCGGCGGCGGGGGATCGACGACGAGACCGCCGCGGTCGCCCTCGAGCAGGTCGACGACGAGGACGAGGAGCAGGCGGCGCGCGCGCTCGTGCGCAAGAAGCTGCGGACCACGACGGGCCTGGACCCGCAGGTGCGGACCCGCCGCACGTACGCCGCGCTGGCCCGCAAGGGCTACCCGCCGGCGCTCGTCGGGCGCGTGCTGCGCGAGGAGCTGGCCGCCGAGGGCATCGACGCCGAGGAGGACGGCGACCTCCTCGGCGGTGGCTGAGCCCGTGGGAGCCCCGGTGACGGCGGACCGCGTCACGCTGGGGACCCGGTGACGCCCGACGTGGACCCCGGACGCGCCGCCCGGGCCGAGGTCGACCGTCACCGGGCGCTCGCGGCACGCGCCCAGGCGGTGCTCGACCGTGTCCGCGCCCTGGAGGACGCCGTGACGGGCACCGTCACGCAGGACCGTGAGGCGCGCGTGCGTGCCGAGCTCGCGTGCGTCGAGGTGGGCGCGCTGGCCGGCACGACCGACCGGCCGCTGCGCCTGGGCGCTCTCGTCGAGGCCGGGTACCGCACGGCCGCCGACCTGGTCGGGGTCGACGCCACGGCCCTCGCGCAGGTGCCCGGCGTCGGGCCCGGCACCGCCCGCGCCGTCACGGCGGCCGTGCTGCAGCTCGCCGACGCGGTCCGGGCCGCCACACCCGTGCGGCTCCGGCTCGACGCCGACGACCGCCCCGACACCGAGGCCAGCACGCGCGTCGTGACCGCGCTGCACGCCCTCCTGCGGTGGTGGCCGCAGGTCGACCCGCACCGGGACCGGCTCGCCGTGTACGTCCGGGCGGCGACCGCCCACGCCCGCACGGCGGCCCCCGCCACGTCCCGGGTCCGGTACGCCCTGAGCCTGCCGCGGACCCGCGACCGTGCCCGCCGCGCGGTGGGGGCGCTCGCCGCCTGGACGACGTCCGGCGAGACCGCGGCGCTGGCGAGCCTCCTCGACGACCTCGCGGGCGTCCACGACGAGGCCGGCTTCGACGCCGCGTGGTCGGACGTCGAGCGCCGCCCGGCGACGTACACGACAGCGCTGCACCGCCTCGTGCCCGGGGCGCTGGACCTCGCCGTCGAGCGCGGTCTGCTCGCCGGCGAGCTCGCCGACCAGGTCGTCGCCCACCCGCTCGACACGCGCCTGATGCGCAGCACGCTGCGCGGCTACCAGGAGTTCGGTGCCCGGTTCCTGCTGTGCCAGGGGCGGGCCGTGCTCGGCGACGAGATGGGGCTGGGCAAGACGGTCCAGGCGGTGGCCGCCATGGCGCACCTCGCGGCCGGCGGGGAGCGGCACCTGCTCGTGGTCTGCCCGGCCAGCGTGCTCGTGTCCTGGGCCCGCGAGGTCACCACCCACAGCACCCTCACGGTCCACCGGGTGCACGGGGACGCGGCGGCGGACGCGGCGGCCCGCTGGGTCGTCGACGGCGGCGTCGCGGTCACCACGTTCGGCTCGATGCACCACCTGCCCGACCCGCAGGTGCTGCCCCGCCCGGGCCTGGCGATGCTCGTGGTCGACGAGGCGCACCTCGTGCGCAACCCGCGGGCGCGCCGGTCGCGGGCCGTCGCCGGCTGGGCGCGGGCCACGCCACGGGTGGCGCTGCTGACCGGCACGCCGCTGCAGCGGCACGTCGACGACTTCGTCGCGCTCGTGGAGCTCGTCGCTCCCGACCTCGTGCCCGGTCTGCCCCGGCACCTCGGGCTCGCCGGGGCGGACGCGTTCCGGCGCGCCGTCGCGCCCGTGTACCTGCGGCGCAACCAGAGGGACGTGCTGCTCGAGCTGCCCGCGCTGGAGGTCGTCGACGAGTGGGAGGAGCTCACGGCGAGCGGCGCCCGTGCCTATGCGGACGCGGTGGCCGAGGGGCAGCTGGTGCGGATGCGCCGAGCGACGACCGTCGTGGACGGCCGGCCCTCGTCGGGGAAGGTCGGGCGCCTGCTCGAGATCGTCGACGACGCCCGCGAGAACGGTCGCCGCGTCGTCGTGCTGTCCTACTTCCGGGGCGTGCTCGACGTGGTCGCGCCCGTGCTGCGGGCGCACGGCGTCGCGCACGTCGGTGGCCCGCTCACCGGCGACGTGCCGCCCGGCGAGCGGCAGGACATGGTCGACCGACTGGCGGCGGCCGACCCGCACGACGGTGCCGTGCTCGTCGCGCAGGTCGAGGCCGGCGGTGTCGGCCTCAACCTGCAGTGCGCCTCGGTCGCCGTGCTCTGCGAGCCGCAGCTCTCGCCCGCGGTCGAGGCGCAGGCGTTCGCGCGCCTGCACCGGATGGGCCAGCTGCGGGCCGTGCGCGCGCACCGCCTGCTCGCCGAGGGCACCGTCGACGAACGCCTGCACGCGGCCCTGGCCGAGCGTGCGCGCGAGGTCGACGCGTACGTGCGCGACTCGGTCCTCGCGCAGAGCTCGGTCCGCGCGGTCGACGTGACGGACGCCGCGCTCGCCCGCGAGGTCGTCGCCTGGGAGCAGGCGCGCCTGGGACGGGGGCCCGTGTGGGACGAGCTCGCCCCGCCCGGCTGACCACGCGGACGCACCGGCGGGCGACCTGGCCGACCGGTGCGTCGTGCGCGGCGCGCTGGACGGGTGACCTGGCCGGACGGCGCCCGCCCCCGGGGGAGAATGGCCGCGCGCGGCGCACGAGCCGACGCGGACGAGGGGGAGTGTCGTGGATCCGGGTGCTGTCGTCACCGTCGTCGGCCTGCTGGGCGCGTGCCTGGTCGCCCTGCTGCTCATCCTGCTCGCCCGGCGCGACGCCGACGCCCAGCGTCGCCGCGCCACCGAGGACGTCGCGCGCATCCGCGACGACGCCCGGGCCCTGCTCGCCGACGCCGAGCGGCGCGAGCGCCGGGTGGTGGACCGCGAGCAGGACCTCGCGGCCGAGCGCACGGCGCTGGCCGAGCTGGAGCGACGCACGCGCGCCCAGGCCGACGCCCTCGTCGAGTCGGAGCGGGCCGCGGCCCGTGCGCTCGACAAGGCCGAGCGCGCGGCGGCGCGCACGCTGGCCGACGCCGAGCGCACGGCGCGCGAGCGGCTGGCCGCGGCCCGCGACGAGGCCCGTGCCCAGCTCGAGGCGGTCGGAGGCCTCACCGAGGACGAGGCCCGGGCCGAGCTCACGCGCCGCCAGGTCGAGCAGGCCACGAACGACGCCGCCGGGCAGGTGCGCCGGGCCGAGGCCCAGGCCCGCCGCACCGCGGAGGCCCGCGCGCGACGCATCGTCACGGCCGCCGTGCAGCGCCTCGCCGTGCCGACCAGCTCGCAGGGCGTGCTCAGCATGCTGCCCCTGCCGTCGGACGAGATGAAGGGCCGGATCATCGGCAAGGAGGGCCGCAACATCCGGCACTTCGAGGCCCTGACCGGCGTGAACGTGCTCATCGACGAGACCCCGGACACCGTGGTCCTCTCGTGCTTCGACGCCGCGCGGCGCGAGGTCGCGCAGGTCGCGCTCGAGGCCCTGATGAGCGACGGCCGCATCCACCCGCAGCGCATCGAGGCCGCCTACGCCGACGCGCTCGCGGGGGCCGACGAGCGGCACGACGCGGCGGGCCACGACGCGGCCGAGCGGGCCGGTGTCGACGGGCTGCACCCGGACCTCGTGCGCACCATGGGCCGGCTGCGGCTGCGGTCGTCGTACGGGCAGAGCGTCCTGGAGCACCTGGTGGAGACCGCGCAGGTCGCGGCGACGATGGCCGCCGAGCTCGGCGCCGACGTCGACGTGGCGCGCCGCGGCGCGTTCCTGCACGACGTCGGCAAGGCGCTGACCGCGCAGGTCGGCGGCACGCACGCGGCGGTGGGCGCGGACCTGGCGCGGCGCTGCGGGGAGACCGACGCCGTGGTGAACGCGATCGCCGCGCACCACGACGAGGTGCCGGCGACGACGGTCGAGGCCGTCCTCGTGCAGGCCGCCGACGCGATCTCGGCGGCCCGGCCCGGCGCCCGCCGCGAGGAGGTCGACCAGTACCTGGAGCGCATGGACAAGCTCGAGGCGCTCGTCGTGGCGCACCAGGGCGTGCGCCGGGCGCTGGCGATGTCCGCGGGCCGGGAGGTCCGGGTCGTGGTCGAGCCGGCCGAGGTCGACGACTACGCCCTGCCGCAGCTCGCGGTGTCGATCGCCCGGCACATCGAGGCCGACCTGACCTACCCCGGCGAGATCAAGGTCACCGTGGTGCGCGAGCTGCGCGCCAGCGCCACGGCCGGCTGACGGCCGGCGCCGCCGGCCGGCGCGCGGCCCCTCAGTCGTCGCCGCCGGCACGCACGGCCAGGCTCGGTGCCTCGGCCGTCGCGGTGCCGGACGTGCGACGGTCGACGCGGGTCGCGAGCCGGTCCGCGGCCCGGGTCAGGCCGTAGTTGAGGACGATGAAGATCACCGCGGCCACGAGCAGCGCCTGCAGGATGTTGCCCTCGCCGGACCCGAGCCGGCGCGCGGCGGCCAGCAGCTCCGGGTAGGTGATGATCGCGCCGAGCGCGGTGTCCTTGAGGATGACGACGAGCTGCGAGGCGATCGCGGGCAGCATGGCGATCAGCGCCTGCGGCACCTCGACCAGCCGCAGCGACTGCCCGCGGGTGAGCCCGACGACGAGCGCGGCCTCCCGCTGGCCCTTCGGCAGCCCGTGGACGCCGGACCGTACGAGCTCGGCGAACACGGACCCGTTGTAGAGCGTCAGGCCGAGCACGACGGCCACGAGCGGGACGTCGCCCGGGTCGAGCAGGCCGGCGCGCGAGATCCCCAGGTAGAAGAAGATCATCATCAGCAGCACGGGCACGGCGCGGAAGAACTCGACGACCGCGCCGGCGACGACGCGCACCGCGCGGGACGACGCGAGCCGACCCAGCCCGAAGACCAGCCCGAAGACCCCCGACGCGACGATGGCGAGCGCGGCGGCGCGCAGGGTGTCGAGCAGCCCCGGCAGCAGGTACCCGGTCCAGGTGCGGGCCTCGAGGAACGGCGTCCACAGGCGGGCGTCGAGCTGCCCCTTGCGGTCGAGCAGGACGAGCGCCACGGCGGCGATCGCGGCCACCACGAGCGCGGCGACGACGTTGACCACGACCATGCGGCGGCGGGCGCGGGGCCCGGGGGCGTCGAACAGGACGTGCGCGCTCATCGGGCCACCGCCAGGCGTCGGGACAGGGACGTGGTGAGCAGGCCCACCGGGACGACGAGGACGACGAAGCCGAGCGCGAACACGAAGAACACGGCGAGGATCACGTCGGGCCGGAACTCGATCATGGTGCGCATCAGGCCCGACGCCTCGGCGACGGACCCGGCGGCGGCGACCGTGGAGTTCTTGATGAGGGCGATGAGCACGTTGCCGAGCGGGGCGACGGCGCCGCGGAACGCCTGCGGGAGGATCACCAGGCGGGCCGCGGGCCAGAAGCCCAGACCGATCGCGCGGGCCGCCTCGGCCTGGCCGACGGGCACGGTGTTGACGCCCGAGCGCAGCGCCTCGCACACGAACGCCGCGTGGTAGACGCCCAGGCCGATGGCGGCCAGGCGGAAGAAGTTGGTCTGGAAGTCCGCCGACAGCGTGATGCCGAGCTGCCCCCACAGGCCCAGCACGCAGAAGACGATGATGATCGTCAGGGGCGTGTTGCGCAGCAGCGTCACGTAGGTCGCCCCGGCCCAGCGCAGGCTCGGCACGGGCGAGATCCGCATGACGGCCAGCACCGTGCCGAGGACGAGCGCGAGGACGGCGGCGTACGCGGTGAGCTGGATGTTCACCCAGAACGCGGCGAGCACGTCGAACTGCTCGAACAACGACAGGAACTGGGCGAGGTAGCCCTCGTCCACGGCAGGACCTCCAGGGGCGTGCGGCAGGGGGACGGCGTGGCGGCTCGCGCCGCGCGGACCCGCGGGTGCCGGTGGCCGGCACCCGCGGGGTCAGCGGGTCAGGCGCAGGGCTCGACGGCCGGCGGGTTGAGGTCCGCGTTCGGGACGTAGCCCGACGCGCCGACGTTGTCCTCCAGCAGCTGCTCCCACGTGCCGTCCTCGAACATCTGCTCGACGGCCGCGTTCACGTCCTCGCAGATCTCGTTGTCCTGCGGCAGTCCGATGCCGTAGTTCTCCTCGGAGAACGGGTTGCCGACGACCTTGACCTGGCCCTCGTTGGCGGGGATGGCCGCGAGGCCGGCGAGGATGATGTCGTCGGTGGTCACGGCGTCGACGGAGCCGGCGACGAGCGCGGTGACGCACTCGGCGTACCCGGGCTGCTCCAGCAGGTTCGTCCCGGCCGCGTACTCGTCCTTGATGCGCTGCGCGGACGTCGAGCCCGTGACGGAGCACAGGTTCTTGCCCTCGAGGTCCTCGGGCCCGCTGATGGAGTCGTCGTCGGCGGCGACGAGCAGGTCCTGCCCGGCGACGAAGTACGGCCCGGCGAAGGACACGACCTCCTTGCGCTCGTCGGTGATGGAGTACGTCGCGAAGATCATGTCGACCTGGCCGGTCTGCAGCATCGTCTCGCGCTGCGCGGACGGCGACTCGACCCACTCGATCTGGTCGGCGGAGTAGCCGAGCTGCTCCGCGACGTACGTCGCGACGCCGACGTCGAAGCCGGTGTAGTCGGAGCCGTCCTGGAAGCCGAGGCCGGGCTGGTCGAACTTGATGCCGATGCGGATGCTGTCGCCGCCGCCCGCACCCTCGGTGCTCTCGGAGTCGGTGTCGCCGCCGGAGCAGGCGGTGAGCGTGAGCGCGGCCGCCGCGGTGAGCGCGATCGCCAGTCGTGCGCGCATGGGTGTCCCCTTCGTGTCGTCGTGCGTCGTGTCGTGCTGCGGTCTGGTCGGTGCTGCCGGGCCCGTGGTGGCCGCCCGGGTCAGTGGGTGAGGATCTTGGACAGGAAGTCGCGGGCGCGCTCGCTGCGCGCGGCGGTGAAGAACTCCTCGGGCTCGGCCTGCTCGACGACCTGCCCGGCGTCCATGAAGACCACGCGGTGCGCGGCGCGGCGGGCGAACCCCATCTCGTGCGTGACCACGACCATCGTCATGCCCTCGCGGGCGAGGCTGACCATGACGTCGAGGACCTCGTTGATCATCTCGGGGTCGAGGGCCGAGGTCGGCTCGTCGAACAGCATGGCCTTGGGCTTCATGGCCAGGGCGCGGGCGATGGCGACGCGCTGCTGCTGGCCGCCGGAGAGCTGGGCGGGCCGCTTGTCGGCCTGGTTGGCGACGCCGACGCGCTCGAGCAGCTCCATCGCGGTGGCCTTCGCCTGCGCGGGGCGCACGCCCTTGGCCTTGACCTGCCCCAGCGTGACGTTCTCCAGGACGGTCTTGTGCGCGAAGAGGTTGAAGGACTGGAACACCATGCCGACGTCGGCGCGCAGACGCGCCAGCGCGCGGCCCTCCTCGGGCAGCGGCTGGCCGTCGATCGTGATGGTGCCGGAGTCGATGGTCTCCAGCCGGTTGATCGTGCGGCACAGGGTCGACTTGCCGCTCCCGGACGGTCCGATGACCACGACGACCTCGCCGCGGTGGATCGTCAGGTCGATGTCCTGCAGGACGTGCAGGGGGCCGAAGTGCTTGTTGACCCCGGACAGGACGATCAGCGGGTCGCCGGTGGGGCGGGCCGGGGCGGCGACGGCTGTCGTGAGGTCGCTCGTGCTGTCGGGCATCTGCCGAACCTACGGGGGAGATGTTGCGGGCGCCACGAGAAGACGTCACGGTCCCGTAACGTCCCAGTCATCCCGGTCTGCACAGCCGGTTCGATCCGGGTGCGTCCGGGTGCGCCCGGTCCGTCCGGTGCCCCGTCCGTCGCGTGCCGCCGGCCGACGGGCCCGGCGCGGGCGCGGGCGCCGGGGGGGCGTCGCGCCGACGTACCCTGGGGGGCGATGTCCACGACCCTGCCCGCCCCCGCCCCCGCCGCCGCGCACGCCCCGGCGGCGCGTGCGCGCACGTACCTGGTCAAGACGCTCGGCTGCCAGATGAACGTGCACGACTCCGAGCACATGGCCGGGCTGCTCGAGGAGGCCGGCTACGTGCCGGCGCCCGCGGCCGACGCGGCCGTGGAGGACGTCGACGTCCTCGTCATCAACACGTGCGCGGTCCGCGAGAACGCCGCCGACCGGCTGTACGGCAACCTCGGGCGGCTGGCCGGCACCAAGCGCTCCCGTCCCGGCGGCATGCAGATCGCCGTGGGCGGCTGCCTCGCGCAGAAGGACCGCACCGGCATCGTCGAGCGCGCGCCGTGGGTGGACGTCGTGTTCGGCACCCACAACATCGACGTGCTGCCGTCGCTGCTCGAGCGCGCGCGCCACAACGCGCAGGCCGAGGTCGAGATCGCCGAGTCGCTGCAGGTGTTCCCCTCGACGCTGCCCACGCGCCGGGAGTCGGTCTACGCGGGATGGGTGTCGATCAGCGTCGGCTGCAACAACACGTGCACGTTCTGCATCGTGCCGCACCTGCGCGGCAAGGAGCGCGACCGCCGCCCGGGCGACGTCCTGGCCGAGGTCGAGGCGCTCGTCGCGCAGGGCGCGATCGAGGTCACGCTGCTCGGCCAGAACGTCAACTCCTACGGCGTCGGGTTCGGCGACCGGCACGCGTTCGCCAAGCTGCTGCGGTCGGTCGGCGCGGTGCCCGGGCTCGAGCGTGTCCGCTTCACGTCCCCGCACCCCGCGGCGTTCACCGACGACGTGATCGAGGCGATGGCGGCCACGCCGACGGTGATGCCGCAGCTGCACATGCCCCTGCAGTCGGGCTCGGACCGGGTCCTGCGCGCCATGCGCCGCTCGTACCGGGCCGAGCGCTTCCTGGCCATCCTCGACCGGGTGCGCGCGGCCGTGCCGGACGCGGCGATCACCACCGACGTCATCGTCGGGTTCCCCGGCGAGACCGAGGAGGACTTCGCCGAGACCCTGCGCGTGGTCGAGGCGTCCCGGTTCGCGTCGGCGTTCACGTTCCAGTACTCCCCGCGGCCCGGCACCCCCGCCGCCGACCTGCCCGACCAGCTCCCCAAGGCGGTCGTGCAGGAGCGCTACGAGCGCCTGCAGGCGCTGCAGGAGCGGATCTCCGGCGAGGAGAACGCCGCGCAGGTGGGTCGCCGCGTCGACGTGCTCGTCGCCCAGGGCGAGGGGCGCAAGGACGCCGACACCGCGCGCCTCTCGGGCCGCGCGGCCGACAACCGCCTCGTGCACCTCGCGCTGCCGCCCGGTCTCGACGCGTCGCAGGCTCCCCGTCCCGGTGACCTCGTCACGGTCGAGATCACCCGCAGCGCGCCCCACCACCTCGTCGCCGACTCCGCCCTCACGCCCGGTGGCACGTTCGCGGTGCGGCGCACCCGCGCCGGCGACGCCTGGCAGGCGCGCGTCGAGGGCCGCGAGGAGCACGCCGCCGCCGGGGCGTCGTCGTGCGGGACGGGCGCCCCCGCGCCGGCCGGGCCCGTGGTGCTGGGCCTGCCGGGGCTCGGCGCGCCGACCCGCTGACGACCCGCCCGCGGGACTGCTGGTCCGCCGACCGCCGGTCCGGTGGCTGCTCGCCCGCCGACAGCCCGTCCGCGTGCGGGCACCCGGGCCCTCCGGCCCAGACGGCCCCCCGTGCGCAGGTCTTCAATGAGGGTCGCAGCGTCGCACCCCTCACACGGAGACACCGATGTCGGACGTGTTCGTCTTCCTCGCCGAGCAGCCCATCCTGCTGCTCTTCGTGCTCATCGGCACCGGGTCGCTCCTCGGGCACGTGCGTGTGCGCGGCGTCGGGCTCGGGGCCGCAGCCGTGCTGTTCCTCGCCATCGGCGCCTCCGCCTGGGCGGCCGGGCTGGGCGTCGACCTCGAGATCCCCGAAGAGCTCGGCACGCTCGGGCTGACCCTGTTCACGTTCAGCGTCGGCATCGTGTCCGGGGCGACGTTCTTCTCCTCGCTGCGCCGCAGCCTCGGGCAGATCCTCGCGATGGTGGGGGTCCTCGTCGTCGGCGCCGTCGTCGCCGTCGTGCTGGGTGCCGCCCTGCACCTCGACCCCGCCGTCACCGCGGGTGCGTGGGCCGGGGCCGTGACCAACACCCCCGCGCTCGCGGCCGCCCGTGAGGCCGCCGGGGACGCCACCGGTCCGACCGTCGGGTACGCGGTGACCTACCTGTTCGGCGTGGTCGGCATGCTCGTCGCCGTCACGGCCGCGCTGCGCCACCGCCGCGAGGACACCGACGCCCCGCCCGCGCTGGTCAACCGCACCGTCCGCGTCGAGGCCGGCAGCAGCCCCCGGATCCAGGACCTCGAGGAGCGCTACGGGGACCGCATCAAGTTCTCCCGGGTGCGCCGCGGCGAGACCGAGCCGATCCGCACCGCCGACGACGGCGACCTGCTGCTCGTCGACGACCTCGTCACCGTCGTCGGCCCCGCCGCCGACGTCGACGCCGTCACCCGCGAGCTCGGGCACACGTCCTCCCACCACCTCGAGGTCGACCGCTGGTACCTCGACATGCGGCGCATCACCGTCTCCGACTCCCGGGCCGCCGGGCACACCATCGCCGAGCTCGACCTGCCGCACCGGTTCGGCGCCACGATCTCGCGCGTGCGCCGCGGCGACGTCGACGTCGTGGCCACCGACGACTTCCTGCTCCAGCTCGGCGACCGGGTCCGCGTCATCGCCCCGCGCGACCGCATGGGCGAGGTCTCCCGGTGGTTCGGGGACTCCGCCCGGGGGCTGTCCGACATCACGCCGATCGTCCTCGGCCTGGGCATGACCCTCGGGATCCTCCTCGGCGCGGTCGCGTTCCCCGTGCCCGGGCGCGTCTTCTCGATCGGGTCCGCCGCCGGCACCCTCGTCGTGGGCCTCGTGCTCGGGCGCCTCGGCCGCGTCGGACCCCTCGTCACGGCCATGCCGTACACGGCCGCGCAGGCGATCGCCGAGCTCGGCCTGCTCGTGTTCCTCGCCCAGGCGGGCTCGCGCGCCGGCGCGCAGATCGGTGCGGCCTTCGCCTCGGGGGAGTGGGTGCGGATCGTCCTGCTCGGGCTCGTCGTCACCACGACCGTCGCCACCGGCCTGTACCTGGTGATGCGGCGCCTGTTCCGCACCGGCGGCACGCGGCTGTCCGGCATCATGGCGGGCGCCCAGACGCAGCCGGCGGTGCTGGCGTTCGCCAACGGGCGCACCGGGTACGACTCGCGCGTCGCCCTGGGCTACGCCCTGGTGTACCCGGCGGCGATGATCACCAAGATCCTGCTGGGTCAGGTCCTCGGCGGCCTGTGACGGGCCCTCAGTTGTCCGGCACCGCCGGCGGCGGCCCGTCCGCGGGCAGGATCTGCTCCAGCGCCGCGAACAGCTGCACGCCCGTGCCCAGGCCGCACGCCAGCAGCTGGGCCAGCTGCACGTCGGTCACGCCGGGCTCCAGGTCCGCCGACACCTCCGAGTAGAGGGCGAGCGTGCCCTCCTCCTCGCGCAGGTACGCCTTCGGCCAGATGCGCTCGCGGTTCCAGTCGTTGACGGCCAGCGCCAGCGCGGCGCGCTGGGAGAGCGGCACCGTGCGGTACCACCGGCCGCGCACCTGCAGGATCTCGTGCTGGTCGCCCAGGAGCAGGAACCAGAAGCGGCTCCCGTCCCACGTGCCGGTCAGGTCACCGTCCTCGTCGACCACGAACCGGTACCCGCGCGCCAGCAGGTACTCCCCGACGCGGTCGCGCGTGAGCGGGCGCGGCGGCTCGTCGTCCGGGTGCGGGTCCTTGGCGGGCTTCGGCAGCCCGCCCAGCACGCGCAGCAGCCACCCCGGCGCGCTCACGGTGCCACCCCCGCCGGGTCCGGGTACTGCTCGTCGAGCGCGTCGAACAGCATGCTGCCCGTCGACAGGCCGCAGAAGAGGAACTGGCTGAGCTGGTCGTCGGTGACACCGTGCTCCAGGTCCGTGGCGACCTCCGAGACGACGTGGACGCGCCCGTTGTCGCGCACGCGCGCGTACGCCTTGGGCCAGATCCGGTCCGCGTTCCACTCGTTGCACAGGTCGAGCACCTCCTCGAGCCGCTCGATCGCGAGCTCGCGGTGCCACTGCCCCCGCACCTGGAGGATCTCCGAGTCCTCCCCGAAGAGGAAGAAGTAGAACAGCCGCCCCCGCCACAGGCCCCCGAGGTCGCCGTCGTTGTCGACGAAGTAGGAGAACTCGTTCTCCGTCATCCACGCCGCGATCCGCGCGGGCGTCACCGGCAGCGGACGGCTGCCCGAGGACTCCGCCGCACCGAGCTCGCGGGCCAGCAGGTCCGCGACCCGGGCGTGCAGGTCGTCGTCGTCCAGGTCCGCCCCGCCGCCCGGGGGAGGGGGCGCGGCCGCCCGCCGCCCCGGCCACCAGCGTCGCGCCTGCTCGCCGAACCAGCCCATGCCCCGACCCTACCCGCCGCCCGGAGCGCACCCGCGGACGCACCCGCTACCGTCGGGACGTGCTCGTCCACGCCGCCCTCGTCCCCGACACGGCCCTCCTCGTCCCCGGCGTCGCCGGCCGCCACGAGCCCGCCGGCCTCGCCGACCTGCGCGCGGCCGCCCTCGCCGCCGTCGCCGAGGGCGTCGAGGCCGCACGCGGCGGACGCCTCGTCGTCGTCGCGCCCCGCGCCGGCACCGACGACCGCGCCCCGGCGGGACGGGTGCGCGCGGGACTCGGCGCCGCGGGAGTGCCCGACGCGCTGCTCGGGTGGCCCGTGCCCGACCTGCCCGTCGTGGCCCCGCCCGCCGGTGTCGACCTGCCCGTCGCGGGCCCGTCGGTCGGGGTGCCCGCCGCGGTCGCCCTGCACCTGGTGGCGGCCGCGTCGCCCGCCGACCCGCCGGCCGACGTCGTCGTCGTCGAGGTGGCCCGCGACGCCGCGGCGCCGGCCCGGGCCGCGGACCTGCGCGCGCTCGGTGCCGCGTGCGCCGCGGACGCGCCGACCGCGCTCGTCGTCGTCGGCTCCGGGTCCGCCCGGCACGGCCCGCACGCCCCGCTCGCGGACGAGCCCGACGCGCCCGCGTGGGACGACGCCCTGCACGCCGCGCTCGCGGGCCCCGGTGCGCGGGACGCCCTCGCCGGGCTCGACCGGGGCGCGTGCGCGCGCCTGGCGGTGAGCGGCTGGGCCCCGTGGCAGGTCCTCGTCGGCGCGTCCGCGGGCGTCCCGCTCACCGCACGGCTCGACGCCGTGGTCCTCCTCGCCGGTGCCGCCCACGCGGCGGGCGCGTGGGCGACGGTGCCCGCGTGAGCGTCGTCGTCGCCGTGGTCGGTCCCACCGCCACGGGCAAGTCCGACCTGGCCCTCGACCTCGCGCAGGCGCTCGGCGCGCACGTCGTCAACGCCGACGCCCTCCAGCTGTACCGCGGCATGGACATCGGCACCGCCACCCTGCCCGTCGAGCGGCGCCGGGGCGTGCCGCACCACCTGCTCGACGTGCTCGACCCCCGCGACGAGGCGTCCGTCGCCGACTACCAGCGCGACGCGCGGGCGGTGCTCGCCGACCTCGCCGCGGGCGGTGTGCGGGCCGTGGCCGTCGGCGGGTCCGGCCTGTACGTGCGCGCGCTGCTGGACCACCTGGACTTCCCAGGCACCGACGCGGACGTGCGCGCCCGCCTGGAGGAGCGCGTCGAGACCGAGGGTGCGCGCGCGCTGCACGCGGAGCTGGCCGGGCTGGACCCGGTCGCGGCCGAGGGGATCGGCCCCCGCAACGCCCGCCGCGTCGTGCGGGCGCTCGAGGTGATCGCCCTGACGGGGCGGCCCTACTCGGCGAGCCTGCCGCAGCACGTCTACGAGGTGCCCGCCGTGCAGATCGGCCTCGACTGCGCGCGCGACGCCCTCGACGAGCGGATCGGGCGCCGGGTCGACGCGATGTGGGCCGACGGGCTCCTCGACGAGGCCGCGGCGCTCGCCGCGCACGGCGTGGGACGGACCGCGGCCCGGGCCGTGGGGTACGCGCAGGCGTTCGCGCAGCTGCGCGGCGAGCTCGACGAGGTGCAGGCGCGGGCGTCCACGGCCGCCGGGACCCGCCGCCTGGCGCGCAAGCAGATGGGCTGGTTCGGGCGTGACCCGCGCGTCCACTGGCTCGACGCGCGCGACCCGGACCTCCTCGACCGTGCGCTGGACCTCGTCGCCCGTGCCGACGCCGGGACGCTCGGCCCCGCCACCGACGACCCCGCGCCCCGCCGTACCCTGGGCTCATGACCGCGACCGCCCCCGCACCCGCCGCCGTCGCCGCCCCGCAGGCGCGCCTGGCGGTGGTCAAGGGCCACGGCACCCGCAACGACTTCGTGCTCCTCGACGACCGCGACGGTGCGCTCGACGTCACCCCGGCGCTCGTGCGGCTGCTCTGCGACCGGCGCGGCGGGGTCGGCGGCGACGGCCTGATCCGCGTCGTCCGCGCCGGGCACGTGCCGCAGGCGCCCGCCGGGGCGCAGTGGTTCATGGACTACCGCAACGCCGACGGCTCGCTCGCGCAGATGTGCGGCAACGGCGTGCGGGTCTTCGCCCGCTACCTCGAGCACCTCGGCCTGTGGTCGCCCGCCGACGGCGACCTGCCCGTGGGCACGCGGGCCGGGCTGCGGACCGTGCGCGCCGTGCCCGCCGCGCCCGAGGTCGGCGACGTCGCCTGGTTCGCGGTCGACATGGGCCCGGCGACGGTGGTCGGCGGGCCGGACGCGCTGGCGGACGGCGGGGACGCGACGGTCGAGGTCGACGGTCTCGCCGTGACCCGGCCCGGGCTGTCCGTGGACGTCGGCAACCCGCACACCGTCGTCGTGCTGGCGCAGGACGACGACCTCGACCGCGCCGACCTGTCCCACGCACCCCGGGTGCTGCCGGTGCCCGCCGACGGCACCAACGTCGAGCTGGTCGTGCCCGCGGGGGAGTCCCGGCGGGCCGACGGCACGCTCGTCGGGCGGCTGCGGATGCGCGTGCACGAGCGCGGCGTCGGCGAGACGCAGTCGTGCGGCACGGGCGCGTGCGCGGCCGCCGTCGCGGTGCGCGCCTGGGCAGGGCCCGACGCCCCCGCCGTCTGGCTCGTCGACGTGCCCGGCGGCACCGTCGAGGTCACCGCCCGCCCCGACGGGCACGTCGTGCTCGCCGGGCCCGCGGTGCTCGTCGCCGACGTCGACGTGGCCCTCGACGCGCTGCCCGCGTGAGCGGGCCGGCGCCGGCGCTCACGGCCGCCGACCTCGGTGCCCCGCTGGGGGAGCGCGCCACGCTCGTCCAGGTCTCGACCGCCTTCTGCGCGCCGTGCCGCGCGGCACGGCGCGTGCTCGCCCGGGTCGCCGACGCCGTCCCGGGCGTCCGGCACGTCGAGGTCGACGTGGCGGACGCGCCGGAGCTCGCCGGCGCCCTGCAGGTCGTCAGCACGCCCACCGTCGTCGTCCTCGACGCGGCCGGTGCGGTCGTGACGCGCGCCGAGGGCGTGCCGACGCCGCGTCAGGTGCTGGACGCGCTCGTCGGGGCGATGCCGTCGGCGGGGAGCGGCGGCGACGCCTCGGACGGCACGGTGCCCGGCTCCGACGGCACGGTGCCCGGCACCGCGGCACCCGCTGCCGGGGTCCGCTCGGTGGGCGGGACGCCGACGCGCGGGGCGGCCACGGCGGCGCCGAGCGCGAGCACCGCCGTGAGGGCGAACGCGGCGACGAACGGCCCCGGTCCCGCATAGCCGTCGCCGCCCCCGACGAGCACCACGAGGACCCCGGTCAGGGCGAGCGCGAGGGAGGCGCCGACCGAGTCGCCGATGGTGTGCGCGGCGGAGTTGCGGCCCTGGTCCTGCGGCGTCGACCAGCCCAGGACCAGCACGTTGAGGCGCGACGACGCCATGCCCATGCCGGCGCCCGCAGCCGTCCACACGGCCACGACCGCCCACGCCGGCAGCCCGAGGACCGTCACGACGGTCGCGCCGACGACGGCGACGGCCACGAGCGCCGTGCCGGTCCGGACGGCGCTGCGGCTGGGCAGGCGGTGCCCGAGGCGTCCTTGCACCATCGAGGACGCCGACCACGCCAGGGCCGCCGTCGACAGCCCCAGACCGCTCGCCGAGGTCGACCAGCCGTCGCGGTCCACGAGCAGGTACGGCACGTACACCTGCGCCCCGAAGAAGGCGCCCGACACGAGCACGCGCGTCGTGATCACCGACGGCAGGCCGGGCCGCATCCGCAGCGCGCCCCGCGGCAGCAGCGGACGCGCGGCGGCCAGCGCCCCGACGGCGGCGACCACCGCGACCGGCGCGGACCATGGTCGCGGCAGCTGGGCGGCGACGTTGAGCGCGAGCACGGCGGCCGCGACGAGCACGGCCCACAGCACGCGCCGGCCCGCGCCGTCGCGCACCGCCGGCCCGCCGTCGGGCGTGTCGTCGTGCCGCACGGGGCCGAGGCCGCGGACCGCACCCAGCAGCGGGACGGTCGCGGGCACGACCAGCAGCGCGACGCCGAGGAACACCCAGCGCCACCCCGCGAGCTCGGCGAGGAGCCCCGCGACCGCGGGCCCGACCACCGACGGCAGCACCCACGCCGTCGAGAACCACGCGAAGACGCGCGGGTGCAGCACCGCGGGGTACGCGCGGGCCACGGCCACGAGCAGCGTCACGTTGACGGCACCGCCCCCCAGGCCCTGCGCGAGCCGGCCCGCGACGAGCACCGGCATGCTGGTCGCGACGCCCGCCACGACCAGGCCCAGGACGAAGACGACGGTCCCGGCCGTGAACGGGGCGGCCGGGCCCCGGCGGTCGGCCCACGCGCCGGCCAGCACCATGCCGACCACGCCCGTCGCGAGCGGACCCGCGAAGGCGAACGCGTACAGCGAGCGCCCGTCGAGCACGGCGGCGACCTCGGGCATCACGGTGGTGACCGCGAACGACTCGAACGCCACGAGCACGACGAGCGCGAACATCGCGAGCGACGTCGTGCGGCGGGCGCGCCACAGCGCGTCGGGCGACGTCGACCCGGCCGCTGCGGTGGTCCCGGTCGTCACGGGGCGACGCGCAGCACGCGGAAGCCCTTGGCGCTCGCCTCGCGCGTCGTGGGCAGGTCCGCCTCGTCGGTCAGCCAGCGCTGCAGCGGGTCGGCGCCGAGGTTCTTGCCGACGACGAGCCACGCGTCCCCGCCCGGCGCGACGCGGGGCAGCCAGCGGCGCAGCAGGTCGTGCAGCGCGGGCTTGCCGATCCGCACCGGCGGGTTCGACCAGCAGGTCGCGAAGCGCACGTCGTCCGGCACGTCGTCGGGGAGCGCGGCGACCACGTTCGGCAGGCCGAGGTGCGCGGCGTTGCGCCGCACGAGGTCGAGCGCGCGCTCGTTGACGTCGACCGCCCACACGCGGGCGTCGGGGGACGTGAGCGCGAGCGTCAGCGCGAGCGGGCCCCAGCCGCAGCCGAGGTCCAGCAGGTCTCCGGCCGCGGGCGGCTGCGGGACGGTCCGCAGCAGCACCTGCGTCCCGAGGTCGACGTGGTCGGGGGAGAACACGCCGCCCGCCGTCTCGACCTCGACGTCCTGCCCGGCCAGGGGGACGCGCACGGTCCTGCGCTGCGCCGCCGAGGCCGGACGTGCCGTGAAGTAGTGCTCGCCCTGCGGGTCGTCGGTGCCGGTCACCCGCCGAGGCTAGCGGCCGCGCGACGCTGTGCCGGCAGCGAAATCCCGTCGCGGGGGTCGTACGTGCGTGCGATCCTGGGCGCACCCCCGATCCCGGACGAGAGGCCCCGCGTGGACGACCGAGAGCACACCACCGACGTGACGCCGCAGGCGTCGGCGCGCAGCGCGCAGGAGGTGGCCGACGACGTCGTCGCACGGGTGCTCGCCCGGGCCGGGACCGCACTGCAGTCCGGCGGCACGCACCACAGCACGTTCGACGGCGACCAGCTCGACCTCGAGGAGCGCACGTCGCTGCGCCGCGTGGCGAACCTGTCGACCGAGCTCGAGGACGTCACCGAGGTCGAGTACCGCCAGCTGCGGCTCGAGAAGGTCGTGCTCGTGGGCCTGTGGGGCGCGGGCACGGCGCAGGACGCCGAGATCTCGCTCCGCGAGCTCGCGGCGCTCGCCGAGACCGCCGGCTCGCAGGTCCTCGACGGGCTGCTGCAGCGGCGTCGCACCCCGGACCCGAGCACGTACCTCGGCTCCGGCAAGGCGGCCGAGCTCGCGACCGTCGTGGCCGCGGTCGGCGCGGACACCGTCGTCGTCGACGGCGAGCTGGCACCGTCCCAGCGCCGTGCGCTGGAGGACGTGGTCCGGGTCAAGGTCGTCGACCGCACCGCGCTGATCCTCGACATCTTCGCCCAGCACGCCAAGTCGCGAGAGGGCAAGGCGCAGGTCGAGCTCGCACAGCTGGAGTACCTGCTCCCGCGCCTGCGCGGGTGGGGCGAGTCGATGAGCCGCCAGGCGGGCGGCCAGGTCGGCGGCGCCGGTGCGGGCATGGGCTCGCGCGGTCCCGGCGAGACGAAGATCGAGCTCGACCGTCGGCGCATCCGCAACCGCATGGCGAAGCTGCGCCGCGAGATCGCCGCGATGGAGCCCGCCCGCGTGACCAAGCGGGCGTCCCGCAAGCGCAACGCGATCCCGTCGGTCGCGATCGCCGGGTACACCAACGCGGGCAAGTCCTCGCTGCTCAACCGGCTGACCAACGCCGGTGTGCTCGTCGAGAACGCCCTGTTCGCGACGCTCGACCCCACGGTCCGGCGGGCCGAGACCGGCGACGGGCGCGTCTACACCCTCGCCGACACGGTCGGGTTCGTCCGCGCGCTGCCGCACCAGCTCGTCGAGGCGTTCCGCTCGACCCTGGAGGAGGTCGCGGACGCCGACCTGCTGCTGCACGTCGTGGACGCCTCGCACCCGGACCCGGAGGGGCAGCTCGCCGCCGTCCGGCACGTGTTCGCCGACATCCCCGGCGCGATGGACGTCCCCGAGATCGTCGTGCTCAACAAGGCCGACCTGGCCGCGCCCGAGGTCCTGGCGCGGCTGCGCTCGCGCGAGGTGCACGCGGTCGCGGTCTCCGCGCACACCGGTGCGGGCATCGACGAGCTGCAGGCCCTGGTGGCCGACCAGCTGCCGCGGCCCGGCGTCACGGTCGACCTCGTGGTGCCGTACTCCCGCGGCGACCTGGTGAGCCGGGTCCACGAGCACGGCGACCTCCAGCAGGAGGAGCACGTCGCGGAGGGCACGCGTCTGCGGGCCCGGGTCGACGAGGCGCTCGCGTCCGAGCTGCGGGCCGCCGCGGTCTGACGCCGGCCCCGTGCGGCTGATGGGCCGAACGGGTGGTCCGGGGGTGCCTCGCGGGTCGGCGCGCGTGCCTAGAGTCGTCCGGTGATCCCCTCCGACCTGGACCTCCTGCGCACCCCCGGCGCCCCGGCGCCCCTGCCCGACGGCTCGGCCGCCGTCGTGGCGGTCGGCGGGCCCGACCTCGACGCCGACGCGAACCGGGGCGAGCTGTGGCTCGTCCCGCTCGACGGCACCGACCCTGGCACCCACCCCGGCGCGGGAGCCGGCGCGGCGCGCCGGCTCACCCACGGGCACCGCGACACCGCGCCCCAGGTCACCCCGGACGGCCGGTGGGTCGTGTTCTGCCGCGCGCCGCTGACCGGGGGCCCCGCGCAGCTGCACGTCCTCGGCCTGGGCGGCGGCGAGCCCGTCCGGCTCACCGACGCCCCGCTCGGCGTCGCCGCCCCTGTCGTCAGCCCCGACGGCAGCCGGGTCGCGTACGTGGCGCGGGTCCCGCAGGAGGGCCGCTACCTGCCCGGCGGCGACCCGGCGGCCGAGGCGCCGCGGCACGTGACGACGTTCCGGTACCGGTCCGACGCGCTCGGCTTCGTGCACGACCGCCCGCTGCACGTGCACGTCCTCACGCTCCCCGACGACCCGGGAGCGTCCCGCGCGCTGCCGGCGGCGCACGCGCTCACGTCCGGCGAGGTCGAGGTGGCCGCCCCGGCCTGGCTGCCGGACGGCACCGCGATCGTCGCGACGAGCACGCGGCACGCGGCGCGCGAGCGCGACACCCGCCGTGACGCGGTGCTCGTCGACGCCGACCCGCAGGCCGGCTCCGCCCCGGTCCCGCTGACGGACGCCGACGCGGGCAGCCCGCTGCAGGTCGTGGCCGTGCGGCCGGCGGCCGGCGGCGCGGGGCTGTGGCTGCTGGCGCGCGACCTGGGCCCGACGGCCGACGACACGGTCGCGGCGCTGACCGGCCTGCACCGCCTGCCGACCACGGGCACCGGTCCGTCCCTGCGACCGGCAGGACCGCCCGTGCGCCTCACCGACGCCGACGAGGTCGACCTCGCACCGGACGTCCTCGTGCCGCGCGCGGGCGGCGCGGTCGTGGCCGTCGAGCACCGGGGCGCCGTCGAGCTGCGCGAGGTCCTCGACGACGGCACGCTGCGCACGCTGCTGCCCGCGCCGCACGTCGTCCTCGGCGCCGCGGCGGCGCGCGACGGGCGGGTCGTCGTCACCGCGGCGGGCCCGACGACGTCCGGCGCCCTGCTCACGCTGGACCCGGTCGCCGTGCACGCCGACTGGTCGGCGCCCCTGCGGGCGACGGGCCGCGTGCACGCCGCGCGCGAGATCACCGCGGCCTCGCCCGACGGATACCCCGTGCACGGCTGGGTCGTGCTGCCCGACCCCGTGCGGCACCCAGGCCCGCACCCCACGCTGCTCATGGTGCACGGCGGCCCGTTCGCGCAGTACACGCACGCGCTGTTCGACGAGGCGCAGGTGCTCGCGGGCGCGGGGTACGCGGTCGTCCTGGGCAACCCGCGCGGGTCGGCGGGGTACGGCCGCGCGCACGGCCGGGCGATCCGGCGGGCCTTCGGCACGGTCGACGCCGACGACGTCCTGGCGCTGCTCGACGCGGCGCTCGCCGAGGACGCGGACGTCCTGGACCCCGGCCGCGTCGGCGTCCTGGGCGGCTCCTACGGCGGCTACATGGCCGCGTGGCTGACCACGCGCACGGACCGGTTCGCCGCCGCGGTCGTCGAGCGCGGCTTCCTCGACCCCGTGAGCTTCGTCGGCTCGTCGGACATCGGCTGGTGGTTCGGGCTCGAGTACCTGGGCGACCCCGCGACCGAGCCCGACCTGGTGGCCGGCCAGTCACCGATGGCCCGGGTCGGCGAGGTCCGCACGCCCACGCTCGTCGTGCACTCCGAGCAGGACTGGCGCTGCCCCGTCGAGCAGGGCCAGCGCTGGTTCGTCGAGCTGCGCCGCCGCGGCGTCGAGGCCGAGCTGCTGCTCTTCCCCGGCGAGGGGCACGAGCTCACGCGCTCGGGCCGGCCGCGGCACCGGCAGGCGCGGTTCGAGCACCTGCTGGCGTGGTGGGCCCGGCACCTCCCGGTCGACGGGGCGGGACCGGCGGCGGGCTGAGCCGGTCGGGCGCCACGGGCCGCGTGGGTGCCGACGACTACGCTGTCGCGGTGCCTCGACCGACCCGTGCCCGCCCGGCCGCCCTCGACGACGAGGGCACGGGCAGCGGTCCGGGCGCCGGGCCCGGCACCAGGCCCGGCACCGGGACCCGTACGGACGGGCCGGGCGTCGGCGAGCTCCTCGACCTCGCCGTCGGCGCGCTCGGCGGCACCCCCCGCCCCGGCCAGCAGCAGATGGCGGCCGCCGTGGCCGACGCCCTCGACGAGCACGAGCACCTCCTGGTCCAGGCCGGCACCGGCACCGGCAAGTCCCTCGGCTACCTCGTGCCGGCCGTGCGGCACGCGGTCCTGGAGGACGAGCGCGTCGTGGTCTCCACCGCCACGCTCGCCCTGCAGCGCCAGGTGATCACCCGCGACCTGCCCCTGGTCACGCAGGCGCTCGCGGACCGCCTGCCCCGGCCGGCCCAGATCGCGCTGCTCAAGGGCTGGCACAACTACCTGTGCGCCCACAAGGTCGCCGGCGGCTACCCGGAGGACGACCAGGGCGCCCTCTTCGACGTGCCCGAGCGGCCGGGCGCGGCGGACCACCCGGCGACGGCGGACGACGGGCCGACCGGGCGCGAGGGGCTCGGGGCCCAGGTCGTCCGGCTGCGCGAGTGGGCCGAGGAGACGTCGACCGGCGACCGCGACGACCTCGTCCCGGGTGTCGCCGACCGTGCCTGGCGGCAGGTCGCCGTCACCGCGATGGAGTGCCTGGGCACGTCCTGCCCGATGCGCGAGGAGTGCTTCCCGGACCGTGCGCGCGCCCTGGCGCGCGAGGCCGACGTCGTCGTCACGAACCACGCGATGCTCGGCATCGCCGCGACGGGCGCGCCCAACGTGCTGCCCGAGCACGACGTGCTCGTCGTCGACGAGGCCCACGAGCTCACCGACCGGGTGACGGCCCAGGCGACCGCCGAGCTCTCGCTGCCCGTGGTCGAGCACGCGGCCCGCCTGGCCCGTCGGCACGGCGGCGTCCCCACGACGGACCTCGACGCCGCCGGCCAGCACCTGGCGAGCGTCCTCGTGCCGCTGCCGGAGGGCCGCTTCCCCGCGGGTCTGCCCGAGGGCACCCGCACCGCGGTGGCGATGGTCCGCGACGCGGCGCGCACGCTGCTCTCGGTGCTCAAGCCCGACGCGTCCACCAAGGGGCGCGACGGCGCCGAGGGCGGCGTGAAGATGGCCGCGGCCGCGATGCTCGCGCTCTTCGAGGTGACCGAGCGGATGGCCGCCGACCCGCAGGAGAACGCCCACACCGTGCTGTGGTGCGCGCGGGGCGAGGACCGCCGCGGGCAGATCACGACCCGGCTGCACGCGGCGCCCCTGGCCGTCAACGGGCTGATCCGCACGCACCTGCTCGCCGGCCGCACGGCGGTCCTGACGTCGGCGACCCTGGCGCTCGGCGGGACGTTCGAGCCCGTGGCCCGCTCGGTCGGCCTCGAGCGCCGGCCCGACGCCGCGCCCGAGGGGCCGGCCGGGGTCGCTCCCGGGGCAGGGGAGGAGGCCGCGGCGCCGGAGCCGTGGCGCGGCCTCGACGTCGGCAGCCCGTTCGACTACCCCCGCCAGGCGATCTGCTACGTCGCGCGCCGCCTGCCGCCGCCCGGGCGTGAGCCCGCGACCGACGCCCAGCTCGACGAGATCGCGACGCTGGTCGAGGCGGCCGGCGGGCGCACCCTGGGGCTGTTCACGTCCCGTCGTGCCGCGACGGTGGCCGCCGAGGCCATGCGCGAGCGCCTCGACGTCCCTGTCCTGCTGCAGGGTGACGACCAGCTGCCCACGCTGGTGGCCCGGTTCGCCGCCGACGAGCCGACCTGCCTGTTCGGGACGCTCTCGCTGTGGCAGGGCGTCGACGTGCCGGGCCCCGCGTGCCGCCTCGTCGTCATCGACCGCATCCCGTTCCCGCGCCCGGACGACCCCGTACGGTCCGCGCGCACGGACGCCGTGGCAGCCGCGGGCGGCAACGGGTTCATGTCGGTGTCCGCGACGCACGCCGCGCTCCTGCTCGCCCAGGGCGCGGGCCGGCTGGTGCGCTCGTCGCAGGACCGCGGCGTGGTCGCCGTGCTCGACCCGCGGCTGTCGACCGCCCGCTACGGCGAGTTCCTGCTGAGGTCCATGCCGGACTTCTGGCGCACCGACGACCGCGACGTCGTGGTGGCCGCGCTGCGCCGGCTGCGCGGAGCCGACTAGCCTTCGCCCAGGGGCGCCGACCGGGCGGGCGCACCCGGGGACGACCTGCACCGACGCCCGCGACGAGGGGACATGCCATGGCCGACGCCATCGACGACGAGCTCGACCTGGGCTCGGTCGTCCCACCGCAGCGCCGCACGTCCAAGCTCGGCATCGTCGGCGCGGGCGCCGTCGGCTCGACGATGGCCTACGCGGCGCTGATGCGCGGCGCGGCACGCACCGTCGCGCTGCTCGACGTCAACAAGCAGAAGGTCGAGGCCGAGGTCCTCGACCTGTCCCACGGCATCCAGTTCATGTCGATGGCGGAGGTCGTCGGCTCCGACGACGTGTCGGTGCTCGCGGACTGCGACATCGTCGTCTTCACGGCCGGCGCCAAGCAGCGCCCGGGGCAGTCCCGGCTCGACCTGGCCGAGGCGACGATCTCCCTGGTCCGCAACGTGCTGCCCGGCATCGTCGAGGTCGCGCCGAACGCGACGTACGTCATGGTGACCAACCCCGTGGACGTCGTCACGTACGCGGCCCTGCAGATCTCGGGCCTGCCGCCGCAGCAGCTGTTCGGCTCCGGCACCGTCCTGGACTCCTCGCGCCTGCGCTACCTCATCGCCCGGCACACCGGGGTGGCCGTGCAGAACGTGCACGCGTACGTGGCCGGCGAGCACGGCGACTCCGAGCTGCCGCTGTGGAGCTCGGCGTCGATCGGCTCGGTGCCGCTGCTGGAGTGGGACGGGATCGGCGAGAACGGTCCGCTCACGCGCGAGGTCCGCGACGCGATGGCCCGCGAGGTCGTGGAGTCCGCGTACCGCATCATCGAGGGCAAGGGGGCGACCAACTACGCGATCGCCCTGGCCGGGTCGCGCATCATCGAGGCCGTGCTCAAGGACGAGAAGCGGATCCTGCCGGTCTCGTCGCTGCTGACCGACTACCTCGGCATCTCCGACGTGTGCCTGTCGGTGCCGACGATCGTCGGCTCGCGCGGGGTCGCCGAGCGGCTCGCCGTGCCGATGTCCTCGGACGAGCTCACGGGGCTGCGCCGGTCGGCGGAGGCCGTCCGCTCGGTCGCCCGACGGTTCGGCTTCTGACCCGTGCGCGGGGCCGGGCGGGGCGAGCCTGCCGGGCCCCGCGCACGGCAGAGCGCCCGCCGTCCGCACCGTGCGGTGCTGACGACGGGCGCTGCTGACGACCAGCGGTCCTGACGGCGGGCGCCGCGGGTGCTGCCGGCCCGCGCGAGGCTCAGAGGCTGCGCAGCACGCTGACGACGCGACCGAGCACCGTGGCCTCGTCCCCGACGATCGGCTCGTAGGCCGCGTTGCGCGGCATGAGCCACACGTGGCCGTCCGCGCGGCGCAGCACCTTGACCGTGGCCTCGCCGTCGATCATGGCGGCCACGATCTCACCGTTCTCGGCCACGGGCTGCCGCCGGACGACCACCCAGTCGCCGTCGCAGATCGCGGCCTCGAGCATGGAGTCGCCGACCACGCGCAGCAGGAAGAGGTCCCCCTCGCCGACGAGCTGCCGGGGGAGCGAGAACACGTCCTCCACCACCTGCTCGGCGAGGATGGGGCCGCCCGCCGCGATCCGTCCGACGACCGGCACGTCCGCCGACGCGGCGGCGGGCACGGTGGACAGCGCCGCGAGCCCGGTGCGTGCCGGTCGGTCCTCGCTGCCCGTGCCGGGCGTCACCTCACCGTCGGCGCGGGGGCCCGACGGGTCCGGCTGGACGACCTCGATGGCCCGGGGGCGGTGCGGGTCGCGCCGCAGGTAGCCCTTGCGCTCGAGCGCGTTGAGCTGGTGCTTGACGCTGGACGGGCTGGTCAGGCCGACCGCCTCGCCGATCTCGCGCATGCTCGGCGGGTACCCGCGCCGCTCGACGCTGGCGCGGACGGTGTCCAGGACGAGGCGCTGCCGCGGTGTGAGCCCACCTGCCGTCACGTCGACGACCGGTGCCTGCGCCCCGGCCGGTGCGATCCCCTGCTGCACGTCCACAACGCCTCCTGAGTCGCGCGGCCGCCGGCCGCGGTCCGCCGCGCGGCACGCGTGCGTGTCGGTGGGCGGTGGTGCACTTCCCGTCGGGAACACCTTACGGGCCCGCGACCTGCGACATCAAACATCTGTTCGAGCGTGTCTCGACGGTCGTCGGCGCCGTCTGGTAGAACTCGTACAGACGTTCGACGAACGCGTGTTCGATCGGGCGAGGCGCGCGGCGGCAGCGGTCGACGGGCGCGGGGCGGGCGGTTCGGGACGGAGGCAGGGCCATGGCAGGCACGACGACGGCACCTCGAGCGGGTGCGGCACGGCAGGTCGACGGGGTGCGGCGCCCGGCGCTGCGGGTGGTCCAGGGCGGTGCGGCCGAGGCGCCCGGGCGGGTGCAGGTGGCTCCCGCGGGCACCGTGGCGCGTCCGCGTCGAGCGGCGCCTCCGGCCGGCGGGGCCGACGGGCTGCGCGGGTTGCGCCTGACGCGCCGCGGGCGCGCGGTGGTCTGGGCCCTGGGGCTTCTCCTCGGGGCCGGGGTCGGGGGTGCGGCGTGGTCGGCGCAGGCGGACGGCACGGCCGGCGGCGTGGTCGTCGAGCGCCACGTGGTCGAGCCGGGGGAGACGCTGTGGGCCATCGCCGACCGCGCGGCGGCGGAGGGTGAGGACGTCCGCGACGTCGTGCTCGAGCTGATGCGGCTCAACGACCTCGCGTCGGGCGACCTGCTCGCCGGGCAGACGATCGTCGTGCCGGCCCGGTGACGCCGGGCGTGGGGCTGGGCATCCTCTGCCCCATAGGTTAGGCTTACCTCATTCGGCAGGCTGGGGGGTCGGCCGGATGAGCGGCCCGCGCCCGGCGCGGCCCGCAGCATCAGCGGCGCCGAGGCGAGTTGGCGTCGCGAGGGACGGGGGCGTCCCGACGAGGGCGGTCGTCAGCCGACGGCCGCCCTCGGTGCTCCCCGCGCCACGGTCGGCGGCACCCGTGTTGCACCGGAGACGTGGCGCGGCCTAGCGTCACCTCCGACGCCCGGCCCGCCGGCGTCGTCGGACGCCACGACCCTGGAGGGGACCGCCGTGCACTGCCCGTTCTGCCGGCACCCGGACTCGCGCGTCGTGGACTCCCGCACGTCCGACGACGGCGCGTCGATCCGGCGCCGCCGCCAGTGCCCGAGCTGCAACCGGCGTTTCACCACGGTCGAGACCGCGAGCCTGTCCGTCGTCAAGCGGTCCGGTGCGACGGAGCCGTTCAGCCGGGAGAAGATCGCCACCGGGGTGCGCAAGGCGTGCCAGGGGCGTCCCGTGAGCGAGGACGACCTGGCGCTGCTGGCGCAGAAGGTCGAGGAGACGCTGCGGTCGGCCGGGTCGGCCGAGATCGACGCCTACGAGATCGGCCTGGCGATCCTCGGACCGTTGCGCGACCTCGACGAGGTCGCCTACCTGCGGTTCGCGAGCGTCTACCAGGCGTTCGACTCCCTCGACGACTTCGAGTCCGCCATCGCGGTCCTGCGCGCCGAGCGCGAGGACGCCGAGCGCACGCCGTCGCCCGAGGAGCCCGGGCGCGGCTGACCCCCGCGCAATGGTGTGGCGCCCCGACGTAGGGTCGTCCACGCTGGACAGGCGCCGTCCGGCGCCGAACGGAGCGGAGGAACCCATGGCAGACGACAAGCCGGAAGCGGTCAGCGAGGACGCGAAGGCGCGCTTCCGGGAGGCCCTGGAGCGCAAGAAGGCCGTCGGTCACCCGACGGCGGACGGGTCGCGGAACACCGGCGGGGTCCACGGGTCGGAGACCGCAGGACCCGTGCAGCGGCGGTTCCAGCGCAAGTCCGGCTCCGCCTGACCGGACCGTGGGGCCCGGCCGTCAGGACAGCAGGCGCAGGCGCAGCGACTCGGGCTGCGCGGCGAGGGCGTCCACGACGGCCGGGGCCACGGCCGAGCCGACGTCCGTGACGACGTAGCCGAGCTCCCCGCGGGTGGCGAGCAGCTGGCCCTCGATGTTGACGCCGTGCTCGGCGAGAGTGGCGTTGATCTTCGCCAGCACGCCCGGCACGTTGCGGTGCAGGTAGGCCAGCCGGTGCCACTCGGGCCGCTGGTCCAGCGCGAGGTTGGGCAGGTTGACGGACAGGTTCGTCGAGCCGGTCGCCAGGTGGTCGCGGATCTTGTTGGCCACGAACCGGCCGATCGCCTCCTGCGCCTCCTCGGTCGAGCCGCCGGTGTGCGGGGACAGGATGACGTTGGGCAGGCCGCGCAGCTCGGACTCGAACGGGTCGCCCTTGCGCTTGGGCTCGTCGGGGAACACGTCGACGGCCGCGCCGGCCACGTGGCCGGAGACGACGGCGTCGCGCAGGGCCGCGTAGTCCACGACGAAGCCGCGCGAGAGGTTGAGGAAGATCGCCCCGGGGCGCATGCGCGCCAGCTGCTTCGCACCGAACATCCCGGCGTTCCCGGAGCGCCCGTCGACGTGCAGCGTGACCACGTCGGCGGTCTCCAGGAGCTCGTCGAGGGTCTCCATGCGCCGGGCGTTGCCGAGCGCGAGCTTCTCGGCGGTGTCGTAGAACACGACCGACATGCCGAGGTTCTCGGCGAGCACCGACAGCTGCGTGCCGATGTTGCCGTACCCGACGATGCCGAGGGTCCGACCACGGACCTCGTGCGCGCCCGTCGCGGACTTGTTCCACACGCCGTCGTGCATCTCCTTGTCGAGCACCGTCAGGCGTCGGGTCAGGGCGATGATGTCGGCGATCGCGATCTCCACGACCGAGCGGGTGTTCGAGAACGGGGCGTTGAACACCGCGATGCCGCGCTCGGCGGCCGCGTGCAGGTCCACCTGGTTGGTGCCGATGCAGAACGCGCCGACGACCTCCAGGTCCGGGGCTGCGGCCAGCGCGGCGGCCGTCACCTGCGTCTTGGACCGGATGCCCAGCACCTGCACCCCGGACAGTGCCTCGACCAGCTCGGGCTCGTCGAGGGCACCCGTGCGGGTGATCACGTCGAACCCGGCGGCCTCGAGGATCGTTCGGGCCTGCGGGTGGAGGTTCTCGAGCAGCAGCGCGGTGGGCACGGGCCCATCGTGCTCCGCGTCCGGCGGGTGGACCAAAGCCGTCCCGGTCCGCGGACGGCCCGCGCTCAGCCGGGCATGCCGTCGGGCAGGGCCCGGCTGTGCACGACGTGCAGCACACCCGTGGGTCGGGTCATCGCCACGAACAGGTCGCCGGCGGAGCCCTCGAGCACCTCGGCGGGCTCGACGAGCACGACCGCGTCGAACTCCAGCCCCTTGGCCTGCAGGGGCGTGAGCACCACCAGCGGCACCTCGAGGTCGGTGAGGGCGCCGCGGCCGGGCACCTGGCGGCCGCGGCGGGCCAGCGCGTCCCGCAGGGCCGGCACGCGGGCGGCGGTGGCGACCAGCGCGGCGCGCCCCCCGCCGCGGGTGTCGCGCACGCGTGTGGCGAGGTCGTCGGCCGCCGCCGCGGCGGCGTCCACGAGCCCGGCCGCGTCGGCGACGTGGTCGACGACGAGCGCGTCGGGCACGTCGCGCGCGGACGTCAGCCGGCTGACCGGCAGGCCCGCGGCGACCGCGACGGCGCGTGCGGCGTCGGCGACCGCCGCCGGCGTCCGGTAGTTGACCGTGAGCTCGGCGAGGCGCCAGTCGGTGCGCAGCACCGGGTCGAGCATGCTGGCCCAGTCGTGGGCGCCGGCCCGCGTGGAGGTCTGCGCGACGTCGCCGACGACCGTCATGGAGCGCGTCGGGACCCGGCGCAGCAGCGCGCGCCAGGCCATCGCCGACAGCTCCTGGGCCTCGTCGACCACCACGTGGCCGTACGTCCAGGACCGGTCCGCGGCGGCACGCTCGGCCGTGGTCAGCCCCGACCCGCCGCCGGAGAACCGGTCGGCGAGGACCTCGGCCGAGACCATGTCGCCCGCACCCGTCGAGCGCAGCACGTCCCGGGCGTACGCCAGCTCCTGCGAGCGGCGCTCGGCGTCGGCCCGGGCCTGCGCACGGGCGGCCTGGTCGTCCTCCCCGAGCAGCTCGGCGGCCTCGTCGAGGAGCGGGACGTCCGCCGGGGTCCACGGGGCGTCGGCGGGCCGGGCCAGCAGCCGCCGCTCGGCGGGGGACAGCTCCGGCGCCGCGGCCTCCAGGCGGTGCGGCTTGGCCCACAGGTCGGCGACGAGCTTCTGCGGGGTGATCGGCATCCACGCGAGGTTGAGGGCGACCCGCACCTCGCGCGTCGTGCGCAGGTCCTCCAGCACCTCCGCGCGGTCCTCGGGGGCGACGTCCCAGCTGAGCTGGTCGACGTACTGCTGCGCGAGGCGGCCGAGCATGTCGCGGACGAAAGAGACCCGGGCCTCGTTGTGCGGCTTGTGGTGCCGTCGGGTGCGGGCGATCGCCGAGGCCACGTCCTGCGGGCGCACGACCACGGTGATCCCGTCGAGCCGCACCTCGACGGGTGCGGCGGGCACGCGCTGGCGCTGGCGGACCGCGCGGGCCACGACCTTGGACATCAGCGCCCGGCCCTTGATCTCGGCGACCGCGTCGGGCTCGGACCCGCGCGCCTCGACCCCCGGCACCAGGTCGGCGACCGTGGCCGTGACCACACCGGTCTCGCCGAGCGAGGGCAGGACCTGGTCGATGTAGCGCAGGAACGTGCGCGACGGGCCGACGAGCAGCACCCCGGAGCGCTCGAGCAGGCGCCGGTGGGCGTACAGCAGGTACGCGGCCCGGTGCAGGGCGACGGCCGTCTTGCCCGTGCCGGGCCCGCCCTGCACCACCAGGGTCCCGGCGAGCTCGGACCGGATGATGGCGTCCTGCTCGGCCTGGATGGTCGCGACGATGTCGCCCATCCGCCCCGTGCGCCCCGCGGCCAGCGCGGCCAGCAGCGCGCCCTCGCCGGACAGGCCGGACAGGTCCGCGGGGTCGACGCCCTGGGCGGCCAGCGCGTCCAGGTCGAGGACCTCGTCCTCGACCCCCGTGACCGAGCGGCCGCTGGTGACCAGGTGGCGGCGGCGCACGACGCCGTCGGGCCGGGCGGCCGTCGCCCGGTAGAACGCCTGCGCGGCCGGGGCCCGCCAGTCGGTCAGCAGCGGCGACTGGTCCTCGTCGGTGAGCCCGATGCGCCCGACGTAGCGCCGCTCGCCGTCCGTGAGGTCCAGGCGGCCGAACGTCAGACGCTCCTCGACGGCCTCGAGCTGGGCGAGCCGGTCCTCGTAGAGGGTGGCGAACGCGTCCCGCTCGGAGCGGTTCTGCGGGGAGCCCGAGGGGCCCTCCTTGCGGACCGCCGTCAACCGTCCCCGGGTGTGCGCCCGCAGCGCGTCGAGGCGCCCGTACAACCGGTCCACGACCTTCTGCTCGTCGGCCAGACCGTCGTCACTGCCCGTCACCGGCACGTCTCCCGTCCACGACCGTCGCTCGAACGCCACCGGGCGGGACCCCTCGGGGTGCGCCCGCGCGGCGGCCGTCCATTATCCGCCCCCGCCCCGCCCCCGGTGACGACGGGGTCGCAGCACGGGCACGCGCACGGGCCGCAGGCGTTCCACCAGGGGCCGCGGCACCCCGGCGCAGGCCCTAGAGTCGTGCCACCCCCGAGCGGAAGGACGGTCGTGGACACCTCGGCGGCCACGTCGGACCCCGTGCGCGGACCCGTGCACCCCGGCACCGGACCAGCGCTGCGCGTCCTGCTCGTCGAGGACGACGACGGCGACGCGCTGCTCGTGGCGGAGCACCTGCGCGACGTCGGGCTCGACCGTGCGCTCGTGCGGGTGCGCTCGCTGGACGAGGCCGTGGCGCAGCTCGACGTCGACTGCGTGCTGCTCGACCTCGGCCTGCCCGACGCCACCGGGCTCGGCGCGCTCGAGCGGCTCCTGACCGCGGGCAGCCCTCCTGTCGTCGTCCTCACCGGGCTCACGGACGCCGGCGCCGGGCTCGACGCGGTCGCCGCGGGGGCCCAGGACTACCTCGTCAAGGGCGACGTGGACGGCGAGACGATCGCCCGCTCGGTGCGCTACGCCGTGCAGCGGCGCCGGCTCGAGGACACCGACCGCGCCCTCTACCGCAGCCTGGTGCGCGCGGCCGAGACGAACCGGCTGGAGCGCGCCCTGCTGCCCCGCCCCGTGCTCAACGACACGGGGCTCGAGGTGCGGGTCGCCTACCGCGCGGGCCGTGAGGGTCTGCTCGGCGGCGACTTCTACGACGTCGTCGAACGCCCCGACGGCACGGTCCTGGCGATGGTCGGGGACGTCTGCGGCCACGGCCCCGACGAGGCCGCGCTCGGGGCCACCCTCCGCACCGCCTGGCGGACCCTCGTGCTCGCCGACGTCCCCACCGACGACGTCCTCGGCCTGCTCGAACGCGTCCTCGTGGCCGAGCGTGCCCGGCCCGAGGTCTTCACCACCGTCTCGATGCTGGCCGTCGCGCCCGACCGGCGCACCGCGGACCTCTACCTCGCGGGGCACCCCGTTCCCCTGCTCGTCGGGCCGCCCGCGACGCTGCTGCCCGCCCACGCGCGGGGGCGGGCCCTCGGCATCCCGGTCGGCGGGGGGTGGCCGCCGGCCCGGCTCGACCTCGGCCCCCGGTGGCGGGTCCTGCTGTACACGGACGGGGTGCTCGAGGCGACCGTCGGCGACGGCGGCGCCCGGCTCGGCAAGGACGGCCTGCGCGCCGTGGCCGACGCCACGCTGACCCCGCCCGTGACCCTCGACGACGCGGCGCCCGACGGCGACGACCCCCTCCTGGGCGGGCTGCTGGCCGAGGTCCGGGCCCAGCACGGCGGCGACCTCGTCGACGACACGGCCGTGGTGCTCCTCGGGTGGGCCCGGTGAGCGCCGCGCCGCGCCCGCGCGCCACGCTGCGTCGCCGGCTGACCCTGCTGCTCGCGACCGCCTCGGCCGTGCTCGGTGCCGTCGTCGTCGTGGCCGGCCTCGTGTTCGCCCGGCAGGTCGAGCTCCAGCGGGACGTCACCGAGGTCTACTTCGACGCCATCTCGCGCGCCGACACCGCCTACGTCCAGCTCGTCGACGCCGAGACCTCCGTCCGCGGGTTCGCCCTGACGGGCGACGAGATCACCCTCGAGCCCTACGAGCGGGCGACCGCGTCCGAGCAGGACTTCCAGGCGCTGGCCCAGCGCCTGGAGGCCTCGGACGCCGACCCCGAGCTCGTGGCGTACGCCCGGTCCGCCGCCGACGCGGCGACGGCGTGGCGCACGCAGTTCGCCGATCCGCTCGTGGCCCAGGTCCGCGCGGAGGGCACGGCGGCCGTCTCCGGCGCCGACGTCGAGGCGGGCCGCGTCCTGTTCGACGAGGCGCGCGCACCCATCGAGGCGTACCTCGCCCAGCTGCGCGCCGACCGCCTCGGCGCCGTCGCCGAGCTCCAGACGTGGACGGCCCTGTCGGCCACGATCGTGGCGCTGCTCGTCGTCGCGGCCGCGGCCGCGGGCGTCACCCTCTGGCTCGCGCTGCGCCGGTGGGTGCTCGCCCCGGTCGCAGAGCTCGCCGGCGCCAGCCGCGCCGTCGCCGGCGGCGACCTCAGCCACGTCGTGGAGGTCGACGGGCCGGGCGAGCTCCGCGCGCTCGCGGGCGACGTCGAGCACATGCGTCGCACGCTGGTCGACCAGCTCGACGAGCTGCGGGTGTCCCGCGCGCAGGTCGAGGAGGCGCACGACCGGCTCGCCGAGCAGGCCGAGGAGCTGCGACGCTCCAACCGGGACCTCGAGCAGTTCGCCTACGTCGCGTCCCACGACCTGCAGGAGCCGCTGCGCAAGGTCGCGTCGTTCACGCAGCTGCTGCAGAAGCGGTACGGGGGCCAGCTCGACGAGCGCGCCGACCAGTACATCGACTTCGCGGTCGACGGCGCCAAGCGCATGCAGCGGCTCATCCAGGACCTGCTGGGCTTCTCGCGCGTCGGGCGCGTGGGCGGGGAGGTCGTCGACGTCGACCTCGACGCGGCCCTGGACCGGGCCGTCGACCAGCTCGGCACCCGCATCGAGGAGACCGGCGCGCTGGTCACCCACGACCCGCTGCCCACGGTGCGCGGCGAGGAGGCCCTGCTCGTCCAGCTCTTCCAGAACCTGGTCGGCAACGCCGTGAAGTTCCGGCACCCCGACCGCACGCCGCACGTGCACGTGGGCGTGCGCCGGGTCGACGAGGGCTGGGAGGTCGAGTGCCGCGACAACGGCATCGGCATCGACCCGCAGTACGCCGAGCGGGTCTTCGTCATCTTCCAGCGCCTGCACCCCAAGGACCTGTACGAGGGCACCGGGATCGGCCTGGCGCTGTGCAAGAAGATCGTCGAGTTCCACGGCGGTCGCATCTGGATCCCCGAGACCGACGGCGAGGGCACGACCGTGCGCCTGCTCCTGCCGGTCCCGGACGACGACCGGCCCGACGCCGGTGGGACGGAGCAGTAGTGGACGGCCAGAAGATCATCGACGTCCTCCTCGTGGAGGACGACCCGGGCGACGTGCTGATGACGCGCGAGGCCTTCGAGCACAACAAGGTCCGCAACCGCCTCTCGGTCGTGCAGGACGGCGTCGCGGCGCTGGAGTTCCTGCGCAAGCAGGGCGAGCACGCCGACGCCCCGACCCCGGACCTGGTGCTGCTGGACCTCAACCTGCCCCGCATGGACGGGCGCGAGGTGCTCGAGGCCATGAAGTCCGACGACCGGCTGCGGGCCATCCCCGTCGTCGTGCTGACGACGTCGGAGGCCGAGGAGGACGTGGTGCGCAGCTACTCCCTGCACGCCAACGCGTACGTCACCAAGCCGGTGGACTTCGACCGCTTCATCGACGTCGTCCGCCAGATCGACGAGTTCTTCGTCGAGGTCGTCCGGCTCCCGTCGCGCTGACGCCGGCGTGCGGGGCGACGTCCCGCAGGTCCCGGGCGGGACGTCCGGGGTGACGTCCCGCACGCCCCGCCCGGGAAGACGCGGGCCCCCCGTCGCGTTGCAGCGAGGACGACGACGGCGAACGGAGCGACATGCTGGATCCTCGCAGCCTCTACGACGTGGACGCAGGTGTGGCCGAGCGCGTGAGCGCGCGGGCCGCCGGCGGGCCCGGACCGGTGCTCGTGCACGCCGTGCGCGGGTTCGTCGACGCGGGCGGTGCCGGGCAGGTGGCGGTCGAGCACCTCGTGGGCACGTCCCCGTCGCAGCGCCTGGCGACGTTCGACGTCGACCAGCTGGTGGACTACCGCTCGCGGCGGCCGACGATCACGTTCGACTCGACGCGCTGGACGGACTACGACGCGCCCGAGCTGGCCGTCGACCTGCTCGAGGACGGCGACGGCACACCGTTCCTCCTGCTGCACGGCGCCGAGCCGGACGTGCAGTGGGAGCGCTGGGTCGCGGCGGTGCGCCAGCTCGTCGAGCGCTTCGCCGTCCCGCTCGTCGTCGGGCTGCACGGGGTGCCGATGGGCGTGCCGCACACGCGGCCCACGTCGGTCACCGCCCACGCCACGCGCGCCGAGCTCGTGGCCGACCACACGTCCTTCTTCGGCACCGTGCAGGTGCCGGCGAGCGCGGCCGCCCTGCTCGAGCTGCGGCTCGGCGAGGAGGGGCACGACGCGATCGGCTTCGCGGTGCACGTGCCGCACTACCTCGCGCAGTCCCAGTACCCCGCGGCGGGCCTGGAAGGTCTGCGGCAGGTCGAGCGCGCCACCGGCCTGGACCTGCGGCTGGCGGCGCTCGAGCCCGCCGCGCAGGAGACGCTGCTCGAGGTGGAGCGCCAGGTGACCGGGTCGAGCGAGGTCGCGGCCGTCGTCCAGGCGCTCGAGGAGCAGTACGACGCGTTCACCCGCAGCGCGGGTCGCACCAGCCTCCTGGCCAGCGCGACCGACCTGCCCACGGCGGACGAGATCGGTGCCGAGCTCGAGCGCTTCCTCGCCGAGCAGGCCGACGACGACGGCGGGGCGCCCGGCGCCTGACGCGGTCCGGGACGGCGCCCGGCGGTGTCCCGGACGCCGGTCCGGGACACCGGTCCACCAGCCGTGGCGCAGATCACGTTCCCGTGCGAGGATTCCCGGCGTCGCAGCGGCGCGGCGCGTGCCGTCGGCACGCGCGTCGTGGGCGGTGGGCGGGGCAGAGCCGCGTCCCCGGCGGGCGTCGACGCGGCGACGACGGCCGGGCGAGGTGCCCGGCCGCGGCGAACGAGGGACGGACATGGCACAGGGCTCGGTCAAGTGGTTCAACGCCGAGAAGGGCTTCGGCTTCATCGCGCAGGACGGCGGCGGTCCCGACGTCTTCGTGCACTACTCGGCGATCGACGCGCAGGGCTACCGCAGCCTCGACGAGGGGCAGCGCGTCGAGTTCGAGGTGGGTCAGGGCCCCAAGGGCCCCCAGGCGGAGCAGGTGCGCCCGCTCTGAGCGGCGCGTCCTGAGCGGCGCCGGTCGCCGGCCGGCGCGTCAGGTCGCTGACGCGCCGGCCGCCGACGGGGCCGCGGGGTCCTCGCGCACGGGCGCGTCCGCGACGAAGGCCACCAGCTCCGCGCCCGTCAGCATCCGTGCGGGCACGGGCAGCGTGCGCAGCGTCCGGGCCAGGCCTGCGTCGTCGAGCAGCCCGGGGTCGTCGGTCCCGACGAGCACGATGTTGCCGTAGCGCCGCCCGCGCAGCTGGGCGGGCTCGGCCACCAGCGCGACGTGGGCGAACGCGGTCGCGACGGTCGCGGCCTCCGCGCGGGCGAGCGCCAGCGGGGGACGGTCGGCGCAGTTGGCGAGGTACACCCCGCCCGGCCGCAGCACCCTGGCCACCTCCGCCACGAAGCCCGCCGTCGTGACGTGCTCCGGCGTGCGGTCCCCGGCGAACACGTCCCGCACGACGACGTCGGCGCTCGCGGTGCGCATGCCCGCCAGCACGGCGCGGGCATCGCCCTCGCGGATCCGCAGCCGGGGCGCGCGGGGGAGGGCGAACCAGGCCCGGACCAGCTCGGCCAGGCGCCCGTCGAGCTCGACCGCCACCTGCCGTGCGCCCGGGTGTGCGTGCGCGACGGCCCGCGCGAGCGCGCACGCACCCGCGCCCAGGTGCACCACGTCCGGTCCCGGTGCCGCCGTGGCCCCGGCGTCGTCCTGGTCGACGAGCGCGTCGACCACCGCCGCCATCTGCTGCATGTACTCGAAGTCGAGCCGCCCCGGGTCGTCGAGGTCCACGTAGGAGCTCGGCACGCCGTTCACCAGCAGCGTGGCCGACCGGGGCCGCGCGGGGTCGACGACGACCTCCGCGGTGCCGGTCGCGACGTCCACCGGCCCCAGCGGCCACGGGGGCGCCGCGGGTGTGGGTGGTCGGCGTGACGATGGGGCGCGTCGGCGGGAGGGCACCGGCACACGGTACGGAACCTGCGGGACCCCGTGCCGCGGGCCCGGGGTTGACGGGTTCGAACAGGTGTTCGACCATGGAGGTCCGGGCGGTCCGGAGGGTGGAGGTGGCGTGATGGGTGCCGAGGCGGTCGTGCTGCGGGATCGGGGGCTCGCGCCCCGCACCACGGAGCAGCTGGCACGTGCCGACGCCGAGCTCCTGGCCGCCCAGTTTTCGGGCGAGCCGTGGGAGACGTTCGGGCACGCCCACCTGGCGGCCCTGCGCGCGGGCGCGGCCCTCGTCGCGGAGCGCGGTCGGCCGTCGCGTCGTGGTGCGCCGCGCACCGTGTGGGGCATGCTCGACGCCGTCGCGCCCGAGCTCGCGTCGCAGACGGCGTACTTCGCCGCGTCGGCGGGCCTGCGGGCGGCGGTCGACGCGGGCCGGTTCGACGCGGTGTCGGCCGAGCGCGCCGAGCGCACCCTGTGCGCCGCCGAGGACTTCGTCGACGCGGTGCGCGCCGCGCTCGGGTGCGCACCGGGCGTCGGCCCTGCCGTCGGTGCCGACCGGCGGGTGGCGGGATGACCGCCCTCGTCTCGGGGCGCGCGCCGTCCGCGGCCACGTCCCTCGCGCCGTGGGCGGGGGGACGTTCCCGCGGCCTCGGCCCGCGGGACGAGAACGGCTGCCACGTCCTGCACGTGCGGACGGTGCAGGTGGCCGACGAGGGTGGTGCTGACGTCGCGGAGGTCGTGCGGCGGGTGCTGCTCGACGTCACGGCCCTCGTCGAGCCGACCGGGGACGGCGGTGCGTTCCTCGACGTCTCGGGCGCCCGGCACCGGCTGGGACGGCCCACCTGGATCGCGGGGATGGTCCGGGAGCGGCTGCGCCTGCGCGCCGGGCTCGCCAGCGGGATCGGCGTCGCGGCGACTAAGTGCGTCGCCGAGCTCGCGTCGGTCGAGGCGGCTCCCGACGGCGTCGTGCTCGTGCCCCGGTCCGCGGGGCCCGACTACCTGCGCCCCCGGCCGCTCGCGGACCTGCCGGGCGTGCCGACGCGCGTGCTCGGCGCGCTGGCGGCCGCCGGGTTCTCCACCGTGGGGGACGTCGCCGACGCGCCGCTGGCGGACCTGCAGCGTCGGCTGGGGGCGCCCGGGGGTCGGCGGCTGCACGACCTCGCGCTGGGCCGCGACCCGCGCCCGGTCCGCCCGACGCCGGCCCCGCGGGTGCCCCACGGTGCACCGGCGGGGCCCGGCGACGGCCCGGACGTGGTCCGGCGCAGTTCCACCCGCTCCGCGACGGGACGAGACGGACGCTCGACTACCACCATCCCGTGCGCCGATCTATCCTGAACGCCAACAGTCCACAGGAGTTGACGGGGGTCGGGATGCCACTCTCCGAGTACGAGCAGCGCGTGCTGGAGCAGATGGAGCGCCAGCTGGCCTCCGACGACCCTCGGCTCGCGAACACGCTCACCCATCGGGGCGGTCGCCGCCCCGTGACGCGGTTCGTCGTGGCCGGCGCCGGTGTCGCCGTCGGCCTGCTGCTGCTGGTCGTCGGCGCGGCGACCACGAGGCCGTGGCTGGGTGCCATCGGCTTCGTGGTGATGTTCGCCGCGGTCGCCTACGCGTTCGCCGCACCGCGTTCCGCAGGGCGCTCCGGCCCCACGGGGACGGTGCAGCCCGACGGGTCCGTCCGGTCGGCCCGCCCGTCCGCCGCCCGCCGCCCCGGGTTCATGGCCCGGCTGGAGGAGCGCTGGGACCGGCGTCGGCACGAGGGCGGTCGCTGACCGGTCGGGTGCACGCCAGGCGGATCGTCTCGACCCAGCCGGCGAGCTCCTCGGTCCGGTCGCTCCCGCGCGTCCCGGCCGTGCCGCTGCGCCGGTCCGCGTCGGTGCTCGCGACGTCCTGAGGTGCCGCGGCGCCCTGCGGCGCGTAACGCTGCGCCTCCACCGCGGCGAGCAGCGACGCCAGGGCCGCCCGTGCGGCGTCGGCGGCGGTGACGTCGGACGAGCGCCGCCCGATCTCGTCCTCCAGCCGCACGGCCGCGGCGCGTGCCGTGGTCGCGTCCGACCAGGTGATCCCGCGCCGGGCGAGCCGTCGTCGCAGCGTCGCCCACGCCCGCTCCGGCGTGAGGTAGGCCTGCACGCGTGCCCGCCGCGCGAGCAGCACACCGATCCCGGCGGCGGCGGCCAGCAGCACCAGCCCGACGCCCGTCCCGAGCGCGACGACGAGCCAGGACACGTCCTCACCCGGGCCGGACGGGCCGTCGGCCACCGGTGCCGTGCTCGACGCGCTCGGCACCGGTGCCGCCTGGTCGCGGTCCACCTCGTCGGGCACGCTCGCCGGGACGGTCGCCCCCGTGAACGGGTTCGCCCACACGGGCGGCGGGCCGGTCTGCGACGCGGGGGTGGGCTCGAACCGCACCCATCCGAGGCCCTCGAAGTACAGCTCGGGCCAGGCGTGGGCGAGGCGTCCGGTGACGACGTAGCCGCCCTCGTCGTCGGCCTCGCCGGGCAGGAACCCGACGGCGACGCGCGCCGGGATGTCCAGGCTGCGGGCCATGATCGTCATCGCGGTCGAGAACTGGACGCAGTACCCGCGCCGGGTCTGCAGGAAGTCCCACACGGCGTCCTGCGACCGTGCGGGCGGCACGCGGGTGTCGTACACGAAGTTCGTCGCCGACCGGAACCAGGACTGCAGCGCGAGCGCCTGCTCGTAGGGGGTGGTGGCCTCGGCGGTGACCTCGCGCGCGGTCCGGGCGACGTCCTCGGCGTTCGTGGTGGGCGGGACTGCCGTGTACAGCTCGGCCTGCGGCGGGGTCCCCGGTGCCGCGTCCCGCAGCCGGTCGGCCGTCAGGTCGGGCACCTGCACGACCATCGCGTAGCGCTCGCCGTCCCGGGTGGGGTCGTCCGACACGACCTCGTCGCGCGCGGCGTCGTACTGCCAGTCCTCGGCGGCGTCGAGCGTGCGCGGGAAGGTCGTCACGGGCAGCCGCTGCTCGCTCAGGGCGCCGACCTGCACCTCGACGGTCGCGAGCGTCCCCGCGGCGGGGTCGGGCGGCAGGCCCCGCAGGGCCGGGTCGGAGGCGAGCAGGCCGGCGGGGTCCCAGCCCGCGAGGTCGTCCGTCTCGGTCCGCTCCCAGCTCCGCCCGTCGAAGGTCGCGAGCGTGAAGGCCCGCAGGGGCCCGACGAGGCGTGCGTCGGCGACCGGGTCGTCGTCGTCGGCCGAGCCGAGGTCCACGGCGCCGTCCTCGCCGTCGTCGGTCCCGTCGTCCTCCGCCCCGGTGACGGTGTAGCGCAGCACGACCTGCGAGGAGCGCTGGCCGAGGCTGTCGCGCAGGTCGAGCTCGCTGCTGAGCTCGAGCGGACCGACGGGCCCGGCCCCGAAGCGCGGCAGCGACATCGACGCCCAGCCCGGCACGCTCATCAGGGGCGGGCCGGCGACGAGGGCGAGCGCGACGAGCGCGGCACCGGCGCCGGCGGCCGCCCCGGCGCGCCGGGCCCGACCGGCCCGGGCGTGCTGCGGCGCGGCGCCGAACGCGAGCAGGGCGAGGTACGCCAGGCCGGTCAGGGCCAGGGGCAGCGCACCCGCGGGGAACCCGAGCAGGATCGCCGGCACCCACAGCGCGAGCAGCGCGACACCGGCGAGCGCCGGGACGCGCACGGCCAGCACGGCGGCGTCGACGAGCAGGACCACGCCCACGGCGCCGAGCACGACGAGCATCTCGCCGGGCCGCACGTCGGGCATCGGCACGTACGAGTCGTTGACGACCCGCACGCCCTCGCGGGCGACGTCCCACGCGCGGGCGAGGGCGTCGAGGTCCGGCAGGAACTGCGGGCGACCGGGCGGGGAGCCGTAGCGCAGCACGAGACCGACCGCGGCCACCAGCCCGCCCACCAGCGTGGGCAGCCACCACGTGCGCGACACGGCGCGGGCGAGGGCGGCGGACGCCGCGACGACGAGCACCGCGGTGCACGCGACCGTGTACCAGCGGCTGCCCTCGACGAGGCCGCCCAGGGCCAGCAGGCTCGCCCAGGTGGCCGCGACGCACAGGGCCGTGCCGACGACGGCGCGCAGCCCGCGCTCCGGGCCCGCCGCCGCGCTCATCGACCCGCCCCGAGCAGGCGCAGCCAGCACGCGACCGGGTCCTCGCCGGCCTCGGCGGCGGCGACCCGCCAGCCGGCGCGGCGCAGGGCCTGCGCGGTGTGGTGGGCCTCGTTGGCGTCGAGCCCGCGTCCGTCGCCGCGCACGAGGGCCCAGCCCTGCGTCGCGTCGCCGATGTGGGCGAGCGCGCCGCGGGCCGCGTGCGACGCCGGGCCCAGGACGGCGAGCACGATCTGCCCGGCGGCGTCGCTGGTGTCGAGCAGGTGCGCGGCGTCCAGCAGCCGGGCGTCGGCCTCCTGCTGGTTCCGGGGCGCCTCGAGGTCGACGGTGAGGTCGAGCAGCCCGGCGCGGGCCCCCGTGCCGGCGGTCGCGTGCAGGAACGGTGTCGCACCGCCCCGGAGGCCGTCCTGGGGCCGTGCGCCGACGGCCGAGCCGACGAGCCGGACGCGGTGCCCGCCGTCGAGCATCGCCAGCGCCATCGACGCGGCCATCGAGACGGTCCACTCGGCGGCGCTGCTGCGCACGGGCAGGTCGACGAGCACCGAGACGGGGCGCAGCCCGGCGCGCTCGTCGGAGCGCACCAGCAGGGCGCCGCGCCGGGCGGAGCTGCGCCAGTGGACGCGGCGCAGGTCGTCGCCCTCGCGGTAGTCGCGCAGGTTCGCGTCGTCGGTCGAGGGGGTGCGCGCGCCGAGCGCGACGCGGTCCGGCTCGCCGACCAGCACGTCCGCCGGTGCGGGCAGGGCGCTGACGGCGGGCCAGACGGCGACCTCGGACTCGCCCCCGAGGGTGGAGCGCGCCCGCACGACGCCGAAGACGTCCGTGCGGGTCACGACCAGCGGCCCGAGCGGCCAGCGCCCGCGCTGGGCCGCCCGCACGGGGTAGCGGACGGTCACGCGGTCGGGCGTGCGCGCGACGCGGGCGCGCAGCGGCCGCCCGCCGGACAGCTCGACGGCGGCCTGCTCGGCGAGCCGGAGCCCGGCGAGCCGGGCGCGCCCGGCGCCGTCGGAGGCGACGACCTCGACGCGGACCTGCGTCTCCTCGCCCGCGTGCACGGGGTTCGGCGCGACGGAGCGGACGACGTCGAGGCGCCGCCGCCCGCGCGCGGGGTCCCGCAGCAGCGCCACGAGGAGGGCGGTGACCACCAGGGCGGTGAGCAGCAGGCCGATGCGCACCAGGTCGATCGACCCGAGCCACACGCCGAGCTGGAACGTGACGACCGCGGCGGCGAGCAGGGCCCAGCCGCGCGGGGTCGGGCGCAGGCTCATCAGCCGAGCGCCCGCCGGGGGCGGGGCTGCTCGGCACGGGGGAGGGGCACCCGGGCGACGACGTCGGTGACGACGTCCTGCGTGGTGCGCCCCGACAGGCGTGTCTCGGTGCTGGGCAGCAGGCGGTGGGCGAGGACGGCGACGGCGAGCTCCTGCACGTCGTCGGGCAGCACGTGGTCGCGACCGTCCATCGCGGCGAGGGCCTTGGCGGCGCGCAGCAGCTGGATGGCGGCGCGCGGCGAGGCACCCAGGCGCAGCCCGGGGTCCTCGCGCGTCGCGCCGACGAGGTCGACCACGTACCGCTTGACCGTGGGCGCGGCGTAGAGGCGTCGGGTCGTCGCGATGAGGCGGGCGACGTGCGGGGCGTCCGTGACGGGTCGCAGGCGGTCGAGCGGGTCGGAGCTCTCCTGCTGCTCGAGCATCTCCAGCTCGGACTCCACGCTCGGGTAGCCGACGGTCAGGCGGGCCATGAAGCGGTCCCGCTGGGCCTCGGGCAAGGGGTACGTGCCCTCCATCTCGACCGGGTTCTGGGTCGCGACGACGAGGAAGGGGCGCGGGAGGGGGTAGGTGCGGCCGTCGACGGTGGCCTGCGCCTCCTGCATGCACTCCAGCAGGGCGGACTGCGTCTTGGGCGAGGCCCGGTTGATCTCGTCGCCGATGACGACGTGCGCGAAGACGGGCCCGGGGCGGAACTCGAACTCGTGCGTCTGCGCGCGGAAGATGTTCACGCCCGTCAGGTCGCTGGGCAGCAGGTCCGGCGTGAACTGGATCCGGCCGACGGGGGCGTCGATGCTGCGGGCGATCGCCTTGGCGAGCGTCGTCTTGCCGACGCCGGGAACGTCCTCCAGCAGGAGGTGCCCCTCGGCGAGCAGCACGGCGAGCGCGACCCGGACCAGCGCGGGGCGCCCGGTGATCACCTGCTCGATCGAGGTGCGCAGGCGCACGGTGGTGGAGACGAGCTCGTCGAGCTCGTCGGGGGACGGCAGTGCCTGCATGGTGCGACTCCTCCGACGACTGCCCCCGAGCGTACGCAAGGACGCGCCCCGGCACCGCGATCTCCGTCCCTCCACTTCGCCCCACCGGCGCGGGGTCGGGGCGGGAGGTGGTCACGACGTCCTCACCGAACCTCCCGAAGGCGTGCCCGGTTCCTCCCGGGGCACCCCTGTACGGCCTGTTATGCCCCCTCCTGACAGAAGGGTGTGAGGGGCTGTGACGTCAGCACCCCTCCACTTCACTCCACCGCTGTGACCTGCGGCGATGCTGCGAGAACGGGTGAACTTCGCGCGCTCGAACGGCGGATGTGGAGGGAAGTGGAGTACCGTGGAGGCACGTGGAAGGGCGTGGGAGCGGGCCGTCGAGAGGGCCGCTCCGCGAGCTCCGCCGGACGGGCCCCCCAGGGCGCGACGGAGGGGTCCTCAGCTCCCTCCCGCGGGTCCGGGGTGCGTGCGCACGGGGTCCGTCAGGGGGCCCGAGGAAGGAGCGGGGTGAGCCATGAGCAGTCCGGCGCCTTCGGCTCGTCCGCGCCGTTCCTCGGGACGTACACGCCGCGCCTGGACGACAAGGGTCGGCTCATCCTCCCGGCCAAGTTCCGGCCCCAGCTCGCGCCGGGTCTGGTCATGACGCGCGGCCAGGAGCGCTGCCTCTTCCTGCTGCCCATGGACGAGTTCGGGCGCATGCACGACCGGCTGCGCACCGCGCCCGTGACGAGCAAGCAGGCCCGGGACTACCTGCGGGTGTTCCTGTCCGGCGCGAGCGACGAGGTGCCGGACAAGCAGGGGCGCATCACCGTGCCCCCGCTGCTGCGGCGCTACGCCGGCCTCGACCGGGACGTGGCCGTCATCGGCACCGGCACCCGCGTCGAGATCTGGGACCTGCCCGCCTGGGAGTCCTACCTCGCCGAGCAGGAGGCCGGCTACGCCGGCACGACCGAGGAGATCTTCCCCGACGGCCCCTTCTGACCGCCCGCCCGTCCGCCCCGACCTCCCCCCGTCCGTTCTGGCGCACTTCCCCGGTGCCAGAGGGTCGGTGGGGGATCAGGCCGGACGGCCGGCGCAGACGTCGGGACGCACGACGAGCACGACGACGAAGGACGGCGCCGCACCGGCGCACGACACGGAGGGAGGGGCGCAGGTGGAGCAGCACGACGACGCGGCAGGCCGCCACACGCCCGTCCTGCTCCAGCGCTGCCTCGACCTGCTGGCCCCCGCGCTCGCCGCGCCCGGTGCCGTCATGGTCGACTCCACGCTCGGCATGGGCGGCCACACCGAGGGCGTGCTGCGCGCCTTCGAGCACGTGCGCGTCGTCGGGATCGACCGCGACCCGCAGGCGCTCGCGCTCGCCGGGCGCCGCCTGGCCGTCTTCGGCGACCGCTTCACGGGTGTGCACGCGGTCTACGACGAGATCCGGGACGTCCTCGACGACCTCGGCATCGCGTCGGTGCAGGGCGTGCTCATGGACCTCGGCGTCTCCTCGCTGCAGCTCGACGAGGCGGACCGGGGGTTCGCCTACGCGCAGGACGCGCCGCTGGACATGCGGATGGACCCGACCCGCGGCCCCACCGCCGCCGACGTGCTGAACACCTACGACGAGCGTGACATCGCCCGCGTGCTGCGGGTCTACGGCGAGGAGCGGTTCGCCCCGCGCATCGCCCGCGAGGTCGTGCGCCGTCGTGCCGCCGACCCGTGGCGGCGCACGGGCGAGCTCGTCGACCTCGTCCGCGCCTGCATCCCGGCGGCGACCCGCAAGACCGGCGGGCACCCCGCCAAGCGCACCTTCCAGGCGCTGCGCATCGAGGTCAACGGCGAGCTGGCCGCGCTCGAGCGGGCGCTGCCCGCCTCGGTCGAGGCCCTGGCCGTCGGCGGCCGCATCGTCGTCGAGGCGTACCAGTCGCTCGAGGACCGCCTGGTCAAGCGCGCCCTGGCCGCCGGGGCGACGTCGAGCGCGCCGCCCGACCTGCCCGTGGAGCCCGAGACCCACACGCCCTACCTGCGCCTGCTGACGCGGGGCGCGGAGGAGGCCGACGAGGCCGAGCTCGCGCGCAACCCGCGCGCGCAGTCCGTGCGGCTGCGGGCCGCCGAGCGCACCCGTCCCACGCCCGACCACCTGCGAACGACCCGGAGGGCTGCATGAGCGCGCTGCGCCAGACCGACGACGTGCGCGCGAGCACCGCGCGCGCCTACCCGGCCCCGGCCGCCCCGGCCCGGGCCCCGCGCCCGCGCCTGAAGGTGGTGCGGGCCCCCGGGCTCGCCCGCTCGCGCGTGCCGTTCGTGCTCACGTGCATCGCGATCCTCGGCGGGGCGCTGCTCAGCGCGCTCCTGCTCAACACGTCGATGGCGTCGATCGCCTTCGAGCGCTACGAGCTGTCCAACGACATGGGCCGCCTCGAGCAGGACCGCAAGGACCTCGTCGCCGAGCTCGACCAGCGCTCGTCGCCGGACCGCCTCGCCGCGGCCGCGCGCGAGCTCGGGATGGTCGAGGCGAACGGCACGGGGTGGCTGCGGCTCGCCGACGGGAGCGTGCAGGGCTCGCCTGCGCCCGCGGGCGGATGACCGGCCCGGCGTCGTCGCGCCCGCGCGCCGCCGCCGGCCAGGCGCGCCGGGGTGGCACCGTGGGCCGGGTGGAGGAGCGCACGCGGACGGCCGCGACCGGGCGTGCGCCCCGACCCGCCCCGGAGGCCCCTCGTCGGGCCGCGACCTCGTCGACCAGCGGGCGCCCGACCGCCGCGCGCCCGACCGCCGCGCGCGCGGCCACCCGCGCCCCGGCGCCCTCCGGACGGACGCGGGCCCCGGGCACGGGCGGCCGCCCGCCCGGCGGGGGCCGGCGTCCCGCCGCCGGTCGTCGGCCGCCCGACCGGCGGCCCGCGACCGTCGCGGCCGGCCGGCGCGTGGTCGCCCTGGTGGTGGTGCTGGCGCTGACCTTCCTCACGTTCGCCGGCCGTCTGGTCTACGTCCAGGTGGTCAACGGTCCGGAGATCGCCGCGGAGGCCCGCGAGCAGCGCATGCTCACGGTCGGCGTGCTGGGTGCGCGCGGCCAGATCACGGACGCCCAGGGCGTGGTCCTGGCCACGTCCGTGGAGCGCTACGACATCGCGGTCAACCAGAGGACGATCGCCGAGTACCGGGCGCGCGGCGGCGACGGCGAGGACGGCGCCGCGGGCGTCGCCGCACGGCTGGCGCCCCTGCTCGACATGAACGCCGCCGAGCTCGGCGGCGACCTCGTCGGGGACCGCACGTTCGTGTACGTCAAGAAGAGCGTCCTGCCGGCCGTGGCCCGGGAGATCCGGGCGCTGCGCATCGACGGCGTGATGGTCGACAAGACCGCCGACCGGATCTACCCCAAGGGCACGGTCGCCGGGAACGTGCTCGGGTTCGTCAACTCGACCGGGACGGGCCTGCAGGGCCTGGAGTTCGCGCTCGACTCCCGGCTCCAGGGCGTCTCCGGCACGGAGAGCTACGAGAGCGGACGGCTCGGGCAGGCGATCCCGGGCGGCTACAGCGAGGACACCCCGGCCCGCCAGGGCGACGACGTGCGCCTGACGATCGACGCGGACCTGCAGTGGAAGGCCGAGGAGGAGCTGCGCGAGCAGGTCGCCGCCACCGGCGCCTCGGGCGGGGCGATCGTCGTGATGGACCCCTCGACGGGCGCGGTGCTCGCGCTCGCCGACTCCACGGCGATCGACCCGAACGACCCGGGCAGCCAGAACGCCGGCACGATCTCCAAGGCGATCACCGAGGTCTTCGAGCCCGGGTCGACGAGCAAGGTCATCACGATGGCCGCGGCCGTCGAGGAGGGTCTGGTCGGCCCCACGGACCCGTTCTCCGTCGCCGACCGCTGGACCACGCCGCAGGGCGAGACCATCAAGGACTCCCACGACCACCCCGTCGAGCAGCTCACGGCCACCGGCGTCTTCGCCGAGTCCTCGAACGTCGGGACGATCCTCATCGGCCAGCAGCTCACCAAGGACCAGCGCCACCACTACCTGTCCGCGTTCGGCTTCGGCACGCGCACCGGCATCGAGATGCCGGGGGAGTCGCCCGGCATCCTGCACGACGCGGAGGACTGGCAGGGTCGCGACGAGTACGCGGTGCTGTTCGGCCAGGCCGTCTCGGTCAACGCGGTGCAGGCCGCCAGCGTGTTCGCCACCATCGCCAACGGCGGCGTCCGGGTCCAGCCGCACCTCATCGCGGGCTGGACCGACGAGGACGGCACGTACACCCCCGCCGACGACGCGGAGCGGACCCGCGTCGTCTCGGAGGAGACCGCCGCCACGGTCCTGTCGATGATGGAGAGCGCGGTCGACGAGGGCACGGGCTCCCAGGCCGCGATCGCGGGGTACCGCGTCGCCGGCAAGACGGGCACGGCCCAGAAGTTCAACCCGTCAGGGTTCACCGCGTCCTTCATCGGCGTCGCGCCCGTCGACGACCCGCAGGTCGTCACGGCCGTCGTCCTGCACGACCCGTCGTCCTCGATCTTCGGCGGCACGGTCGCCGCGCCGGTGTTCAGCTCGGTCACCGGGTACGCGCTCCAGCAGCTCGGCGTGGCGCCGTCGGGCAGCACCCCGACCCTCTACCCGACGACGTGGGAGTGACCGACCGGGGTAGATTCGTCCCCATGACGTCCCCCCTGGGCCGGCTGCGCCCCGAGCACCTGCCGGCCCGACGGGTCGCCGACCTCGTCCGTGACCTGGACGTGCGTCCGGCCGCGGGTGGCGAGCCGCTGACCTCCGACCTCGTCCTGACCGGTGTGAGCATGGCCAGCGCGGACACCGCGCCCGGCGACCTGTTCGTGGCGGTCCCCGGCCTGAAGGTGCACGGCGCCCGGTTCGCCGCCGACGCGCTCGCCCGCGGCGCCGTCGCCGTGCTCACGGACGCCGCCGGCGTCGAGCTCGTGCGTGCCGGCGCCCCGGGCGCCGTGGTGCTGGTCGGCGACGACGTCCGTGCGCTCGCGGGACCGGTCGCGGCCTGGCTGCACGGCGACCCGGCGCAGCACCTCGTCACGGTCGGTGTGACCGGCACCAACGGCAAGACGACCACGACGTACTTCGTCGACGCGGCGCTGCGGGCCGTCCACGAGCGCACCGCCGTGCTCGGCACCGTCGAGCTGCGGATCGGCGACGACGCCGTCGAGAGCCCCCGCACGACCGTCGAGGCGCCCGTGCTGCAGTCGCTGCTGGCCCTGGCCGCCGAGCGCGGTGCCGGTGCGCTCACCACCGAGGTGTCCTCCCACGCGCTCGCGCTGGGCCGCGTCGGCGGCCTGCGGTTCGACGTCGTGGGCTTCACCAACCTCCAGCGCGACCACCTGGACTTCCACGGCGACATGGAGGGGTACTTCCGCGACAAGGCGCGCCTGTTCGCGCCCGGGCAGGCGGCGCGCGGCGTCGTCGTCGTGGACGACGAGTGGGGCCGGCGGCTGGCGCGCGAGGTGCAGATCCCCGTCGAGACGGTCGCGACGCACGTGGACGCCCCCGAGGCGCAGGACGCGGACTGGGCCGTGGTCGAGGCCGACGTCGGCCTCGACGGCGTCGGCTCCCGGTTCGTCCTGCGGGGCCCGGACGGCGCGCTCCACGAGGCCGCCAGCCCCCTGCCGGGCCTGGTGAACGTCTCGAACGCGGCCCTGGCCGTGGTGCTCGCGCACGCCGCGGGCGTGCCGCTGGACGCCGCGGCCGCCGCCGTCGGGCGGGCGCACGAGATCCCGGGCCGCATGGAGCGTGTCGTCGAGCGCGGCGACGGCTTCCCGCTGTGCCTGGTCGACTACGCGCACACCCCCGACGCGCTCGTGCTCGCGCTGGAGGCCGTGCGCCCCATCACGCCCGGCCGGCTGGTCATCGTGTTCGGCTCCGACGGCGACCGCGACCGCGGCAAGCGCCCGATGATGGGCGAGATCGCGGCCCGGCTGGCCGACGTCCTCGTGGTCACCGACGAGAACCCCCGTTCGGAGGACCCCGCAACCGTCCGCGCGGCGATCCTCGACGGGGTACGGTCCGTGCGGCCCGACATGGCCGACGTGCACGAGGCCACCAGCCGCGCGCAGGCGATCGCCGACGCCCTGCGCCTGACCACCGACGAGGACACGATCATCATCACCGGCAAGGGGCACGAGCCCACCCAGGAGATCGCCGGGGTGTTCCACCGGTACAACGACCGCGACGTGCTCCTCGCCGCGCGCGCCGAGCGCCAGGGGCAGCTCGCGTGATCGCGCTGACGGCGGCCGAGATCGCGGCCGCGACGGGCGGAGCCCTGTCCGCGGTCGACCCCCGCACGGTCGTGGCCGGTGCGGTCGTCACCGACTCGCGCGAGGTCGAGCCGGGCGGGCTGTTCGTGGCCCTGCCCGGCGAGCACGTCGACGGGCACGACTTCGCGCCCGTCGCGGTGGCCGCGGGTGCGGCGCTCGTGCTGGCCGCGCGCCCGCTGACGGGCACCGACGGCGCCGACCTGCCCGTGGTCGTGGTGCCGGACGTCGAGGTCGCGCTCGGCGTCCTGGCGGCCGCGGTGCTCGTGCGCCTGCGCGAGGCGGCGACGGCCCCCGGCGGCAGCGGTCTGCGCGTCGTGGGCGTGACCGGCTCGGTCGGCAAGACGACGACCAAGGACCTGCTCGCGCAGGTGTGCGGCGCCGTCGGCCCGACGGTCGCCCCGGTGCGGTCCTTCAACAACGAGATCGGGCTGCCGCTGACGGTGCTGCGCGCCGACGAGCAGACCCGCTTCCTGGTCCTCGAGATGGGGGCCAGCGGGCCCGGCCACCTGACGTACCTCACGCGGATCGCCCCGCCCGACGTCTCGACGGTGCTGGTCGTGGGGCAGGCGCACCTCGGCGGGTTCGGCGGCATCGAGGCGGTCGCCCGGGCGAAGTCCGAGATCGTCCAGGGCCTGCTGCCCGACGGCGTCGCGGTGCTCAACGCCGACGACCTGCGCGTGCGCGCGATGGCCGCCCTCGCCCCCGGCGAGGTCGTGCTCTTCGGCCAGTCCGACGGCGCCCACGTGCGCGCCGTCGACGTCACGCTCGACCGGGCGGGGCGCGCGTCCTTCACGCTGCGCCACGCGCCCGTCGACGGCCCGGTGCAGGACGCCCCGGTGACGCTGCGGCTCGTCGGCGAGCACCACGTGCACAACGCGCTCGCCGCGGCCGCGACGGCGATGGCCGTGGGGCTGCCGCTGGCCACCGTCGCCGAGGGCCTCGCGGCCGCCGACGCGCTCAGCCCGCACCGCATGCACGTGGTCGACCGCCCGGACGGCGTCACCGTGATCGACGACTCGTACAACGCGAACCCCGACTCGATGCGCGCCGCCCTCAAGGCCCTGGCCGTGCTGGCGGGGCGCGACCGGCGCTCGGTCGCCGTGCTCGGCGAGATGCTCGAGCTCGGCGACGACGCCCGCACCGCGCACGACGCGATCGGACGCCTCGTCGTCCGCCTCAACGTCGCCCTCACGGTCGTCGTCGGCGAGGGCGCGCGGGCGATCCGCGACGGTGCGAACCACGAGGGCTCGTGGGGTGACGAGGTCGTGCTCGCCGACGACGTCGCGGCCGCCGAGGCGTTCCTGCGCGACGAGCTGCGCCCGGGCGACGTCGTCCTGGTCAAGTCGTCGTACGGCGCCGGGCTGTGGCGCCTCGGCGACGCGCTCGTGGAGGGCGACGCGTGATCGCCGTCCTGCTCGCCGGCGGCGCGTCGATGCTCGTCGCGCTCCTCGGCACGCCCCTGTTCATCCGGTTCCTCGTGCACCGCCAGTACGGGCAGTTCATCCGTCAGGACGGGCCGACCGCGCACTTCACCAAGCGCGGCACGCCCACCATGGGCGGCGTCGTCATCATCGGCGCGACGCTGCTGGGCTGGGCCGCCGCGCTGCTCATCACCCGGACCCCGCCGAGCGCCTCGGCCGTCCTGGCGCTCTTCCTCATGACCGGCCTCGGCGTCGTGGGCTTCCTCGACGACTTCATCAAGATCTCCCGGCAGCGCAGCCTCGGGCTCAGCGCCCGGGCCAAGATCGTCGGCCAGGGCCTCGTCGGCATCACGTTCTCCGTGCTGGCGCTGCAGTTCCCGAACGACCAGTTCCGCACGCCCGCCTCCACGCGGATCTCGTTCATCCGCGACACCGACCTCGACCTCGCCTTCGCGGGCGCGACGGTCGGCCTGATCCTCTTCGTGGTGTGGGCGAACTTCCTCATCACCGCGTGGTCCAACGGCGTCAACCTCACCGACGGCCTCGACGGCCTGGCCACGGGCGTCTCGCTCGTGGTGTTCGGCGCGTACGTCATCGTCGGCGTCTGGCAGTTCAACCAGTGGTGCCAGTCCGTGACCACCGCGGGCCCGCGGTGCTACGAGACCCGCGACCCGCTCGACCTGGCCGTCGTCGCGGCGGCCATCACCGGCGCCCTGTTCGGGTTCCTGTGGTGGAACGCGAGCCCGGCGAAGATCTTCATGGGCGACACCGGCTCCCTCGCGCTCGGCGGCGCGCTCGCGGGCCTGTCGATCCTCACGCGCACCGAGATCCTCGCCGCGATCATCGGCGGGATGTTCGTGCTCATCGTGCTCTCGGACGTCATCCAGATCGGCTTCTTCAAGATGACCGGCAAGCGCGTGTTCAAGATGGCGCCGCTGCACCACCACTTCGAGCTGTCGGGGTGGGGCGAGGTGACGATCGTCATCCGGTTCTGGATCATCGCCGGGCTGTTCGTCGCGCTCGGCGTCGGGATCTTCTACGCCGAGTGGGTGGCGCAGTAGTGGGCGCCTCGACGCCGCCCGTCGCGCTCGAGGGCCGTGCGGTCCTCGTCGCCGGGCTGGGGATCAGCGGGCGCGCCGCCGCGCAGGCGCTCACCGACCGCGGAGCGGCGGTCGTGACGTTCGACGACCGTGCCGACGACGCGCACGCCCACGACCTCGCGGCCCTCGGCCCCGACCTGCGGGGCGCCGAGCTCGTCGTCGCCTCACCGGGGCTGCCGCCCCACCACGAGGTGCTCGCCGCGGCACGCGCGCGGGGCGTCCCCGTGTGGAGCGAGGTCGAGCTCGCGTGGCGCCTGCGCGCGCCGCGCACCGACGGGTCCGGCCCGGCCCCCTGGCTCGCCGTGACCGGAACCAACGGCAAGACCACGACCGTGGGCATGCTCGAGTCGATCCTGCGGGCCGCGGGCCGGCACACGCTCGCCGTCGGCAACGTCGGCACGCCCGTCGTGCAGGCCGCGGTCGACCCGTCCCTCGACGTGCTCGCCGTCGAGCTGTCGTCGTTCCAGCTGCACCACACGACGTCGATGTCGGCGCAGGCCGCCGCGGTGCTCAACGTCGCGGCCGACCACCTGGACTGGCACGGGTCGCTGGACGCCTACGCGGCGGACAAGGGGCGCGTCTACGAGCACGCGCAGGTGGCGTGCGTGTACAACGCGGCCGACCCGCGCACCGAGGCCCTCGTGCGCGAGGCCGACGTCGTCGACGGGGCCGTCGCGGTCGGCTTCACGCTCGGCTCGCCCGGGGTCGGGCAGGTCGGCGTCGTCGAGGACGTGCTCGTCGACCGCGGCTTCGCCCGCCTGCGGCACACGCACGCGGCCGAGCTCGGCACCCTCGACGACCTCGCCCGCCTCGCGGGCCCCGACGGGCAGGTGCCCCCGCACGTCGTGCAGGACGCGCTGGCGGCCGCCGCGCTCGCGCTGGCCCACGGCGTGGAGCCCGCGCACGTGCGCGAGGGCCTGCGTGCCTTCGCGCCCGGCGCGCACCGGATCGTCACCGTCGGCCGCGTCGACGACGTCGCGTACGTCGACGACTCCAAGGCCACCAACGCCCACGCGGCAGCCGCGTCGCTCGCCGCGTTCGGCGAGCGCTCGGTCGTCTGGGTCGCCGGGGGCCTGGCCAAGGGGGCGACGTTCGACGAGCTGGTCCGCACCCGCCGCGAAAGGCTGCGCGGCGTCGTGCTCATCGGCGTCGACCGGGCGCCGCTGCGCGAGGCCCTGGCCCGACACGCGCCCGACGTCACCGTGGTCGAGGTCGACGCCGGTGACACTGAGGCGGTGATGACCCGCGCGGTGGCCGCGGCGCGCCGGCTCGCCGCCGGTGCGCCCGGCAGCACGCCCGCGGCGCCCGTCACCGTGCTCCTCGCCCCGGCCTGCGCCTCGATGGACCAGTTCACCTCGTACGCCCACCGCGGCGACGCCTTCGCGGCCGCCGTGCGCGCCGCGCAGGAGACGTCGTGACCGCGGCAGCCGTGCGCACGCCGGGCACCGACGCGCCCCGGGGCAGCTGGGCGGAGCGCTCGCGCCTGCTCGGCGCGTGGAACTCCGTCGTCACGTCCTACTACGTGATGGCCTCGACCACGACGCTGCTCGTCGTCGTCGGGCTGGTGTTCGTGCTCTCGTCGTCGAGCGTGGAGTCGCTCGCGGCGGGGGACTCGCCCTACGCCGTCTTCCTCAACCAGGCGCAGTACGCGCTCATCGGCCTGCCCGTGCTGCTCGTGGCCTCGCGGCTGCCGGTGCGGCTGTACAAGGCCGTCGCCTGGCCGGCTCTTGCCGTCGCGGTCGCGTTCCAGATGCTCGTGTTCGTCCCCGGCCTCGGCATGGGCGAGGGCGGGAACATGAACTGGGTCCGCATCGGCGGGTTCACC